>JAJYEA010000071.1 GCA_021790425.1 Thermoplasmata archaeon | reverse complement strand
GCTGGCCGAGGCCGGGCTCCTGATCGTTGTCGTGGTCACCACGGTCTACCTCGCCCGGGTCAACCGGAGACGCCGCCGGCGGAACGGGGAAGCCCAGGAGGGAGAGGCCGCCGAGACGGCCTCCCAACCGTCCTAGTCCCGGATACCTTCCGAGGTCACCGAGAAGACGGCCTCCCCCTCGGGTAGGTTGGGGGAATCGACCAGCCTCGCGATCCGGTGCGGGGGCTTGGACTTGCGGAGGTAGACGCGGAACGTGGCGGTGTGGCCCACGATGTTGCCGCCGATGGGGCCCGTGGGGTCACCGAAGAGGACGTCCGGGCGGGCCGTAACCTGGTTCGTGCAGATGACCGCGGCGTTGAACACGTCCCCGAAGCGCAGGAGCTCGTGCATGTGGCGGTTCAGCCGCTGCTGCCGGTCGGCCAGGGCCCCGCGTCCGATGAACTCCGCCCGGAAATGGGCCGTCAGGGAATCGACGACCAGGAGCCGCACGGGCAGGTCATGCGCGAGCTCGAAGGCCTTGGGAACCAGCAGTTCCTGATGGCTCGAGTTGAAGGCGCGGGCCACGTGGATGCGCGCGAGCGCCTTGGCGGGGTCCAGCCCGGCCCCCTGGGCGATCTCGGCCGCGCGCTCGGCCCGGAAGGTGTTCTCCGTGTCGATGTAGACGCAGTCTCCGTCCAGGCCGCCCTTCTCCGGGGGCAACTGGACCGAGATGGCCGCCTGCAGCGCGAGCTGGGTCTTCCCGCTCCCGAAGATGCCGTAGAACTCCGTGATGGCCTGGGTCTCGATCCCGCCGCCGAGGAGCTCGTCGATGGCCTTCGACATGGAGGTGATCCGGCCGAGCTTCTTGCGACGCTCCAGGATCTCGACCCCGGTCTCGAACCCTCCCACGTTGACCTGCTTGCGGGCCTCGTTGATGATCTTCTGGGCCGCCGCGGTGCCGATGTCGGCCAAGGTGGCCAGGTCGTCGGGAGAGGCGACCGCCAGTTCCATGAAGTCCCGGATCCCGGCGTCCCGAAGCTTCTGGGCGATGCTGGGACCGACCCCGGGGATGTCCTCGAAGTTCTGCTCCGGTTCCTCCGGCTCGGGCGACTTCGCGGACTTCTCCTTCATGCGGATCCACCCGAATGATGGGACGCGAAGGGCTCACCGGTGAGCCGCTCGTAGAGCGTGGTGTAGAGGCGGCTGACCTCGTTGACCATGGTGGGGGGAAGGGGTGGCATGGGGGGTTCCTCGAGATGCTTCTCGCGGGCCTCGGTCAGCTTCTGGTAGTAGCCGGTCTTCCGGTAGTGCTGCCGGACGAACTCCTTGGAGAACTCCTCGTACTTCCCGGCGGCGGCGAGGTTCGACTCCCAGAACCGGTCCTCGTCCGCGGTGCCGAAGGTGTCGACGAGCATGACCTTCCCGTGCTCGTCGAAGGCGAATTCCTTCTTCCCGTCGACGTGGATGAGACCCCGCGGCTCGACCTCGCGCGCGATGGCCTGGTCGACCTTCAGGACGATCTCCTCGATCTCGCTCACGATCTGGTTCGTGATCCCTCCGACCTGCAAAGCTTCCTCGCGGGTGAGGAGCCGGTCGACGTGCTCGAGCTTGGTCGTGTACTCGAAGTGCGGCCCGGGAAGCTTGTCTCCGTACTTGGGGACGGTGCCGGCAGGGAGCCCCACGGCCGAGGGGGGGGTCTTGCCGGAGCGGATACGGTCCCAGAGGGTCCCGGCGATGTAGTACCGCACGACGACCTCGAGGGGGATGAGCACGCTCTTCTTGGGGTGGTTGGTCAGGTTGGGCACCACCTCGACCCGGCGCACCCGCATGCGGGTGGGTTCCGGAAGGTCGATGAAATGGTGGTTGACGCCCAGCTTGGTGCAGGCCCGGAACCAGTGGGCGCTCGTGCGCGCCAAGGTCTCGCCCTTGTGGGGGATGAGGTTCGGGATCTTCTTGTCGAAGACGCTGATGTCGTCCGAGAAATGGAATTCCAGGACGTCATCCGATATCTCGTAGACCTCCTTCACCTTGCCCCGACGAAGGAGCTTGTGCTTGTTTTTGGGGCTGCTCACAGCGCTGGGAGGTGTGCTCATAACCGGTCACATTCGCCACCGAATAAAAGGATGCTGTGGCGGGGTGACGACCGACGGTGATACGCCTCCTCCCTAGCAACGATTAAGGAGGCTTCGGACTGGGGAACCGGCGGGGTAGCCCAGTGGCGTTACGCAACATTGCACCCGGGGAATCGCACTCTCCCGCGGGGCTCGGAACCGTGCTCAACAACGCGGTGTTCGGTTTCACCGACGGGCTCATCACGGACATGGCGGTCGTGGCCGGGATCGTCGCCGCCCCCAATTCCTCGACGTACCTCGTGGTCGTGGCCGCGCTCGCGGCCACCTTCGCGGGGGCCCTCAGCATGTTCCTCGGGGCGTACGTGGCCGCCCACACCCGGTACCGGTACATGCTCCGGGAACGCGTCCGGGAGCTCCGCGAGGTGGACGAGGTCCCGGAGACCGAGCGTCAGGAGGTCCGGGAGATCTACTCCGAGCAAGGGTTCACCCCGGACGAGGTCGAGATGATCGTGCGGCGGGTCACCTCGAACCGCGAGCTCTGGGTCTCGACCATGATGCGCGAGGAGCTGGGCTTCGGCGAGGAGGACCTGCACTCCCCGCGGGTCCGTACCGAGGCGGTGATCGGGCTCATGTTCCTGGTGGGTTCGCTCATTCCCATCCTCCCCTTCCTTTCGATACAGTTCATGCCGGGACTGCCGGGGTACGGCGGGCTGACCGCGGATGACACGGCCTTCGCCTTCTCGCTCCTGCTCTCGATCATCGGGCTCGGCCTGATGGGCGCCTACAAGGAGCGGTTCGGGGAGAACAAGCCCTGGAAGGGGGCGCTCCAGATGCTGGTGGTCGGCCTGGGCGGGGCCGGCGCCGTTTATCTGATCATTGCGGTCGTGGGGACGCTTCTCGTCCACTAGCATCATTATGACCCCCCCTAAGACCAAGGCCAAGTCTTCCCCGGATCCCACCGAACCGGCCCCGGACACGGAGGAGCCCGCTCCTCCCGCCCCGGAGGCCGAGGCGGCACCTCCCTCTCCTCCCCCTGCGCCCGGGGCCCCCGCGCCACCCGAGGCCCCCGACTGGGAACGGAACTACCGCTACCTGCTCGCCGATTTCGACAACTTCCGGAAGCGGGTGGAGCGGGAGCGCGAGCAGGCGGTGCGGAATGCCCAGGGCCGTCTTCTCCTCCGGATCATCGATCTCCACGAGGGGATCGAGCGGGTCACCGCGACCCTTCCGCGCGAGGCCACCCCCATCCGCGAGGGCCTTTCCCTGCTGATCAAGAACCTCGACGCGCTCCTCCGGGACGAGGGGGTCGAACCCTTGGCCCAGGTCGGGGGGGTCTTCTCCCTGGAGACCCACGAGGCCGTGGGAAGCGTCCCAGCCCCCTCCGGGGTCGCCGAGGGCCGGATCGCCCTCATCGTGCAGCAGGGGTACCGGGGTCCCGGCGGACTGCTCCGCCCGGCCAAGGTGCTCCTGGCGGCCGCGCCCGCCGGGACGGAGCCTGCTGGACCGGACGAGCCCAAGGACGACACTTCCGCGACCGACGAATAGCCTCCGCGGCCGGAGGGCCGCCCCTCACCCTTTATACTCGCGAGTCGCCTGCACCACGCGATTAGGGATGGCCGAGAAGAGCTCCGAGATCTCAGGGATGTACCGCAAGTCGGTCGACGAGCGCCGGAAGGCAGTGGAGGAGTTCTCCTCCCTCTCCGCGGCGGACCTGGCCCCGCTCCTCGCCCAGGGGGGCAAGGAGATGGAGGTCGTGGGGAAGATGATCGAGAACGTCATCGGCTACTACCCGCTCCCGCTCGGGGTCGCCACCAACTTCCGGGTCAACGGGAAGGACTACCTCGTCCCGATGGCGCTCGAGGAGCCGAGCGTCGTGGCGGCCGCCAGCCACGCGGCGAAGCTCGCGCGGGCGGGCGGAGGGTTCCACGCGACCGTGTCCTCGCCCACGATGATCGGCCAGGTGCAGCTCCTGCACGTCCCCGACCCGTATGGCGCCGTGCAGCGGATCCTCGGGGAAGAGACCCCGTTGCTCGCGCTTGCGAACGCGAAGGACCCGATGCTCAACAAGGTCGGGGGTGGGGCGCGCAAGCTCGAGGCCCGGGTCATATCGACCCCCCGGGGACCGATGGTCATCGTCCACCTCCTCGTTGACGTGCGCGATGCGATGGGCGCCAATGCCACGAACACGATGGTGGAGGCCCTGGCCCCGCACCTCGCCCGCATCTCGGGAGGACGGAGCCACCTGCGCATCCTCTCCAACCTCGCCATCCACCGCGTGGCGCGGGCCTGGGGTACCTTCCCCAAGGGCGCGCTCGCCTTCGACGAGTGGAAGGGGGAGGAGGTCGTGGAGGGGATGCTCGACGCCTGGGCCTTCGCGGCGGGGGACCCGTTCCGGTGCGCCACCCACAACAAGGGCATCATGAACGGCATCTCCGCGGTGGCGATCGCGACCGGGAACGATTTCCGTGCGCTCGAGTCGGGCGCGCATTCCTACGCCGCCTGGAAGGCGGCCAGCGGAGGCGTCATCGCCCCCTTGACCGTCTACGAGAAGAACGCCTCGGGAGACCTGGTAGGGTCGATCGAGGTACCGATGGCCGTGGGGACCGTGGGAGGGGCCACGGCGGTACACCCCATCGCCAAGCTTGCGGTGAAGATCCTGGGGATCTCCGGGGCCTCGGAGCTCGCGGGCGTCATGGCGGCCGTCGGTCTCGCGCAGAACTTCGCCGCGATGCGGGCCCTCGCCACCGAGGGTATCCAGAAGGGTCACATGGCCCTGCACGCGCGCAACGTGGCCATCACCGCCGGTGCGACCCCGGAAGAGGCCGAGCTCGTGGCGCAACGGCTCGTCGAGGAGAAGATGGTCCGGGCCGACCGGGCCGCGGAGGTCCTGAAGGAGCTCCGCGCGGGAAGGGCGAAGTGACCTCCCGGGTCGGGGTTCTGGCCCTCCAGGGGGACGTACCGGAGCACCGGGCGATCCTGGAGGCCGTGACGGGCCGAGGTACGGTCGTGGATGTCCGGTACCCGCGGGACCTGGACGGGGTGCAGGCGCTGGCGCTCCCGGGCGGCGAGAGCACCACGCTCTCGCGGTTGCTCGACGAGACCGGGCTCCGGGAGCCCCTGCGCGAACGCATCCGGGACGGGATGGGGGTCCTGGCCACGTGTGCCGGCCTCATCCTGGTCGCGGAATCCCTCGAGCCCTCGCCGCACGGCCGCGACCCGGTCCCCTTGGGGCTCTTGCACGCGCGCGTGCGACGGAACGACTACGGTCGGCAGGCCGATTCCTTCGAGGCCCCCCTTGCCATCCGGGGGATGTCGGGGGGCGACTTCACCGCGGTCTTCATCCGCGCTCCCAAGATCCTCTCGGTAGGACCGGGGGTCGAAGTGCTGGGGGAGATCTCCGGCTCTCCCGTGATCGTGCGGCAGGGGTCGATCTGGGGGCTCACGTTCCATCCCGAGATCGGGGAGGACCGTCGCCTGCACCAGTGGTTCCTCAAGGAGAGCGGTGTGGTGAGCTCACGGGACCTTTAGGCGGGCTCAGCACCTCGGCGGTGAAACATTGACCGGCGGGTTTAAATAGAATGTTCGGGATATGATAGGTTATGTATTTGGCGAGTGCAGTTGCCCGGGGCTTGGCCCTCTTTTTGACCGTGGCGATGCTCGTGGGCGGCGGGCTCTGGGTTGCTCCGGCGGAGTCATTCGTCACGTCCCACCATGCCCTCGCGGCCACGTCCACAGTGGCACCGTCGGTGTCCCGGACGTTCCCGCTCTCCGGAAGCTCGCACGTTCCGAGTTTCTCCAGTAGCTTCCGATTCGCCAACCCGTTGGCGTCCCTGCCTTCCTGGAACACCCTCCCTGGGCTGGGCGGACACCCGGGGCTTCCGTTGAGCAGCACTCCCACGTCCGTGAATGCGACCATCATTCCCCACAACAACACCGTCCTCCCCGGAAATGTGCTCCCGCTCGACGGGAACCTCCCGTTGGGTGCGGCCGTGAACACTTCCGACGAGTACCTGTATACCGCCAACATGGTAACGAACACGGTCTCCGTCCTGAATGCCACGTCGGGGAAGTTGCTGGCGTTCATCCCGGTGGGGTCGGAGCCCATCTCGGTCGTCTACGACCCCGCGGACGGCCTGGTTTACGTATCGAGCCTCAATGGCAGCAGCCTGTCGATCATCCGCGGGCTCTCCGTGATCGCCACCTTGACCGGAATTGGCTACCCGTTTGCAGCGGCCTACGACAGCGTGAACAGCGACGTCTACGTCGGAACCCTCTTTCCGGCCGGGTTGACCCTGGTGCAGGGGACGTCCGTGGTGGGGAGCGTTTCCCTGACCGCGGGCTACCCCAACGACTTGGCGGTGGACAGTCTGACCGGGGACGTATTCGTCTCGTTGACCCCCACCCTCTTCTCGCCCGCGGCCCAGGCGATCGTGGAGGTCGTCAGCGGCACGACCGAGCTCGGGACGGTGCCGGTGGGGCGGGGTTCCTCGGGAATGGCCTACGACTCGGCCAACCATGAGATGTACGTGGCGAACCCCGGGAGCAACAACATCACGGTGCTCAGCACGCTCACCAAGGTGGGGACGATCGCGACGCCGGGGTTCAACTCTTCGGGTCTTTCGTTCGACACCGCTTCGGCAACGATGTACGTGGCGGGAGTCGGTCAGTTCCACCTCCTGATGGTCAACGGGATGAGCATCTCCGGATCGGTCCTCCTTCCGTACATCATCTCGTTCTCCGCCGGGTTCGGGAGCCCCCTCCTGTACGATGGCGCCAGTGGCATGACCTACGCCATTGACCCGATGGTGGACCAGATCTTCGTGATCAATGGTTCTGTCTGGGACCGCGCGATGTCGGTGGGTTACGAGATCATCGGTGTCGGGTACGAGAACACCACCGGGTACCTCTACATCATCGACCTCGCCAGTAACAAGCTGTACATTGTGAACGGAACGACCGATCTTGTGGCGGCGGCGATCCCGACGGGGGAGCTCCCCCTCGGCGGGGCCGTTGACACCGCGAACGGGGACCTCTACCTGTCGAACTACGGCTCCAACAATGTGAGCCTGATCCACGGGCTTTCCGTGGTCGGCAGCGTCTCGGTCGGGTCCGGACCCTCGGTGGCCGTCTACGACTCCACGGACAAAGACGTCTACGTGGCCAACACCCAATCCAGCACCGTCAGCGTCCTTCAGGGCACGTCGGTCGTAGCGACCATCTCCCTGCCGGGAAACGTCTCCTCCTTCCTCTTCGACCCGGCCACCGGGTATGTCTATGCCTCGATCACGAACCGGTCCTACGTGGACGTGATCCAGGGGACCGCTTCCCTCGGTCGGATCGCCACCGGGAACCTACCGGGACCGATGGCCCTGAACACGAGCTCCGACCGCGTCTACGTGGCCAACACCGGCTCGAAGAACGTCTCGGTGATCTCCGGTCTGCTCGATGTGGGGACCGTCGGACTTCCCCAGAACGGCACGGCCATGCTCTACGACCCGTTGAACGGGTACGTTGACGTGACCTCATCCGACAACGTGACGGAGATCAGCGGTACCAGCGTGGTCGCGAATGTGCCGACGGGGAAGACCCCCTCGTCCATTGCGCTCGACACCGGCACGGGCGCCCTCTATGTCGGGAACTCGGGCTCCAACACCGTCTCCGTGATCCAGGGCATCTCGGACATTGCCTACGTCACGGTAGGTGTGAGCCCGGATGGGGTCGGGTACAACCCGGTGAACGGGAACATTGCGGTCGCGAACGAGTTCTCCGGAACGATCTCGGTGATCGGTAACGTCAGCACCCCCGTCGTGAGCCTCGTCTCGGTTGCCGCAAGTCCCCCGGGGGCGAACCTTACCGCGGGCCAGAAGGCCACCTTCACGGCCGTTCCCACCTGTAGCGGAGGAGGATGCCCCACCGGGGTGACGTATGTCTGG
>JAJYEA010000070.1 GCA_021790425.1 Thermoplasmata archaeon | reverse complement strand
TGGCCAACGTTGCTGCGGAAACGCGTCTCAACGGCATCGCTCAACTCAATGTCACGGTTCCGCCACAACGATACAACCTCACCGTGGAGACGAGCAGCCCATCGGTGACCGGTCTCCAGGGGGGGGAGGTCGAGATCTTCAGCGGCTCTGTGACCCCACCACCGAATGGGACATCCCGGCCGACGGCAGGCGGGATAACCGAGGTCGTCCATGCACCTACCAACTTTGTCTACACTCCGAGATTGGAGGTCTTCTTCGCTGGCCCCAATGGTACGGTCCCCGCTAGTGATGTGGCGTATTGGGCCGGGCCATTCCCCAACGATGGTCAGCCTCGGCCGCCTCTACCCGAGAGTGCTATGCATCGGCTCGGGGAACTGGATCACTACTCTCAGGACTATCCGTTGGCCGTACCCAACGCGACCTTCGGCACGGGTTACGGGACGCCGACCCAGATCCTCCAGGTCGAAATCTTCGACTCGGCGGGCCGCATGCTGGCCGAGGACCTGAACACCTCTGCGGCACCGTTCGGCCCAGCCCCGACTAGTGCTAGCGTTTCCCGGAGCGCCTTCGGGGATGTGGATCTGATACTGGGGTTCCTGGTATCGATCATCGCACTTGTCTCCGCATTCGCAGTCTACGCGAGGGACCGGGTCACCGGGGTGCTGGACGCGACGTTGTGCGGCCCGGTTTCTCGGGTCGGCCTGACTTTCGCCAGGTACGCATCCGTCGTGCTCGCCCTTGGGGTCGCGATTACCGTCAATGTCGTGCTCATCGACTTCCTGCTCAACTGGTCGGTGGGGGCATACTTGACCTTGCCGGACGCCGTGGCCCTCGCACTCGGGCTGATGGCGGAAGCGGCAGTGTTTGCGGCACTTGTCTTTCTCGCCTCACGCGTGATCAAGTCGATCACGGCGTTGGTTGGATTGGTTCTCGGTCTCCCTATCCTTTTCGAAGGGGTCTGGCCGTTCATCGTGGCTTATGCGACCGAAGGGGGGAACGCTACGTCCCTGGGCTCCTCCTACATCGATTGGACTGCGAAACTGGACCTACTCAACCCGACTCGATTCCTCGATCTGGTCGACCTTGGCTTGTTTGGAGGAGGACCCAGTTGGATGTCTTTGGGTCTTGCCACGGCCGCGATCCTTGTGTGGATGGTCCTTCCACTTGGGTTCTTGGCTTACCACGTAATGTATCGCGACTAGGGCAGTGTCTGCGACGTCTCCCCTCTCTCCTGGCGGACGCCATGTTCGAGGACCACGGTGCCCGGGACCCCCGCCCTCCCTCCGATGTGGGTATCGAGTACACCAAATGTCTCCCTCCCCCCGTCGGGGTGGGGTTCCGGACAGAGGGTAAGCATGGAGGGCCCCGGGGGGGTCCCTCACTCCGGTTGGTCCTTAGGAGGCGCGGGTTCACCGGTCTCTCCCAGGACGAGGTAGGGAAGCATCGCGGTGACGAGCTTGTTCTCCGCCTTGCGGAGGAGCGTCTCGAACGCCTCCCGCGAGATGTCCATCTTGGCCGCGAGCTCCGCGGTGGTGATGGGGCGCGGGATGCGGTAGTACCCGTGGCGGACCGCCGTCACGAGCGCCTGCCGCTGTCGGGGCGTGACCTCCTGGAAGAGGGCCCCCATCGGGACGAGGAACCCGTTCTCGAACTCGAGCTCGTCCAGGGGACGGACGGCCATCGCGACGACCGTGACGTTCTCCGGCAGGCGGTCGAGCAGGTGGCGGTCCGTGCCGGAGGTCGGCGAGAGGAACTGGTAGACCTCCTCCCCGCCCTTCCCGTAGGCGGAAGGTGGTAGGTAGAGCAACCCTTCGGCTTCCAGGATCGGGATCACCCGGCCCGACCGGCAGCAGGAGCACGAGGGGAAGCGGACCAGGGAGGCCGAGGTCTCCTCCCCGCGGACGATCGGCTCGCCTCCCTGCCGGGAGTACTCCTGCAGGATGCGCTCGAGCGCGGCGGGGTCCTCCCCGTGAACCTCGAGGAGGGTCTCCTGCGCCCGGTGACAGAGGTGGGTCACGTGCGACTCGGGCGAAGCGGCCAGCGGGGTGGAGTACGGGCAGGGATGGCGGATGGTCAACCGTATGAGTTGCATGGAGCGCCCGGACGTTCCCGTCCGGCGGAGGCCACTCCCTCGTCCCTTGAAAGGGTTGTCCCCAACGTCCGCCCGAGACAGAGCCCGGTCAGGCGGACTTGCGTCGCGGGGCGGGTGCATCGGCCCCTCGGACGCTGGAGATCCCCGGGGGCATGAAGAGCTCCGCACCGGGCAGGCCGGGCACTCCGATGCGCGCGTAGATCTTCCGGGCCGCGCGGGTGAGCGGGGCGGCCATGCCCTGACTCCCCCACCGTGAGTGCCAGACCGCGAGGCAGGCCAGCGCGTGGGCCTCGAAGAGGGCGTGGCGTCGGCGACGGGCGTCCCGCAGCGCCCGCTCGATCGCCTCCTGGGCGAGCGGGGGTCGGGGGACCTTCTCCCAGAGCGCGGCCACGAACAGGTCGATGGGAGGCCGCTCCTCGCCCTGCACGTCGGAGAAGCGGGTCCCCAGGCGATGGAGCGCATCGACGGCGGACCGGGGGTCCTTCCGGTCGGCGCGCAGGTAGATGAGGTAGGTCCGGGCAACGCGGGCGGCCCCTTCCATCTCGAGCTCCGCGAAGAGGCGCTCCGCCGTTGCGAAGAGCGGCTCCGCCTCCGGGTTCCCCTGACGGAACTCGATCTGCGCCTTGCGGAAGACCCCCCAGGCCCGCAAGAGCGGGTGCCCGAACCGTTCACCCAGTTCGATGCACCGGGAGGTCAGCCGCTCGGCCTCCGGAAGGTCCTCGAGCGTGAGCTCGGAGAGCGCCAGGTTCACGAGCAGGAGACCGTGGGAGTCGACCGTGCCCCACTCCCGCGCCAGTTCGTAGCCCCGCCGGAACTCCCGTCGCGCCTGCCGGGGCCGGCCGAGGGTGAGCCAGACGCGCCCCCTCAGGTTGAACAACTGGATCTGGAGCGACCGTCCGGCCTTCGGGTCCTTCGGGGTCCGGAACTTCGAGGCGGCGGCCAGGGCCTCCTCCTCCCGGCCCAGATGGTAGAGGGCCGTCGCCTGGGTGATCCTCCCGAGCTCGGTCCAATAGTCGCGGACCGGGCGACGGTCGAGCAGGGCCAGGGCCAGCCCGGACTGCTGGAGCGCGTGGGAGACCTGACCCCCACGGAGGGAAAGCCACGCGGCCTGGACGAGGAAGGCCCCCCGCCAGGCGGGAGGGAGCGCACGTCCCCGGAGCCCCAGCACGTTCCGGAGCCGGGCCCGGGCGGCGGCCGGGTCATTCGCGCTCATCAGGGAGAGCAGGAGCACCCGCGCCTCCCAGCAGATGTCGGCGGGAAGCTCCTCCCGCATCATCGACCTCAAGACCCGCTCGGCGGCCCGGCCGGCCCCCGCCCACCGCATGGTCAGGGCGGTCCGCAGCTCGAGCGGGGCCCGCACGGAGAGCGCCGCCCGTCCTCCCCCGAGCACCTCGCGGAGCCACCCGAGGTAGACCTCGGCATTCTCCCAGGCCTGCTGCTCGAGCGCCAGCTCCACCGCCTTCTGGGCCCAGGGGACGATCCGGCTGCCGTCGCGGGCGCGATAGTGGAAGCTCAGCACCCGTTCGACCTCGGCCGGGTGGTGGCGGGCCCACCAGTCGGCGAGGAACCGGTTCCACTCGACGTGGTGCGGGTTCCGGTCGCGGAGCACCTCGCGGAAGAGCGGGTGCGCGAAGGTGGCCCGGTGCGTGCCCGCGGGACGGACGAACTCCCAGTGGGCCATGAGCTCGTGGAGGGCCTCCCGGACCTCCTTGGCGTTCCCCCATTGGGCCTTCGCGGCGAGCATCTCGAGCGGGATAAGGTCGAACTCCGTCCCGAGGAGCGCCGCCATCTCGAGCAGGGTCTGGAGACGCGGAGGCAACCGCGAGATCCGGGTCTCGACTATGCGCGTCAGCGTCGCGGGCACCGGTTGGCCCATGCCCCGGAGCTGGGGGGGCTCTTTCTCCGATACCCCCGACCCGGGGCCCAGGCTCTGGAGCTCCCGGAGCTCCTCCAGGAGGAAGAGGGGATTCCCCCCGGACCGGGCCACGACCTCGGCGATCCGGTCACGGAGCGTGGCCGTTCTCTCCCCGAGGGTGAGCGAGGCCAGTTCCCAGGACTCGGAAGCGCGGAGGGGCGGAAGCTCCAGGGTGGAGCAGTCGGAGAGGCGGCGCGAGGCCACGTCCTCCAGCAGCCCGCTCAGCTCCGAGGTGAGCGGCGCGTCGCCCCGCCGGACCCCCACCACGAACGCGACCGGCGGGTCGAGCCACGCGAGCCGGTGCAGGAGAAGGCCGAGGAGCGTGACCACGGAAGGAGAGGCCGACTGGAGGTCCTCGACCACGAAGAGCCGCACCCCGCGTCGTGCATCCTCCTCGAGACGCGACAGGTAGACCGTCGCCCGGCGGTAGGGGGTCACCTCCGCCCCCCGCGTGAAGAGGTGGTCCGCGTCGAAGAGCGCGTTCAGAGGGGCGAAGGGGAAGGCCGGGGTCGCGGTGACCCTGACCTCCCGCGAGAGTACCCCGCGTCGGTCCGCCACCTCCCGGACGAAGCGCATGAGCCGGCTCTTGCCCGCTCCGGGCGAGCCGAGGAGGAAGACGGCGCCGGACTTCGGATGCGGTGCCTGCAGCGCGGAGACCAGGCGCAGGAGCTCCTGGCGCTCGGCCCAGCGCCCCACGAGCGGGTCCGTGTCGGAGCCCGCCTGGGGCCGCTCCGGGGCGGCGGCCGGCCGGACGGGCGGGGCGGCGAGGAGGGTGCCCACGGGTCGATCCCGCAGGTCCCGGAGGAGTTCGGCGAGGCGGGCCCCCGGATGGAGCTCGGAGAGGTCCCGGAGCGTGAGCCCTTCCTTCCCCACGGGGATCCCGAGGAGCTCTTCCCGGAACGCCTTCGCCCGTGCCTCCCCCTCGGGGGTGAGCAGGTATCGCTGGCCCTTGCGGTGGGAGGGCCACATCGGGGCGTTGGCCGTGAGCCATCCCGCCGAGACGAGCCGGAGGAGCGCGCGGGAGACGGTGGGCTGGGAGGCGCCCGTGTCCTCGGCGAGTTCCCGCTGCCCGGCTCCCGGCCGCTCGCTGAGCGAGGTGATCAGGAGCGCGTCCAACGACGACGGCTTCGGGCCTCCCCGGGCGGGGCCCGACGTGCGCCCCCGGGGCCCGGGCTTGGCCGGCCCCGACGGCAACTGATCGGGAAGCGACGGCTGGGACGGGGCCGCCTCTCCCCACGGGGTCTCTCGCTCCACCATGAGCTTCAGGCCCGCTGCGAGCCCGCCTCCGAAGGCGTCCGCCGGACTGGGGAGAGGAACCTCGCGCCCCGGGTCCCCGGGACCCGGATGCGCCGGTACCCGTTGGGAAAAAGGACGGAATAAAGAGGGATGGTCGGTTCCGGGGTGCGCTCTGCCGGCCTCGGAAGAGGGGCCATGAATAAGTGTGAATGGGTGCGGGAGGATAAAAACCCTTGCAAACCCGGGTGCCTGTCGCCTTCGAGGGCAAGGACTTCCCGGAACACAGGCAGGGAGGTTCCCGAAGGCCACCACGGACGCCGGACAGGGATTCTTGCGTCAGCTGCCAGGGTTCAGTCCGGGCTACCCGTCCGGTCGCGACGTGGTAGTACTGGGTGCTTGGCTTTGCCCACGATCTCTCCGACGGAACACCCCGCACCCCGTCTCGTTGGAGCGCTCTCCGAACTCGGAGTTCCGCAGGGGGTCGCACCTCGCGATCGTTGCCCGGATCTTGGATACCCTCGGTGCGGTTTCGGCGTGGCAGGTCGAAGGCGCGACGAGACCCACCTACCTGAGCTCATGTGACCTCTTACGGGCTTGACCTACCCACTCCGGCCGCTCGCAACGTCAGCGCCTCCCGGCAATTGCCCGGCATCACGCTCAAGTCCGGGAGCGAAGACGCCGACGGAGTTCCTCCCGGGCAGACGAGCTGTAGGCGGGCGGACGTGGGCTGATGGCTACGAGCAACAGTACCGGACCGTCCACGGTATAGAAGACCCGTTTCGGCCCCAAGCGAAACCTCCAGACTCCATGAAGCTCAGGCTGCTCCCGAAGCTTCAGCCAAGGGTAGGACGTGTAGGGGCTCTGGAGAAGGTAGGGGAGCAGGTCGCGCAACTGCCGTTGGAGGGGTCGGGGAAGCCCTAGAAACTCTTCGCGTGCTTCTGCGGTGAACTCGGCGTGGTCGAGGGTCACACCCCCGCCTCTTCGAACACCTTCTCAGCACGATAGCGAGGGCTGTTCTGGATCCGCCGTCGGAGCCCATCGAGAAACTCCTTGGGATACTGAGACTCCAGCAGATCCTGCAGCAGGTCGTCGTAGGACTCCCCGGCTGCCTTCACCGACTCCAGGAGCTTGCGCGTGCTCGCATGAACGGAGATGGTGGTGATCGGATCGCTCGTCATTGCGCTTAATTATCGCCAATTAGTATATAAGCGGCCCATTCCGTCGTGTCTCAAGACAGGGGACCAAGGTGGCGGACTCCCCCCCGTCCGTAAGGTCGAACGAGCTTGCGGGTCGTGACGTTGCAGTGCCACAATCCCGAGCGAGTGTTTGCCTAATCTCGCGTACGGATCCTCCACACTAGGATCACGAGCGGGACGAGAGTCCAGGCGAGAACGCCCACGATTGTCGTCGCGGGGAGTATGCCATAGCCGTCCCTTGAAACAACGGCGGCGGCCCTCCGATTTGTGAGCAGTACCCCCCATCCCACGTGCACGGTGAGAGGAGAAACCCGACCCCCATGCAGGGGGCAGGCCCGACTGTCGAGGACTGAGGCGACCGCTTGGATATTATAGTTGACCGTCATTGATGGTAATGTATGTCGACCAACACCCTCACAACGATCCCTGTCCACTCCGATGTCGTCCGGCGATTGCGATCCCTGAAGACTGCCGATCAGACTTGGGACGACTTCCTTCTCGAGATGGCTGAAGACTACGTGCCCCCCGGCTGGTACGCAGAGATGGAACGCCGCCGCCGTGCCGGCCAGGACGTGCCGGGGAAAGAGGTTCTCACGCGTTCTCGCGAACTCGCTCACCGTGGCCGGTGAGCAATGGCCTATCGGTTCTCGTTTCGTGAACCGTCCGATGAGGAGTATCTCTCGCTCCCTTTGCGTGTTCGTCGGACCTTCGAGGAGGTCCTGCCTTCCCTCTTGGAACATCCGCTCCGATCTGGCCTGGGATATTCGGTGGAACAAGTTCGTGGTCACCCGGGAATCTGGAAACTGAAGCTGACAGACTTCCCACCGAGAGTGTTCCGAGGCATCTACGAGGTAGACGGCGACCTGGTACGTTTCCTGGGCTTCGGCCCCAGGCCCGGGTTCTACGGAAGGCTTCGTGAGACCAACCGGCTTTCCCCATCGAGGTTCTGATACGCTTCGAGGAGCTCGTCGGTCTCGAACGATTCCCTGCTCTCACCGTGGTCTCGCTCGATGGCGGCGATGGCCCCGAGGATGTCCCGCAACCGTTCCTTCGGGTCCCTCACAGGACCACCGATTCCCGGAGGACACGGTCGCGTAGGCGCCGCTTCAGCCCCCGCTCGGTGACCACATCCACAGGGCGTCCAAGAAGCGATCCCGGTTCGGACTGGAGGCCACCAGGATCGAAGAGGCTGCGTCCCGGCGCCAACTCGACCCAGAAGTCGACGTCGCTCTGGGCATCATCCTCACCTCGGGCTACCGATCCGAAGAACCGGCCTGGCCGTTTACATGCGTGGACCAAGGAGCAGGTATCGAGGGGCCAAGCTCACCTCCGGAGGAAGATGCCTACCGAGATGCGGTTCACCGACCCCGACCTGCAAGTGGCCGATGCCGTGCTCCGCTTGGCGGCCCGAGGCCGAGTAAAGAGCGGTGAAAAGGACGGACGCCTGCTGGTGCGGTCCCCCGACCGAGTCCGTCACCCCGGCTTCGGGACTTGGACTCGGCAGTTCCTGGTGGGGTTGCGTATGCAACGGTGGGGCTCAAGCTGGGGTCCGTCTTGGAGCTGACGAGGATGCTATGCCGCTCTACGAGATCGAGCACAAGTGGACCGACCATGAGACCAAGACCGTCGTCGAAAAGGTGACCGGAGCCAT
>JAJYEA010000069.1 GCA_021790425.1 Thermoplasmata archaeon | reverse complement strand
GTTCGAGCCGCCCTCGAACGTCAAGATCATCGCGGCGACCAACCGGCCCGACATCCTGGATGACGCCCTCCTCCGGCCCGGCCGGTTCGACCGGATCGTCGAGGTGCCCGTCCCGGGCTTCCCGGGCCGCGCGGAGATCTTCAAGATCCACCTGCGCCCGATGAACACGAAGGACGCGATCGACATCGACTACCTGGCCCAGCGCGCCGAGGGGGCCACGGGAGCCGACATCAAGTCCATCTGCACGGAAGCGGGCATGACGGCCATCCGCCTGGAGCGGGACTACGTCCTGCAGTCCGACTTCGAACGGGCCATCGAGAAGGTGCTCGGCGAAGAGGACGTCCGCAAGGAGACCGTCGGCATGTTCGCCTGAGGGGAGCCGGCTCGCTCCTCCCGGGCCCGTCGCGGGCGCCGCGGCCGTTTCGCGGCCGCGGAAAACGGAAACCATTATCTCCCCCCTCCCATGCTGCCGGCCCATGCGGGGCCCCGAATCGTTGCACGCCACCAGCCCGGAGAGATTGATCGAGCAGCTGCGGCGGGAGGAAGTCCGTTGGATCGACCTCCAGTTCGTGGACCTGACCGGGCTCCTGCAGCACGTGACGATCCCGGCCCATCACCTCGAGGCCCGGCACTTCTCGGAGGGGATCCCCAAGCTGGACGGGAGCTCGATCCGCGGCTTCACGGACATCCACGAGTCGGACATGCGCCTGGCGCCCGACATCACCACCCTCCGGCCCCTTCCCTGGTACGCTCCCCCCCACAAGACCTACCGGCTCATCTGCAACATCTGGGAGGGCTTCCGGCACGAGCGCTTCTCCCGCGACCCCCGCTACGCGGCGGAGCGGGCCGTCCAGCAGGCGGCGAACCAGGGGTTCAGCATCTCCTACTGGGGCCCGGAGCTCGAGTTCTTCGTCTTCGACCGGGTGCGGATCGATCCGTCCCCCCTGGGGGCGGCCCAGTCCGGCTCCGGGAGCGGCTACCAGCTCCAGTCCGCCGAGGCCCCCTGGACCTCCGGTGAGTTCAACCTCCTTCCCTTCGCCATGAAGGGAGGCTACTACGCCGCCCCGCCCCGGGACGGCCTCGCCGACCTGCGCAACGAGATGAGCCGGGTCCTCGAGGACGACTTCGGGATCGAGGTCGAGGCCCACCACCATGAGGTGGCGACCTCCGGCCAGTGCGAGATCAACATCCGCTTCGCCCCGCTCATGGAGATGGCGGACAGCATCACCTCGATGAAGATGGTGATCAAGCGGACCGCGCTCCTCTACAACCGGGTGGCCACGTTCATGCCGAAGCCGATCTTCGGCGACAACGGCTCCGGGATGCACACGCACCAGAGCCTCTGGAAGGACGGGAAGAACACCTTCTACGACGCCGACGAGCCCTACGCCGAGGTCTCCCAGACCTGCCGCTACTACATCGGCGGGCTCATGGCCCACTCCCAGGCCCTCACGGCCATCACGAACCCCACGACGAACTCCTACCGCCGGCTCGTCCCGGGCTACGAGGCGCCCGTCTTCATCGCGTGGGCCCGGGGGAACCGCTCGGCCAACTGCCGCGTCCCCGTCTACGAGAAGACCGTCGAGAAGGCGAAGCGCGTGGAGTTCCGCACCCCGGACCCGTCGTGCAACATCTATCTCGCCCTCGCCGCCATGCAGGCCGCGGGACTGGACGGGATCAAGCACAAGCTCGACCCGGGCAACCCGGTGGACGAGGACATCTACAAGCTCACGCCCCACCACCGCCGGGAGCTGGGGATCAAGGAGCTCCCCGGGTCGCTCCGGGAGTCCCTCGACCACCTGGAGTCGGACCACGCGTTCCTGGACGAGGTCTTCCCCAAGGACCTCCTCGAGCACTACTTCGAGCTCAAGCGCCAGGAGACCCTGGACGTGGCGCTCCGGCCCACGCCGCTCGAGTTCTCCTTGTACTTGGACGTGTAGTCCCCGACGCAGGGGGCCAGAAGGTCCCGGGCCCTACGCCGCGGGGTCCGGAGGGCTCTGGTCGGGGGGCGTCTCCGCCCCCGGCGGGAGCTGCATGACGGGCCCGAGCGCCTCCCGCTCCTTGCGGGAGAGGCGGAGCACGAGCATGGTCGCGGGGACCATCTCGAAGCCGCGCTCCTCGGGGTCCTCCTTGAGCCGCAGCGTCATGTTGGGGGGGAGGCCGTTGAACTCGACGCCCTTCGACTCCTTGTGCCAGCCGTCCACGAGCTTCTTCAGGATGCCCTCGACCTGCTGGCCCTTCTTGCGATAGAGGAGGTTCATCCCGACCACCCGCTTCTCCTGCGTGTCGTAGATGATGATGGGGGTGGCGGTGGCCATCTCGTTCTCCTCCTCCTTCTTGACCATCTCGGTCAGCATGCCCTGGAGGACGGTGATCTCGCTCTCCCGCTCCTTGAGCTTCTGGTCGAGGTGGGCGATGGCGAGCTTGAGCGTGGTCAGCTCGGACTCGTGCTCCTCGAGGTCCCCCCGGTAGTCCTCGTGCTCGTGCTCGGGGATCTCGACCGTGGTGTCGACCGGCTCCTCGGGGGCGGGCGGCTCGGGCTCCTTTTCGGCCGGCTTCGCCGCCTGCTTCTCGACCGGTTTGGGCGGGACCGCGGCATCGGAGACCCAGTTCGGCACCGAGAGGTCGGGCTGGTCGGGGGCCCGGGGAGGAGCGGTGGGCAGGGGGATCTGGTGCATCCGGTTGCGGTGCACGGCCAGCATCTTCAGGGCCACGACGTTCCCGCACTCGGGGCAGTAGACGCTCTCCATCTGTGAGGCGTCCGCACCCTGGGAAGTTTGCCCTCCGGCCACGGAATCACCAACCGGGCTCAGGGGAAAAAGATATCGGCCTCATTGGACGGAGTTCATTACCTGCATCTTCGCGCCGTCCACGAGCAGGATCGTCCGGTCGCCTTTGTGGTCGAAGGTGAAGTACCAGATGGGCACGTGGAGGAGTTCCCCGTCGGCCACGTCGACCTCCGTCTTCAGGCTCTGCACCATCCGGTGGGCCTTGTGGGCCTTGTCCCCTTGGAGGGCCACGACGAAGTTCCGCGCCATGTACTTCGCGGCCTCCTCGCCGATGTCCCCGTTCAGGATGGGATACCCGGAGGGGAGCCGCCGCTTCTCGAACGGGATGCGGGAGAGGAGGTCGAACTGGTAGTCCTTGGGCTGGTAGGACTGGAGGCCCTGCACGGCGATGACGGGGTAATCGTACTGGCCCGAGAGCTCCGCCGCGCGGCGCGCACTCCCGCCGCCCCCCATGAAGACCGGCGCCACGAACATCCCGCCCCGGCCCCGTCCTCCCCCTCCGAGGAGGCTTCCCACGAGCGCCGCGGCCGCGATCGAGCCGCCGATCTCGGCGCCCTGGACCGCGATGTCCTCGTAGGTGTAGTGGGTGACCGCCGACACGGGGACGATCCAGTAGGGTACCATCGAGAGCTTGCCCTCGATGAGCTTGCTCTCCTCGTAGAGGTGGTGATGCAGGAGCCCGCGGTCCATCCACTCCCGGCAGGCCCCGAGGGCCTCCTGCTCGTCCACGACCTTGGGCACGAGCATCGAGTGCGTCTTGATCGCCTTCCAGCCATCGGAGGACATGGCCACGGAGCTGCCGCAGTACTCGCAGGTGACCACCATGTCGCCGCCCATCGGCCGGAGGGGGGCGCCGCAGGTCTTGCAGGTCAGGTTCTGCGGGCCCTCGGCCTTGGGGGCCGCCGGCGCCGCACCCGGGGGAGGTGGCGCGGGAGCCGACCCGCTCTCACCGAGAGGCTTGCCGCACTTGTAGCAGAAGC
Organism: Thermoplasmata archaeon; assembly: GCA_021790425.1. Classification (GTDB taxonomy): domain Archaea; phylum Thermoplasmatota; class Thermoplasmata; order Lutacidiplasmatales; family UBA184; genus JAJYEA01. Next base: position 4,321 of record JAJYEA010000069.1, on the reverse strand, counting down.
GTGCATCGGGGGGATTCTGGGCACCGCAGGCGTTGCAGAACATGGTCCCCGCCAGACGGGGCGGCCTTAAAAAGCTACACGCCGAGGGTGGCGAAGACGCGGTCCATCCCCGGGACGGTCCGGTACTTCGGAACGTCCGAGGGGGGCACCCACGTGAACTCGGTGTGCTCCCAGTCGATGCGGATGTCGGTGCGCGAGGTCGCGAAGAGGAAGGGGTGCACCACGAACATCCTCGCGCCATCCCGGGCGTAGACCCGGTTTCCCTCGCGTTCGAGACGGACGTCGGAACGGGACAGCGAGGTCTCCTCCCCGATCTCGATCAGGGCCTGTTCCAGGGGCGAGCTCGCCTCGAGGAAGCCGCTCACCCCGGCCCAGAACCCTCGGAAGCTTCCGACCTTCTCGGACCTCCGCAGCAGCAGGATGTGCCCTCGGGCATCCCTGAGGATCGCCGTCACCACGGGGACCTCCTTGACCGCGGGAAGCTCCAGGTACCCCTCGGCGCCATCGACCGTGACCTCGTCCCCGTCGACCAGGGCCCCCGCTTGGTCGAACCGCACCGCGGGGATCTTGGCCAGCGCCAGGGCCCGCACCATGTCGGGCGAAGGCCGGGGAAGGATGACGGCGGAGGGGTCCCGGCCCGCTCGGTCGAGTGCGCGGAAGGAATCCAGGGACGCCGGTTCGGGGCCCGGGGAGACAACGACGACCGGCGGGGGGCCGCTCGGGTCCGGCGCCACGGACCCCTTCCCCGTCACGACCCGGCCCTGGGCGTGGCCGGGGGAGAGGGGGTCAACGCGGATCCGCACGGGAGATGCCACGGGGGTGACCCGTATAGGGTTGCTGTCGCGAAGGTTAAGCCGCGGAGGGGGTGATGCCCGAGGGCGACGCGATGGAGATCCGGGTCTTGGGAGAGCTACCCTACCAGGAGATCCTGCGCCGGGACGAGGAATCCCTCGCGCAGGGCCTCCCCCGCGTCCAGATCGCGGTGTGCGCCGAAAGGTGCGTCACCCTGGGGGTCTCTCAGCGCGAGGATGTCGAGATCGCCCTGCGTCGTCACGATCCGGAACTCGCCATCTACCGGAGAACCTCCGGCGGGACGGCCGTCCTCCACCATCCCGGGGACCTCTTCTGGTCCGTGGTGGTCCCGCGGCAGCCCCAATGGACCGGACGCGACTTCGTGCACGGATACTCCCGCTTTGGCCGGGGGTGGGTGGACTGGCTCCTACAGCGCGGGCATCCCTCCCGGTGGGAGAAGACGGGTGCCTGGTTCTCCGCGTACTGCTTCCTCTCCGGCCTCGGCGAGGCGCTTGTCGCAGGGTCCGGGGTGCTCGGGGGGGCGGGCCAGCACGTGACCTCCCGGGCGCTCCTCCACCACGGTGCGGTGCCGCTGACGGTCGAGCCCCGGGAGACCGAGGAGCTCTTCGGGATGCCCGAGGGGATGGCGACGGAACGCCTGACCTCCCTCCGTCGGTTGGGCCTCGAGCCCACCGCAGATGACCTTCAGGACATCGCTTCCCGATTGGCGGAAGGGGTGGAGCACCCCGACGAGGTCCCGCGGGCAGCCCCGGGCGGGGGACAGGGCGCTGAGACACGCTTATAGACGGCCTTCCCATTCCTAGCCCCTGCCGCACTGATCATGTCAACGCTCTCCGGCAATCAGATCGGGCTCATCGTTTCCCTGGTCATCGCGCTCGCCCTGATCGCCATCTATGTTCTCCGCTACCTGCGCCACAAGCGCGCGAAGCTCCTCGAGGAGAAGGACAACCCGTCGTGGGTGGAGGACACCGCCCACAACCAGATCAACACTACCCGGGCGGTGATCGAGCGCAGTTCCCGGGACGGGCTCGACGTCTCCCTGGCCAAGAGCCGGTTGGACGAGGCCGAGATCCGGCTGAAGGAGGGCGATTACGGAGACGCGGCCCGTCTTGCACGGTCCGCCCGGGACATGGTCCAGGCCGCTTCCTTGACCCCACGGGCGACCCGGCAGCGGGTCGTGACGGAGAAGAAGGTCTCCCTCGAGGATGAGTCGCTCAAGCTCCGGGACCTCTCGCGCAAGGTAGGGGAACCCGACACCCTGAACGAGGGCTCCGAGCGGGGGGCGGATGCTCCCGCACCGACCGCCCTCGATGCCCCCGAGGAGTTGCCCCCGATGCAGGAGTTCCGGAAGAAGGTCGAACGGAACCTCCTCGAGTCCCGCTTCGAGCGACAGATGCTGGAAAACGACCTCAAGACCGCGGAGGGAAAGAGCGCCGAGGAGGCCCGTCGGTTGCTGGCCCAAGCGGACAAGGCCTTCCAACGGGAGGACTACACGGAGAGCCTCCGGCTGGCGATGCGGGGGCGACGCCTCCTCGGGTCCCCGGACGGCAGTCGGATCGCGATCTCCCCCGGCACCACCGTGGATGCCCCGCCCGAGCAACCCTCCCCTTCCGCCCTTCGTTCTTCGGCTCCCTCTCCGGGCCCGGAGGTGGCCGCCCAGACCGGGACCGGACGGGTGGCGGCTTCCACCGTGAAGTGCCCGCGGTGCGGCAAGGACAATCCGACCACCAACCGGTTCTGCCGCGCCTGTGGCCAGACCATCGCGGAGGCGAAGTGTCCGCGGTGCCAGAAGACGGTGGATCCCGAGGACACCTTCTGCGGCAGTTGTGGAACTCCCTTGGGCGCAAATGGATGAACTATGAAGCTAGAAAGAGCCGTCCTACAGGTCGCACTCGACTTTGAGAACCTCTCCCGGGCCATCCAGGCCGCGCGCGAGGCCGTGGAAGGGGGCGCCCAGTGGGTGGAGGCCGGAACGCCCCTCATCAAGAGCGAGGGGCTCGAGGCCGTCCGCGAGCTCAAACGGAACTTCAAGGACAAGCGGATCGTCGCCGACATGAAGGTCATGGACACCGGAGGCTTCGAGGTCGAGATCGCCGCCAAGGCCGGGGCCGACATCGTGACCGTGCTCGGCGCGAGCGACGACGGCACGATCGCCGAGGCCGTGCGCGCGGGGGAGAAGTACGGGGTGGAGGTGATGGTCGACCTGCTGGCCGTCCCCGACATGCCGGCCCGGGCCGTGCGGGCCCGGGAGCTCGGGGCCTCCATGGTCTGCCTCCACGTGGGCATCGACCAGCAGATGAAGGGCGAGGACCCGTTCGAGATCCTCCGGGACCTCGTGGCACGTTCCCCCCTCCCGGTCGCAGTGGCCGGAGGGATCAACTCCGAGACGGCCGCGAAGGCCGTGAGCGCAGGTGCGCAGGTCGTCATCGTGGGCGGCGCCATCACCAAGTCCCCGAAGATGGCCGACGCAACGCGCGCCATCCTCCAGGCGATGGAGACGGGGCAGGCCGTCTCGTCCGAGCTCTTCCACCGCTACGGAGAGAAGGAGATCCGCGAGGCCTTCTCCAAGGTCTCGTCACCGAACGTCACGGACGCGCTCCAGCGGAAGGGGGCCATGCACGGCATCCTCCCGCGTCTCAAGGACCCCCGGATCAAGGTGGTCGGCACGGCGGTCACGGTCCGGACCCTCGACGGGGACTGGGCCAAACCGGTGGAGTCCATCGACCGGGCGGGTCCCGGCGATGTCATCGTCATCGATGCCGGTGGCGGGACCACCGGCCTCTGGGGGGAGCTCGCCAGCTGGTCGGCCCACGTCCGGGGAGTGGCCGGAGTGGTCATCGACGGGGCCGCCCGGGACATCGACTCGATCCTCGACCTCGGTCTCCCGCTCTTCTCGCGGCACATCGCCTCCGACGCGGGCGAGCCGAAAGGACACGGCGAGATCGGCGTGGAGATCACGTGCGGTGGTCAACACGTCCGTCCGGGGGACTGGATCGTGGGGGATGCGAGCGGCGTGGTCGTCGTGCCCCGCGAACGGGCCCAGGAGATCGCCAACCGGGCCCTGGACGTACTGGAGCACGAGAACCGTGTCCGGGAGGAGATCAAGCGCGGGAGCACCCTCTCCAAGGTCCAGCAGCTCGAGCGCTGGGAGCGGGTCGGTTGAGGCGGACCCCCGCGCAGCGCTTTTCTCCTTACGATGCTCGGAACGCCGGAACGCTCCTGTAGTCTAGTCCGGCCAAGGATAGCGGGCCTTCGACCCGCCAACGGGGGTTCAAATCCCCCCAGGAGCATTCGGTCCTAGTTCCCCGATTGTGCCCACCCCGGCTACGTCAGCGCATTGGAACCCTCGAGCTCCCTACGGTCGGGGACCCCCCGCCGGGACCGACACCCGCGGGCGGGGGGAAGGGGCCGGACCTACTTCGACGGTGGCGTACCGGTCGGGGTCGTTGGGGCTGGCGCGGTAGGCTTCCGCATCACGATCCCTGCGAGCACCACGATGACCCCCAGC
>JAJYEA010000068.1 GCA_021790425.1 Thermoplasmata archaeon | reverse complement strand
TATCGCTGTCCGGTGGTCCACGCCATGACCGCGCCACCGGGGAGGGGTAGATAAACTGACCGAAGGAAGGTCGCTTCCCGCCCCTCGATTCCGTACCCGATTGTGTTCGGACGAGCCGGACATCACGCCGTCGGGGAGGACTTGAGTGGACCGGCGACGAAGGTCGCTTCCTCCAGCGTCCGGATACCCTTCGTCCTCTCTACACCCCTTGCGCCGGGGCGGCTCACGGATCGGTTCCGCTCGGCCGGCGAAACGGGGGGGGCGAGAGCCTCGAAGGAGGATTCCCGCGGTCCCGGTCAACTCCGCGAAGGAGGCCACCCACGGATGCTAGCCGCATGGTAAAACCACGCCACGACAGCACCGGACGCGGCCATCAACAGAGCGACGACAAGAAATGAGTTTGCCAGCCCGAAAGTGTCGGCAACGAGCCCGGCCGCGATGGCGCCGAAGCCGTAGCCGCTGTCCCGCCAGAACCGATAGACCCCGAGCACCGATCCCCGCTCGACCGGGGATGCGATATCGGCGACCGCCGCGACCAGATTCGGATAGAGGAGCGCCATCCCGACTCCCGTGGTAACGGCCCCGAGGAGACAACCGAGGAGGGAGCCCGAAACGGCGACAAGGACAACACCGGCGCCCGCGACCTCCATTCCGAGCACGATCGGAATCTTCCGGCCGATCCGGTCCGAGAGGTGGCCCGTGGCTAACTGCAGGAGCGCCCACGTGCCGGTGTACGCCCCCACGAGTGCGCCTATCGTGGGGATTGCGACCCCTTGAGCGACGAAGTAGAGCGAAAAGAGGCCCCACGCGATGGTGTCGACGAACTTCTCAATCAACCCGGCTTGGTGGCACGCGAGCAACCGGTGGTCGCCCCACGTAGCCTTGGCGAATGAGGTTCTCGTCGGCCTCGAGGCTGCGAGAGAATCCGCCGGACCGGCAGGGGTGGTTTCCCGGTGCGCGAACCCCCGGGTTTCCTTGACGGCGTAGAAGGCGAGGATCAGTGCGACCACGACGATCGCGAGGAGGAGATCGAACGGTGCGAAAGGCTCGTTCCGATCTCCCAGCCGAGCGTCTCACAGCATCTCGTCGTGTTGTGGCAGGCTGGCCTCGTCCAACGGCGGCGAAGGGGTCACCGAGTCCTCTACCAGGCGGTGGGGCCTGAACTGGGCCGGCTCCTCGGCTCGTCAGAGATTCTCATCCGCGAGCGAATCCACCACCTGCTCTGAGAGAGCCGAGACACCTCTCCGCGCCCTGGGTTGGTCGTGGTCCGGTCATCGGCGGGGCGGCCGCCGCAGGTGCCACCGGTGGCGTGACAACATGGTGTCGGCGACCCATTACGGCCGCCGAGGGTTGCGCCTGATGTGATCAGCCCGAAAGTCCCGTGAGCCGTTTCGCCTGCTCAAGGGCGGCGGAACTGACCTGACCCAGCCGCTTCGCCAGACGGGATGGGGAACCGTAAACCAGGCGGACGTAGGCGGGGTCACGCAGGTTCTCGAGGAGCCACAGCCTCGAGCCTTCCCGTTGGACCGGGCCCTCGACCTCGGCCACACCCATCACCCGGCGACCATGCCGACGCAGCTTTCAAGACTCCCGCTCCGCCAGGGCCGTGGTCCGTGGCACGGGCCGCACTCGGCCCCTCACCTTCACGTTCGGCGCCAAGAGTTCGCCACGCCTACGATCCAGGTCCTCGCGCAGGCGGCCCAGTACGCCGCGGAGCTTCCGTTCGTCGTGGTCCCCTCCCTTCTGCCCTTCCTCGGCCTGGAGCTTCCCCACGAGCCAATCCAGCCTTCGCCGGCCGTGCTCCAGCGACCGCTCGCTGAGATGGCCGGTCGTCGCGAGGGGCACCGGACCGTGACGGAACTTGAGGGCCTTCCGCAGCCGCTCGAACCAAGTCCACCTCGCCTCCAGACGACGGACCTCCCTCGCGAGGCCAGGCTGGCGTGGGGAGGGCACCAGCAGACGGTCCAACCCCTCCTCCAGCTTCCGGTAGGGAGCCCCCTTCGCCCATCTCCCGGCCCGATGGAGACGCGCCCTCGGTTCCATGAGCACCTCCTCGCACCGACACCAGAAGGCCACCGCCGAGAGGGAGAACGGGTAGGGGCGGCCCTTCGCCTCCTTCCCGGAGGCGAGGACCGCCTCGGCCCAGGCCCGGGTCTGCGTGGCCTCCTGGCTCTTCCCTCCCTCTCTACGAAGCCGCTTGGCCAGGGCCCGCAGGTGACGCTTCACCCCGATGTGGTCGATGGCGCTGCGAAGTCGGGCATAGGAGACCTCGAAGAGGCGCAGCCCGACCGCCTTGAGATAGTGGAAGTGGCACGTCAGGATGTAGAGCCCCGGCCAGACCGCACGGAGCGCCTGGTCGAGCCCGTCGCTCATGTCCCGCACGGAGACCACGGGAGGGCCCAGCGCGCCATCGGGGATCCGTAGGATGCACGAGACGTCCTCCCGGCTCTCCTGGGCGACCGAGGCGGAGAGCAGGGCGAGCCCTCTCCACCCGTCGATGAGCTGGAGCGGGAGGCGGCCGGGGACCCCTGTGGTGTCCAGAAGCAGGACATAGCCGCCCGGCTCGTGCAGACGCTGGGCCAAGAGCGGCCCGCTCTCCAGATAGACGGCCACCATGGGCAGGGCGAACCCGTCGGCCAGGGGCTGGAGCGTGCGGCGCGGGACACGGACGCCCCGCGCCACCAGGAGCGCCTCGATCTCCCCGAACTGACGATGCTCAAGGAAGTGGAGCCGTCCCACCTCGACCATCAGTTCGAGGGTGGAGGGACTGCGGTAGGGGGTGAGAGGAGGCGGTGAGAAGGTCCGCCTTCGGGGGCGAGGACAGCGCCGGGTCACCTTGCAGACCGGGAGGGGCCCGGTCGGGGTGAGGACGGTGTGGGTCCGCGTCTTCACGACGCGAAGAGGGCGGCCGCAGTCCGGAGTGCAGGCGTGCTCGTGGGGCTCCCGACGAAGCGGCTCGGGATCATTGGCAATGCAGAGAGTACCTCCGCAGGGGGGGATTGTAGGTGAGCGAGACCTGCTGGGGACGCCCGGGGAGACCGAGCCCGAGGCCCTTGAGCCGGTCCCACACCACCGCCGGGGAAGGCTTCCCCTCCAGCAGCGCGAGGGCGACCCGTGCGGCAAGGGCAGGGTCCAGGGGGAAGGTCCGTCGGTTTGGGCTGGTACCCAGGTACTCCACCATCCGCTGGCGGACCTTGGCTCCCTCGCGGAAGCCCTCGACACGGTAGTAGTAGGTCCGCTCGGTTCCATCCTTGAGCTTGCGGGGGATTCCTCGGGTGAACGGCATGGGTCTGTTGTGAGCATCATGCGCACAACACAGATAGACCTCTCCTCGAGGAGAAACGCGAGGTCGGGTGCTCACAACGGGGGTGGGTCAACCCTCAGTGGCCACAATGGATCGCGACCCCCCGGCCCTCCCGGATCGTGCGGCGGGTGAGGGCCCCCCGGCCCGTCGGGAAGCGCCCGACAGGGAGTAGCGGCGCCCCTCGCTCCCTGACCCCCCGGGAGATCCGAGCGAGCCCCATCCCGCAGAGTGACGGACGCGGCCTTCCGCTCGGAACCGGGGCGGGAGGGGACCCGCCCCGGCGGGGAATGGGTTCAGGTCAGGAACGCCCGGAGCAGGCGGTTCCGCCAGCCGTCCCCGGCGAACCGCTCGCGCAGCTTCCAGGCCTTCGCCAGGCCGTAGGCGTAGGGCGCCGCGAAGGCGAGGACAACGAACACGAGGGCCAGCATGAGGTCCCCGCCCAGATCGGTGTATCCGGCGGTGCTCCAAGACGCTCCGATGGCGCTGGGATAACCCCCGAAGCCCCCGAAGGCCCAGATGAAGCCCATCACCAAGGCGCTCCAGAGGGCCGCGGGCCGCTGGAAGACCCCTAGGACGAGGAAGAGACCCCCGAAGGTCTCGCCCAGCCCCACCAGGGCCCCGAAGAGGGCAAAGTTCGCGGTGAGCCACGAGGGGGTGTAGAACTCCCCGTCGATGACCCCCTGCATCTGTCCCGTGGCGAACAGAACCCACTTGAGGATCCCGTCGAAGAGGAAGATTGCTCCGAATAAGATTCGCATCGCCGAGAGGGTCTTCATCGCCCGGGTCGTCTCCTTCTCCGAGACCGATGTGACCTGAAAGACCCGCGCGGTCTCCGCAATCCCCGCCGTCGCCGTAGCTCCCCCTTCCACTGCCGTCATGTTTCCTCCCTCGGGTCCCTGGGACCCAGACCGGACAGGGGAACGGGGCGCCTTGCGGGTACCCTTCGGACCGTAAGGAGAGTCGGGAGGGGCCCGGGCGGCGTCCCCCCGATATTCCCCTTTTGCCCTGACCCTCTCTCGGAGAGGGAGGGCATTGTAGGCACCGTGGTCCGTACCCCAATAGAAGTGCACACCTACGGTGGGGAGGGTTTGGGCAGGAACGAGCGACTGGAAGAGGGGGGTCCAGGGGGGACGCGCGAACGTCAACCCCCTCGAGACGCCCGCAGCGGGGCTCGCGCCCGAGAGTTGGACGTCCGAGCCCTCCCGAAGCGAACAAGAACCCCTGCGCCCTTCCAGAGGAGCCATGACCACCCATCGGAGCTGGTCCGCCGAGGAGAAGTTCCGTATCGTTCTCGAGGGCCTCTCCCCCAAGGCGAACGTGGCCGAGATCTGCCGAGCCCACAGCATCACCTCGGGCCAGTTCTACAAGTGGCGTGAGCGCGCCCTGGCCTCGATGAAGACCGGATTGAAGTCCGGCGAGGGTACCGTCGAGCAGGGGCTCCGTCAGGAGAACGGTCGGCTCAAGCGTCTGGTGGCCGACCAGGCGCTCGCCCTCCAGGTCTTCCGCGACGAGTTCGAGGGTAGCTCCGAGGGAAAAAACGAAGGCGGGGGATCGCCATGAAAATGGTGGAGCGGGGGATCCCCACGACGAGAGCGGCGGCCTTCACCGGGCTCTCCCGTCGAGCGATGTACCTCGGGCCCACCCCCGAGACGGTGCTGCGGCCCCGTGCTGACGAGCCCCAGGTCCGTCGAGCCATCCGGGAGGTGGCCCTGGTCCGTCCTACCTTCGGCTATCGGCGGGTCTGGGCCATGCTCCGACGGTCGGGGCGGACCGGGAACCGCAAGCGGGTCCACCGACTGATGAAGGCGGAAGGACTGCTGAGACCTGCCCACTTCCCTCGGCCGCGCCTCCCTTCCACTGGAAGCCTGAGCGCGGAGCTCCCGAACCGAAAGTGGTCCACGGACCTGACCGACGTCCTCACCACGGACCGGGGCATCTGCCACCTGATGGCGGTGGTGGACGCCTGCACCCGGGAGGTCGTGGTGTGGGAGTTCTTCCCGAGCTGCGCGGCGGCCGACGCCCTCTCTGTGGTGGCGAAGGCCCTGTGGGCCCGGTTCCCGACGACGGGACGAGCGACCGACCTTGTCCTGAAGACGGACGCCGGGTCCCAGTTCAACAGCCGCCTGTTCCGAGAGGGCGTCCGCACCCTGGGGATCCACTTGGACATGAGCCGCCCGCAGACCCCCGAGGACAACGGCCTCCAGGAGTCCTTCCACGGCCACCTGAAGGGGGACTACCTGTGGCTGAGGGAGGCCGAGAGCTTCCTGGAGACCCGAGCTACGATCGATACCTCGATCAAGGACTACAACGAGTTCCGTCCGCACTCGTCGCTGAAGTACATGACGTCGAAGGAATACGCCCAGAAGAAACAGGAGGAACAGCAAGCATGACCGAACAGAGAAGCGAGGACCGGGGGGCCATCTCCCCCCGCACCCCCCTCTCCCTAGGTGTGCATTCCGGAGGGGTACACGTCAGCCGGTTTCCACTACGTGATCGCGGAGACGCTCTGGAACGTCAAGCCGATCCTGGCGCAGGCGGAGGAGAGGAGGCGGGAGCCGTTGGACCTGGGGGCGCCCTCCTCGAAGGGGAAGAGCCTCCAGACGAAACTGGCGGTGGGGCTCCCTGCACCGGCCGAGGAGAGGGTCCCGGAAGAGAGGTGGTGCGAGGTGGTGGGGGAGGAGGACGGGAGGCGGCACATCGGCATCTGGTCGGAGGAGAAGAGGGGCGGTGGGCCGGGATGACGGGGGAGCGCCTGCGGGAGGAGGTACGGGAAAGGAGTGTCCAGTAGGTGGGGATACGGGGGACGGAGATGCGGCGGTGGAGGCTGGCCCGGTTCACGACGGGGGCCGAGGAGGTGCCGGAACGGCTGGGGGTCCGATCGGAGGTGATGAAGCTCCCCTCGATGCCCACGACGTTGGATGAGGGGTAGAAAACTCGTAGGGGTAAGGACTGTAGTTAAGCATCGGGGGGGTTCCCCGGAGCGATTTCACCTCAGGGAATCGCGATTTCCCGGGGGGAATATCGGGTCCCCCAGGGTCTCGTCAATCCTTTAGTTCGGAAGGTAATGGGACCCGCATGGCCCCGGATCGCGAGGCGGCGGAGGGCCCCGAGACGGAGCCCGGCACCACGCGGCGCGTACAACGGACCGGGGGCTCGTCCCTCGCCGTGACCCTGCCGAAGTCCTGGACCCAGGCGATGCGTGTCAAGGTCGGCACCCCACTGCGATTCTCCGACCTGGGAGGAGGCCGCCTGGAGATCTCCCTCGCGGCCACCGACGCGGGGGCGCGAGGGAACCCGCGGCCCCTCGGAATCGATGCCACCGACCTCCCCCCCCACCTGATTTCCCGCCTCCTCGTAGGGTCCTACGTGGTGGGCCAGAACCGCGTGCGCATCACGGCCCGGGGAGGCCTCACCGGGACCCAGCGGCAGGAAATTCGCTCCCTCGCCGGGCGGATGCTGGGGATGAGCATTGTGGCGGAGACCCCCGAGTGGGTCGAGGTGCAGAACTTCGTGGACCCCACCCGCTACCCCCTCTCCCAGATCCTCGCCCAGATGGTGCGCCTTCTCGGGGCGGAGGTCCACGCCTGCCGTCAGCTCTTGTCGACCCGCGACCCGGCGGCGGTGGCCGAGATTCCGGGCCAGGAGGAGGAGATCGACCGGCTGTACCTCCTCATGGTCCGGCAGCTCCTCATCGCCTCCGACGACTTTCGGGTGGCCCGGGAGATCGGCGTGGAGAGCCACCACTACCAGATCGGCTATCGCGTGGTGGTGAAGATGCTGGAGGAGGTGGGGGACCTCCTGGCGTGGATCGGGCCGGAGCTCCAGGCTTCCCTCGGCCGCCTCCAAGATCTCCCCCGAGGCCTGCTCGAGGAGCTCGACGGGGAGTTCCAGACGGTGGAGGCGCGCCTCGGGGCCACCATGGAGGCCTTCACCCGCTTCTCAGTGACCCAGGCCAACGCCACCCTCAACGCCATCGAGGAGGACCTCACGGGGGGCCCTGATCGCCTCCGGTCCATCGTCCACCGGATCCGGGATGGCCCCAGCGCGGGCTCCGTCCAGCGGGTCGGGTCGGGCCTCCACCAAGCGCTCCAGATCCTGGCGGTGGTGAACGAGATCACCATCAACCGCGCGGTGGAGCCCGAGACCGTGGCCCGGTCGGAGGGACAGGTGGTCCTCGACACGAACCGAAAGGCCTGAGCCGGGGGCTCCTCCCGCGGGGGCCCCCAGAGGGCCGAGAATCCCCCCTAATCTTCGCCAGGACGGAGTCCGCCGGGACGGCCGGGCTCGACGCGGCGATCCGCTGGGCGTCCCACTCCCGCGAAGCGTCCTTCAGGGTCATCCGCTTGGTCTCCCGGAGGGGCCGGAGAGTCCAGTGCTTGGCAATCCCGCCCTTCCTCAGGTGACCGATAGTCTTGGACAGTCAAGGCGTGTCGACAGTGGCCGTCGGGTCTCCACTTGGTAGACGTGGCCCAGACGGTAGTTCACCGCCCTGAGCAGCCTTTGCAGAAGGGTGCTTCGGGCTTTCAGGTGGGTAGCTGTTGGTGGAGTTTCGCACTTTCTGAGCCCGTCACGAGCGTGGCGTAGGGAACCTGGACTGGGGTGACTGCGGGTTCCAGTGGCACCCCGCGGTTTGATAGTCACCCCGAGATGCGGAGATGTGAAGCACCATCGCCCGGGGGGGCAGCCGTTAGACTGCGACCCCATCTGCACCGACCGCCCTCAAGAGCTCGACGGTCCACTGGAACCCCCGCTCGAACGGCGATGGTTGGAGGAGTCTCCTCGCCCTCTTCGCTCCCGTCTTCATC
>JAJYEA010000067.1 GCA_021790425.1 Thermoplasmata archaeon | reverse complement strand
GTTAGTAAGCGTTGCGGTCGACGATTCTCTATCGAGAGTCAGGTGGAAGGGGGTGGTTCGGGCTGACGGTTATTGGAAGTCAGAGGGTGGCCGTTCGCTTTCACGGCGTAGGTGGGAAGCCCGGTGGCCGGACCCTCGGCAGGGGTCACAGCCCCTCCTCCCGCGATGCGGCACCTTTATTCCTCCGACGAGTGTCCGGGCGATGGGTAGTTCATGAGCGCGTCGTGGAAGGTGTATGTGGATGGCGAATGGAGGGAGGCCACGAGCGGAGCCAAGACACTGCTGCACGATCCTTCGAACGGAGAGCTCGTGGGGGACGTCCCCAAGCTCGGGAAGGAAGAGACGCTCCGGGCGATCGACGCCGGGAGGGAAGCCTTCGACAAGGGCCCCTGGCCCGAGATGAAGGGGGCCGAACGGGGAGCCATCCTCAAGAAGGCCGCCGAGATCATGTCTACCCGCGGGGAGGCCATCGCGCTCCTCGAGACCCAGAACGCCGGCAAGCCCATCCGGCAGAGCACCTACTTCGACATCGCACTCGCCGTCTCTCACCTCGGCTTCTTCGGAGAGCTCGCCGCCCACAACCCGACGAAGAAGATCCAGCAACCCGACCTCGAGGGAAGCCATGGGATGGTCCTACGGGAGCCGATCGGTCTTTGCGCGGGGATCTGCCCGTGGAACCTTCCGCTCCTCATGGCCGTATGGAAGGCGGGCCCGGCCCTGGCGGCCGGGAACACCGTGATCCTCAAGCCGGCGTCGCTGACCCCGCTGACGGCCATCGAGATGACCAAGGCGCTCTATGAGGCCGGGCTTCCCAAGAACGCGCTCCAGATCATCACAGGCCCGGGAGGCGAGATCGGCTCGGTGCTGGCCTCGCACGCCAAGGTGGACAAGGTGAGCTTCACTGGATCCACCGAGGTCGGGCGGGACATCATGACCATGGCGGCCCCCACGATCAAGCGCACCACGCTCGAGCTCGGAGGCAAGAGCGCCAACGTCATCCTTCCCGACGCCGATATCGACCGGGCGGTCGACGGATCGCTCTTCGGCATCTTTCTCCACGCCGGCCAGCTCTGCGAGTCGGGAAGCCGTCTCCTCGTGCCCAAGCAGCGGGAGGAGGAGATCGTGCGCAAGCTCGTCGAGCGGGCGAAGTCCATACGCCTCGGGCCGACCCAGTCGTACGAGACCGACATGGGGCCCCTGGTGAGCCATGGCCAGCTCGAGCGCGTCCTCAGCTACATCGAGTCGGGAAAGTCCCAGGGGGCCCATGTTGCCATCGGAGGGGACCGGCCCACTTCGGGAGACCTCTCCAAGGGATACTACTTGCACCCGACCATCTTCTCCGGTGTCCGGCCCGACATGAAGATCGCCCAGGAGGAGATCTTCGGCCCGGTCCTCAGCGTCCTGCCCTACGACACCGTGGACGACGCCATCGAGCTCGCCAACAACACGATCTTCGGGCTCGCGGGGGCCGTCTGGAGCGGGAGCACCCGCAAGGCGATGTCCGTGGCCCGCCGGCTCAAGGCGGGAACCATCTGGATCAACGACTACCACATGCTGAGCTGCTATGCTCCTCGCGGGGGGTACAAGCAGTCGGGGATCGGACGGGAACTGGGCATGCAGGCCCTGGAGGAGTTCACCGAGACCAAGCATCTGTACTTCGATGAGACCGGGACCCTCACCCCGGTGGCCCGGGGGCTCGTCCTGCCCCCCCGTGAATAGGTTGGGAAACCGTAAAATAGGCGAGCCGTCCTCTTTGGGCAGACACGGTGGTCCGCGTGGCCAAGAAACAGCCTGCAAAGTCAAACAAATCGCCTGTGAAGAAGCCCGTTGCACCCGCCCCGGCGGCCCGGAAGTCGGCCGCCAGCACCAAGAAGGGTCGCGCATCGACTCCGGCGGCCGAGCTCCCGTCGAACGGTAGCTCCGGGAACGCCTCCCTTCCGCGCGCGGGGAGCGACCGCCTCCTGACCCTGTCCTTCCTCCGTGACGGGGACGAATTCTGCGTCCGGCTCGAGATGGCGAGCGGTCAGATCACCGAATTCAAGAACCGTTCCCCCGACCAGCTCCTGACGATGGTGGCCGGGGAGCTCGAGGACCTACTGGGCTGAACCCCTCGGCCCACGGCCGAGGAAATCATCGAGGAGGGCTTCCTCGACGATGAGGCGGTGTCTCCGGGAGCCCACGAGTTCGAACTCGATGAGCTCGCAGGGGTTCATCGAGAGCACGCTCGCGGGGTAACGCTCGAGCGACCGGTGGCGTCCCTGGGGATCGAGCTCCCACCGGAGCGGCCGGCCCAGCCACGGCACCACCTCCAGGGTGGTACTGCTGTCCGACATCAGCCGGACCGGGGTCCGTCCGACGGTCATGAGGTAGCCGATGCCGACCGTGACGAGCCAGAGGACTGTCAGGACCACGACCGGGACCCACTGGGCCCCGAAGTAGGATGTCCGGGCGTTCAGCCCCACGAACACCGCCCAGATGATGGTGGGCAGGAGCACGAAACCGAGGGAGAAGAAGCGGAGCGAGCGGGAGAGGGCCCCGCGGTTGTCGAACCTCTGGGACGACGGGGTGTGGGAACTTTCCGCGGCGGCCGCACGTCCGGAGGGGCTCATGCCGGACCCCGGGGGAAGCGGACCCCCGCCGGCCCTTCCCGATGACCCTGGCGAGGCACGATCACGGTCAGTTCGTCACCCGTCCGAGCGCGATCGGCGGCGCTGGGGATCCCGCTTGGAACCTCGTCGGGGTCGCTGGTCGGGAGCGGAACGGGAGGAAGCTGAGAGAGGGATGTGCACCGCCGGCCGATATCCCTCGTCGCATCGGTGCCCGCCGAACGTGATGAACTGGACCGCCCCCCGCTGGTGCTTGATGGAGCACGGCCCCCACCCCTTGTCCTCCTCCCCGTACCACATGGGACAATCCCGGCAGCGGAGAGGGGGTTCCTCCTCGGGGAAGGGGGAGGCGGGAATCGGGGCGGTCCGTACGGTCATCGCGCGCCTTCCAGTAGGCTCCATGCGACCACGGTGTTCCTGATAAGCTCGGCGACGGTCACGGGGCCCACGCCTCCAGGGACCGGAGTGACCGCCGAGGCCCATCCGGCCAGTTCCTGAGCGTCCGCGTCACCGACCATGAGCGTGGCGCCGGGCTTCGCGGGATCCGGGATGCCCGAGACCCCGACATCGACCACCACGGCCCCCTGCTTCACGTTCCCCCGGTTCACGATCCGGTGCTTGCCGGCGCAGGAGATCACGATGTCCGCCCCGCGGACGGCTGCGTCCAGGTCGGGGGTTCCCGAGTGGGCCACGGTGACCGTGGCATCGCCCCACTCCCCCTTCATGAGGAGCAGGAGGACCGTGGGGATGCCGACCGTCTCCGAGCGCCCCACCACGGTCACCCGCTTCCGGGCCGGAGAGAGGCCATAGAACCGGAGGATCTCGAGCGCGGCCTTCGCCACGGCGGGGACGTGGATCGGCTGGCGGGTCACCAGCCTCCCCAGGTTCTGGATGCCGACCCCGTCGATGTCCTTCTCGGGGGAGACCTCCGACATCGCCGCGAAGAACTCGAGCGGACGTGGGAGCGGGTGCTGGAGGAGGATGCCATGCACCTCCGGGTCGGCGTTGAGCCCGGCGAGCGTGCTCCGAAGTTCGGCCATGGATGCGTTGCCGGGCACCACGACCTCTCGGAAACGGAGCCCCTGCCGCTCGAACGACCGGCGTTGCTGACGCTGATACAGCCGGAACGGGCCATCCTCCCCCACGGCCACGCTCGCGAGGCCCGGAATGGGGGCACCGGTCCGGTCCCGCCACTTCCTCGCGGTCTCCTCGTACAACTGTTCCGCGACAGGCTTTCCCACCAGTTCCCGGGTTGTTGGCGCGGACATTTTCCCCTACCCGATGGAATGCGGCGAGGCCATGACCCTTTCGACCAGAGCAGACTGGGGGATGACCAACCGATGCCTGGGAAAGCCCCTGAGACATTACGTTCCCTAAACGCCCCCAAAGCACCGCTTCGGGCGATCTCCACAAAATGGCCTTACGTCCTTTTCGCCACTGCGGGCTTCTAAGCACTTCGACCGAGAGTTCGTGTCCCTAGGCACACCGACTTTCGGAGTGGCAAGGCCATGCGACGGTCTCTCACGGGCCACCATGGCCGTACTCCACCCCGAGAGAAATTGGAATCCAAAATCGGCCGGTTGCAAAGATATATACACTCAAGCCCCATTGATAGGGCGAGCAGATGGTTGAGACGAAGTCGGATGCGCACGAAGTCCCGGGGGAGGTGGGCCCCTGGGTCGATGCCCAAGGGTTCAACACCACCCAGGACGTAGAGATACCTGGCCGCCTCCTCGACCAGGTCATCGGCCAGGACGAGGCGGTGGAGGTGGTCCGCAAGGCGGCCCAACAGAAGCGCCATGTCATCCTGATCGGGGAACCCGGGACGGGGAAGTCGATGCTTGCCCGCGCCATGACCGATTTCATGCCCAAGGAGCAGCTCCAGGACATCCTCGCCTATCCGAACCCCGAGGACCCCAACGAGCCGAAGATCCGGGTGGTCCCGTCGGGCAAGGGCAAGGAGATCGTCGCGGCCCAGAAGCTCGAGATGGCGCAGAAGAAGGAGGCGCGCAACATCTTCATCATCCTGTTCGCGTTCGTCGTCGTGTTCCTCATCGCCTGGGCCATCATTTCCGACCCCGCGAACCTGGTCGTGATCATCATGCTGGGCGTCTTCATCATGATGGGGTTCTTCTTCGTCGTCGGCTTCTTCCGGATGAGCTCCAACAAGTCCGATCCGTCGAGTACCGTGGCCAAACTGCTCGTCGGACATACCACGGAGGAGAAGCCGCCCTTCATCGACTCCACGGGGGCCCATGCCGGGGCCCTGCTGGGCGACGTCAAGCACGACCCCTTCCAGTCCGGTGGCCTCGAGACCCCTCCCCACGAGCGCGTCGAGGTGGGAGCGATCCACAAGGCGAACGGAGGGGTGCTCTTCATCGACGAGATCCACCTCCTCAAGATCGAGAGCCAGCACGCCCTGCTCACGGCGCTCCAGGAGAAGCGCTTCCCCATCGTGGGCCAGTCCGAACGCTCGGCGGGCGCCATGGTGAAGACCGAGCCGGTCCCCTGTGACTTCATCCTCGTCGCCGCGGGCAACCTCGACAGCGTGCAGGAGATGCACCCGGCCCTGCGGAGCCGCATCCGAGGGTACGGGTACGAGGTCTACGTCAAGACCACGATGCCGGACAACACCGAGAACCGCAAGAAGCTCGTCCGCTTCGTGGCCCAGGAGGTCACCAAGGACAAGAAGATCCCCCACTTTGAGCGGGGCGCCGTCGCGGAGATCATCCACGAGGCGCAGCGCCGGGCGGGCCGTTCCGGCCTCTTGACCCTCCGCCTCCGCGAGCTCGGGGGGCTCATCCGCGTCGCGGGCGACCTCGCCAACAGCGAGGGGGCCACCGTCGTCACCGCGGACCACGTCACCCGGGCGAAGCGCTCCAGCCGCTCCCTCGAGCAGCAGATCGCAGACCGCTACATCGAGCGGCGGAAGGACTACCACATGTTCACCACCGAGGGCGCCGCCATCGGTGTCGTCAACGGCCTCGCGGCCCTCGGGGGTCAGAGCGGGATGAGCGAGTTCTCCGGCATCGTGCTCCCCATCGTCGCGGAGGTCACGCCGGCCCAGACCAAGAGCGCCGGGACGGTCGTCGCGACCGGGAAGCTCGGGGACATCGCCAAGGAGGCCGTCCAGAACGTCTCCGCCCTGATCAAGAAGTACACCGGGGAGGACATCTCGAACCACGATATCCACATCCAGTTCGTGGGCACCTCCGAAGGGGTCGAGGGGGACAGCGCGAGCGTCTCCATCGCCACGGCGGTCATCAGTGCCCTGGAGGGTGTCCCGGTCGACCAAGGGGTCGCGATGACGGGCTCGCTTTCCGTGCGGGGCCTGGTGCTCCCCATCGGCGGGGTCACCGCGAAGGTGGAGGCAGCGGCCGAAGCCGGTCTGACCCGCGTCCTCATCCCCGAGGACAACAAGGAGGATCTTCTGCTCGAATCCCGCTACATCGGCAAGATCGAGGTGATCCCCGTGCGCACACTCCGGGATGTCCTCCGCTACGCCCTGGTCGGCGCCGAGCCGGCCAAGAACTCCCTGCTGGAGCGCCTCGCTTCGATGGTGCACGCGACCGCGATCGAGCCCACGAAGGCCACGCCGACCCCCCATCTTTCCCTCGCACCCCCGAGTTCGTAGGGAGCGTCCGATGGGCTCGGTCCGACCGGAGGCCGGGCCCACGGCAGAGGAGCAGGGGTTCCGGGGACTCCCCTGCTACGAGTTCAACCCGCGCCTTCGAGACGATCTGGACGACCAGGGGTGCGCCCACTGCCGGCTCTACCTCACTACCCGATGCCCTCATCTGCCGGAGTTCCTCCAGCAGATCGAGGAGTCGGAAGTGGAATGACGGCCGATACGGAAGAGGCGCAGGTCGCGCAGAACGTCGCCCGGTGGCTCCTAGACATCGGCGTGGTCGCACTCTCTCCACGGAAGCCGTACACCTGGGCCTCCGGAGTGAGCTCGCCGATCTACTGCGACTGTCGCCGGATCATGAGCTTCCCACCCGCCCGGACGTCCATTGAGGATTCCTGGGCTGCGCTCGTCCGGGCCACGTGGCCCGAGGTCCGGGGGATCGTGGGAGTGGCGACGGGAGGCATCCCGCATGCCGCCTTCGTGGCAGAACGGCTCGGTCTGCCGATGGGGTACGTACGGGCCGCGGCAAAGGGACATGGCCTCGGGAAACGGCTCGAGGGGGCCCTCGAGAAGGGAACGCCCGTCGTGGTGTTGGAGGACCTCGTCTCCACGGGCACCTCCCTCCTGGACGCCGTGAAGGCCGCCTCGGAGGAGGGACTCCGGGTCCTCGGCGCCACCGCGGTCTTCACCTACGAGCTCCCGCAGGCCTCCGAGAACTTCGGAAAGGCCGGGGTCCGGCTGGTCACGCTCACCCGTCTCTCGGCCGTCCGCGACCTGGCGCGCGCCTCGGGCGCGCTCTCGGCCGAGGACCTGACCCTGCTCTCCCAGGGGATGGAGAGCGTGGTGCAACAGCTCCGTAGCCGGCAGGCATGACCACGACCGAGCACGCTCCGTCCATCGTGCCCCTGGCGCGTGTCCTGGAGCACGGCGACTCCATCGTCTCTGACCCGGCGGGGGCCTCCACGCTCTACAACAAGGGGTACTACGGGAACCATCTCCCCCGCGGAGGGCTCGCACTGGACCCGCTCGAGACGGTCTACCTGACGGAGGCCGGCCGGCTGGCCCCCCACGGGGACGGCGACCCGGGCGCCCGGCTCCCGCTCTCGGAACTCCTCCGGCGGGCCTACGGCGGGGACGAGACGTTCGACATCCACTACCTGGTCTACCGGGACCTCCGGCAACGGGGGTACGTCGTGAAGCCCGGCACCGGCGCCGTGAGCTTCTCCGTCCTTCCGCGCGGCGGGACCTACCCGCGCACCCCCTCGCTCTACTGGGTGGTCGCGCTCTCCGAACGGACCCCCTTCTCGTTACCCTCCCTGCTCGACCTTCTCGACCGGGGGCGGAGGGGAAAGAAGCGGCTCCTCCTCGGGGTCGTGGACGAGGAGAGCGACCTCACCTACTACGCGCCCCGGCTGGTCGTGCCCAAGGGCCACCAGCCCGCTCCCGCGCCCGGGACACTCCCCGCGATGGAGGGGATCTTCCTGACGGACCGCGTGAGCGTCTTCGATGCGGAGGCGATCGCCGCGCTCGGGGAACACCAGATGTTCGGAAGCCGAGTCGGCGAACGCCTCGAGCTCTCCCTTCTCGAGGCGCTCTACCTCGTCACAGAGGGCCGATTGCATCTCACGGATGGCCGAACGGGGAAACCCCTGTCCCGGAAGGCGTTCCTCACCGTGGCCGGGCCCGTGGAGGGGGACCTGGAACAACGCCTCCCCGTCTACACCTCCTTGCGCAAGGAGGGTCTCCTGCCCAAGACCGGGTTCAAGTACGGCACCCATTTCCGCGCGTACGAGTCCGACCCTACCACCACCCATGCCCGGTACCTCGTGCACGTGGTGCCGCCGGACTTCGAGAGCAGCTGGCCCGAGCTCTCCCGGGCGATCCGGGTCGCCCAGGGGGTCCGCAAGTCCTTCCTTCTCGGAATCGGGGAGGGCGAGCCCATCCAGTACGTGCACCTGCAGCGCGTGCGTCCGTAGGTTCAGCGGAGCGCGC
>JAJYEA010000066.1 GCA_021790425.1 Thermoplasmata archaeon | reverse complement strand
GAGCGTGATCGCCTGGCCATTATCGATTCCCGGAGCTCCTGGGGTTACCGGACCAGCCGAAAGCGCAATGTCGACCGTCACGAGATCCCAGGCAGACCCGACACTCTCGTGACCCGAGTTTCCACTACTGCTATCGGTCACCTGGTAGCAGTAGTAGGTGTTGACGGTCGGAGAGGCGGTGTAAGTGCTCGTGGTCACTGCGGTAGAGGTCCCAGTACTGCAGGCTCCGATCCCGCTGGTCGAAGTGTACCAAAGGTAGCTGAAGGTGGGAACTCCGTTCCCTTCGTTGGAGCTCAGAGTGATGGCCTGTCCGCTGTCGATGCCCGGCGATCCCGGGGTCACAGCACCTGCAGAAAGCGCCGTATAGACCGTGACCAGGACCACGTTCGAGTAGGCAGCCGCGGTCGGCAATCCAGTACTGCTGTCACCGTACTTCACGCAGTAGTAGGTGGCCGATGTTGGTGACGGAGTGTAGCTCGTAGTCGTCTGCCCCGAAATGATCGAGTTGCTCGAGCAGGTGGTCGACGACCCCGAATACCATTGGTAGGAGTAGGCGGGCGTTCCCCCCGTGGCCACGGAGGACGACAGGGTGATCGCTTGTCCATTGTCGATAAAGGCAGATGCTGGTGTAATCGATCCGGCAACCAGGGCGGGATTGACGGTGAGGGTCGGAAGGGTCACGGAGGCCGTGAAGCCCCAGAGGTCGCTCACGGTGAGCACGATTGCGGCGTACGTCCCAGCGACCGTTGGGCTGCACGAAAGTGAACTGCTGTTGGTGGAACTGCAACCCGCTGGAAGGCCGCCGTACGAGAACGTGAGGGGGGTAACGCCGTTCGAGGCTGTCGCCCCGAAGGCGACCCCCTGGTTGACGTCGATCGTGGTCGGAGAAGTGCTTCCGCTACCTATGCTCACTTGATAGAGGCTCGAGAAATAGGTCTGAGTCGTGGTTTGGCTCGTGGTCCATGCCACATCGACCTCCCACGTCGAGCCGGAATAGACCCCCAGCATCCCGCCGTCGGTGCCGGGGCTGAGGGCCTGGTCCTTGGTGGAGAAAGAACCTGATTGGGAGGTCGCCGCGGTGAGGTATTGGTAGTTCGCGTCGTTGAAACTGACGAAGGGAATCGCTCCGGACCCTTCCAACGCCAACGACATGCCATAATACCCCGTACCTCCGGGCTTCGGAGAACTGCCTGCCGTCAGAGTGGTGAAGTCGTTCGAACTGTACGAGTAGTTCAGCCCGTACGAGACCGAGGCCGTTCCGACCACGGTGTCGTGAAGGAACGCCACCGCGGAGTCAGACCCGGAGGAAGCATACTGCGCACCTCCGATGTCCACGTAATCGGTGACGAACGCGGTGCTTGTCCAGGCGTGCCGCGAGAGGATCACGGGGGTGGTGTACGTGGAGAAATCGTTGGTCGATGTGAAGTAGAGGCTGTACCAAGTGTTGTACGCCCCACCAGCATAATTCGAATGCGCGAAGAAAATCGAACAAACAGCTGCGGACGAGTCGCACGCCAACCAGAGGTTGGCGTAGTAGTAACCACCCGTTCCTCCGATGGGTCCCGAAAGTGTGGAGTCGGGGATGAAGTACGTCGTGTGGGTCGTAGAGGTAGCCGGACTGGTCCAGACATCGACTCCGATGCCGAACGTGCTGCACGCGGAGTACTGGTAACCCCAGATTCCGACAAGCAAATTCCCACTTGAATCGAAGGTGGCAACCGCGTCGCCTTCAGAGGCAGATGCTCCGTGGGAAGCCCCACACATCCCGTCATACAATTCACCGTCATAGAGGGACCCCCATGTTGCGGTCCCAGCGTGAAGCGCGGTGACCCCGCTCGTCGTGCACAGGAAGTAGTAGTCCCCCTGCTCCGTCGTGGAGCTTGTTGCATACGCACTCGCAACCAAGCAAACATCACTACCCGTTGGAGTGATTGCAATGCTGGGATTGAGATTCGCGAGTCCGGCGCCTGGAGCGATTTCGCACTTGGTGAAAAAGCTGGTTCCGCCATTAATGCTGACCGCATAGTACACCGCCCAACCCGCGGTCGATCCGCTGAAACATGCACCAGCTGCAGCGTTGGCGACGAACTCGACGTAGACATCCCCAAAGGTGTCGACCATTTCGGAGGGGGTGTCCCAGAGATACGCCCCGGGGACACCATTCGATATCCCAGACGCCCCGATGTCCAGTCCTGTCGAGAACCCTCCGAGCGGACGGAGGTTGTTCGGGGCCCGCTGTGGGGTGCTTGAATCGGCGACTCTCGCCCCGGATGAGGCCAGCGCCAATGACGTGCGATTCGTGGAATCCTCATGCGGAAGGAAGGCAAGGCGATTCGGAGCGGCGGACTGGCCGCTGTCGCTGGGTTCAAAATTGTTAGCCGTCGAGTCGATGGAATCTTGCGGGGGCGATTCGCTGTTCCATCCACGAACGACCCGGTACCCTCCAGGCGTGACTGCTACCTGGACATCCGGTGGGTCGACAGCGCTGACGTCGTTTGGAAGGTGCAACGAGAGGCCAGCCCCCGGCGCAGGTGATTCGTCGCCCCCAACTGGCGGAGGGGTGACCAACCCCTGCGTCAGTGACAACCCCTCCGGAGATGCGCCGATTGCCCCGATGCCCGGTCCCATTCCAGGAGCGGGAGCGAGCGCCTGCCCCAGGGACTTCGTCCCGTAGGACTCCGGGGCCGAACCTTGGGAGAGGTATGGATGGGGTCGAGCCTGGGACGTGCCCGGAAGCCCGGGAGCCAGAGAGCTCCCTACAACCAGACCTGAGATCAGCAGAATCACCACGCCGAGAGCTTTCATGCACTCCCAAGCGGGCACGAGCCAGGGCCGCCGTAAGTGCAGGCGCATCGGCACCTACGCGAAGTTCCGGTGGACCTAGTGCTCGCCCCGGACACCCGCAGGTAGGGCGTCCCCGTCCCCCCGGCCCCCATGCCACCCCGCACCCGTATTGATGAAACAGGGAGTTTATAAGCAAACCCGCGGTGCCACACAAATACACACTATCGGCTCAGTGTCCATTCTTGCCCACTTCGGTGGGTACCCATAGGCAGAACACGAACCCGTATTGTTTGAAATACATCATTAGCACGCGAAACAACGCACATATTTTGCATTTGGATGCCCGGGTCTGCGTAACGAGGTTGTTGGCACGGCGGGATATCCCTAATAATCTGGTAAGCGATGGATTAGAAAGGGGAAGCCCCGGGGCGGAGACCACCACCCCATCCCTGCCGGCGCACGGGACCCTGGGGCACGAAGAGCAAGTGGGAGAAGAGCTCACGAACGGCGACGGCCCGTCCTCCATCGTACCCGAAACCCTCTCGCTCCGGACCAAGCAACGCACCAGTCGCAGGCGCCGGGGGGGAGCAATGTTCACGGT
This sequence comes from Thermoplasmata archaeon, assembly GCA_021790425.1. GTDB lineage: Archaea > Thermoplasmatota > Thermoplasmata > Lutacidiplasmatales > UBA184 > JAJYEA01. The sequence continues at coordinate 4,847 of JAJYEA010000066.1, read as the reverse complement.
CTTGTTCGTCGCCTCTCTCCTTGGCGTCGCCTCCGGCACCACATTCATCATGGTCTCAGGCTACCTGACCGCGAACACAACCCCTTCCACCATCCTGGACTGCGGCTTCGTTTCGCTATCGACGACCAACACGGTCGGAGCCGGACTGCCCTCGGGCACGAGCTACATCTCGTTCTCCCCCGCTTTGACCGGCACTTCGCCCGCCTCCTCGGTCTCGGTCACCCCGACCATGTACGGGACCGGGGCCCAAGGGTCTGAGTACTTGGACGGTGAGATGGGGATCGGCTGCAGCTCCACGCCGTCGAGCGGGGCGCTGTCGATGTCGGTCTTGATCTCCGGTTCGGGGTCGCTATCGGGATCCGCGTCATGGATGGTGCTCTTCGTCGCGCCGCACAGCAGCGACGTCTACTGCCAGCCCGGAAGTCAGGTGTACTCCGGCGGGTCCTGCATCTCCGGGACCCAGAGTGCCTGCGACAGCAGCGTGACCCCCGCCATCTACCTGCCCAACAACGGTGCGGACAGCTCGGGCACCGGGGGCAACACCGTCGCCTGGAGCTACGGCGTCGGGGCGCTCGAGGGCCCTTGCAGCAAGTCCGGGGCCTCTGACCCGTTCTCCCTGAGCGTTTCGAACAGCATCTCGGGCATGACGGTGATGCTCGACGTTTCGTTTGCCTACGGAGGCGCGGTCCACGCCCTCGGGGGGACCCCGCCCCGCTTCTCGCTCACGGTCACGACCTCTGGCACTTGAGAGAGGGGAGGAGGACAGGCGACAAATGACGGATTCCAGCACATCGCCCATCGTTCGACCCCGAGGTCTGCGGGCACGGTTGGGCTACCGGCGCGCCCTTGTTCCGCCCATGGTGCTGACGGCGATCGCCGTCCTCTCAGGCACGGTCCTGGGGTCCTCCTTCCTCTCGTCGGTAGCGAGCTTCAGCTCGAACGAGAACTACGCGCTACTCCCCGTGGGAGGCTGCATGATCAGCCCGCCGTCCGGGTGGTCGGCGCTCGCTCCGAACCCTGCGCGATCGGACGGCCCCATGGCCTACGATCCCGCTGACGGGTACGTACTGTTGTTCGGAGGAAGCGCAGGATTCACGACATTGCTCGGGGACACATGGTCGTACCTGGGAGGGTGCTGGACCGAGCAGGAGGCAGCCGACACCGGGTCGATATGCTACACGAATCCACCTTCTGACACGAACACGGGACCCTGCCCATCGCCCAGGGCCGGCGCCAACCTGGTATGGGACGGGCATGCAGGAGACTGCCAGACCCTATTCCCGACTGACACTCAGGGCTGCATCGTCCTCTTCGGAGGGTGCACCTCCATCGGGAGCCAGGGAGGCGGGTTTTTCGTCGGGGGCGGGTTCGCTTGTGCGGCCGGGACGTTCGCCGCGGACACGTGGGAATACTACGGGGGATCCTGGGCCCAGGTGACCACACAAGGGACCGCCCCGCCTGGCCGGATCGACTTTGGGATGGCCTATGACGCGCTGGACGCCAAGGTCGTCCTTGTCGCGGGCTCCACCGCTCAGACCTGCGGGCGCAACTCTTGCACGATCACGACGACAAGCGACTCGTGGATGTTCAACGGGGGCGGCGTGAACCCCACCTGGACTCAGATCTGCGCCTCGGGGGCTTGCGGGACCCCCGCCATCTCGAACCGATGGGGACCTTCTCTGACCTACGACGCCTCGGACCAAGAGCTGGTGCTCTACGGGGGGTCCTCGGTGACCGCCTCTCTCGGGGATTCCTACACCTTCACGGTCGCTGCGGGGTGGGCCCAGCAGTGTGCAACCTGCGCACCCGGCCTCCGCGCCTTCGCGGCGTTCGCCTGGGACCCCACGTACACGGCAACAATCCTTGTGGGGGGGTACGACTCCGTGACGAGCGCGTACGACTCTTCCACCTACACGTTCGTGACGGGGGCCTTCACCGCAGGGTGCAATCCGTGTTCGTTCATAGGCCGCTCGCAAGCCGACCTCGCGTACGACGCTCGCTCGACGGACGGTTATCTTCTGATGTACAGCGGCGGCGACACCTCCACGTCGGTGCTGGGAGACCAATGGCTGTACAAGTGAGCGACCACCCGCTCTCGGTGCCGGAGCACGTACCCCATGCGGGGGGCTTTGCCTCCCGGAGTGAGGGGCAGCGCCGTACCCTCCATCGGCGCACGAGGACCGGGTGGGGCGCATACCTTGGCCTGAGCGCCCTTGTGGCGCTCGTAGTGTACACCGCCGTACCGGTGGGCCAGGCAGCCCCCGGCTACTCCCAGGAGGCCTTCGTCACGGTCTCGACCGGCTCCTGCGCGACCAGCCCAGGCACCGGGTGGTCCAGCCTAACCCCCCCCTCACGGTCCGGGGTCAGCCTGGCCTACGACGCGGCCCATGGTTACCTTCTAGCCTTTGGGGGAATCACCGACATCGCAGGAGCTACGCCCGACGGGGACACATGGGAGTTCAAGGGAGGTTGTTGGACCCAGGTCTGCACGTCGTGCGTGTCAGGGACGAGCGAGCCGTCCGCTCGGTACAACGCGGGCATCACCTACGACACGGCCGACGGGTACGTGCTGCTCTATGGAGGATGCAGCACGCTAGGGGCGGTCATCGGCAGCTCGGTTGTTTGTGGCAAGACCAGCTCGTACTACGACTCTGATGCTTGGGAGTGGACCGGGTCCCAGTGGACTCAGCTGTGCTCGCCCTGCTCGCCTGGCGGACGCGAGTACTCCGTGCTCTCCTACGACTCGAGCGACGGATACGTGGTTCTCTTCGGAGGAGACACCGCGTCGGCGTACTGCGGTGACACTTGGAAGTACGGCGGCGCAGGGCCGTGGACCGAACTCTACTCCACATCCTCGGACTGCGTCACGGGCGGCACCACCTGCACCTCGACCACCTGTCCCGCCGTTCGAACCTATGCCGTCATGTCCTACGAGGCCCAGGATAGCGAGGTTGTGCTCTTTGGCGGTGCGAACGGCGTGGGCGAGCTCCAGGACACCTGGCTGTTCAAAGCAGGGGCCTGGACAGAGTGCACAGGGTCCACCTGCACCGGGACGAACGAGCCAGGAGTCACCGCCTTTGCCACGATGGCTTACGATCCGCCCCACACGTTCACGCTTCTTGTCGGGGGCTACAGTGGCACCGCGATCTACAGCGGCTTCTACTGGACATTCGTTGGCAGCACTTGGACGAAGACGACGACCGCGAACGTTCCGGCGGTACAGTCGGCCGGCATGGCCTACGACGGGAGTGCATCCGACGGTTACGTGGTCCTTTTCGGCGGCGCGACATCCCAGGCGGATCAGGGGACGACCTGGGCGTTCGCTTAGCCGCAGGGGCGACCGGGACCGGACCGCGGACTGATTCTCGGTCCGCGAGCGCTAGGAGCCCGCGGATACGTTGGACGACCGCAGGCCCTCCCGCAGGCGAGGGGCGCCCCTAACGGGCCCGGTTGAGGCTTCGGAGATCGGCCTCGCTCTGTGCTCCGGGGGTCGCTTCACTCCGGATGAGCGGGTCGCCAAATACCCCACCCGGTGTCAGCCCTTCATGCCCGCAACCGCGACCGACCACGCCTCCCTCATCGAGGGAGTGCCGGGGAACCCCAGCGAACGCTTCAGGACCCTGCCAGCTCCAGACCGTATCGAAAGGGCGGCGGAGGCGTTGCGGCGCAACGGTATGACCGTCTACGTCGAGGCCGACCGAAAGGCCGCCCTGGCGAGGGTCAAAGCGATCATCCCCGAGGGGGCCGAGGTGTTCACGGGGACCTCCCGGACCACCGAGGAGACTGGGATCATGGACCTCCTGGACAAGAGCGGGAAGTATCGTTCAGTCCGGGCAGAGCTGGCCAAGATGGACCGGAAGACCCAGGGGAGGGAGATGATCAAGATGGGGGCGACCCCCGAGTACATCGTCGGGAGCATCCACGCGCTCACCGAACAGGGCCAGGCCGTCGTCGCATCTGCGACCGGCAGCCAGGTCGCTCCCTACGCGGCCTCGGCCGCGAAGGTGGTCTGGGTCGTGGGAGCTCAGAAGATCGTCCGCGATCTGGGCGAAGCGTTCGACCGGCTACGCGAGGGAAGTTTCCCTATGGAGGATGCCCGGGCGAAGAAGGTGTACGGGATGGGCAGTTCCATCTCGAAGGTCCTGATCGTTCAGAAGGAGAGCACCCCCGGACGAATCTCCGTGGTGCTGGTCCCCGAGGTCCTCGGGTTCTGAGCGGAGGAAGCGCCGCAGGCGCTCACGACCACCCGATGGGGGCCGGTACATTCCCGGCCCTCGGCTCCCGTCGGCAGGTGGCTCTCAGCCCGAACTCCCTCCGGCCTGGAGATCCCTGCGAGCCTGAGACCCGCAGACGATTGTCTCTTCGAGGAGACTTGACGTGGGGTCGGCCTCACCCAGTGTCGCAGCGGCGGGGGATCTCACTGAAGAAAACCGAACAAGGGCGCCGCTGCTCCCAGTGCAACTGTTAGATGCCCGCAGCGTTCGGCCCGGCGTGGCCCAGCCCTACCCCGGCATCGCGTCGTACCCCGCCGTCCCTCCGGCCCCTGTGCAGGGGCCCCCCATCTCGGACGGCTCAGGTCTCCTCATCGCCGGGATCGTCATGCAGGCCCTCTTCACCCTGCTGTGGATCGACGTGGGCCTGAACTCCTTCGGGATCCTCGGGAACTCCATCATCATCGTGTTCGGGGTGATGATGCTCGTCCTCGCCGTGCTCGGGGCCTACCTCCCGCTGCAGAAGCGGCAGTATTCCACCGCGGGACCGGTGACCCTGATCCTCGCCATCCTGGGGTTCTTCCTAGGGTTCATCGTCGTGGGCGTCCTCTACATTATCGCGTACGTCCGGATCAA
>JAJYEA010000018.1 GCA_021790425.1 Thermoplasmata archaeon | reverse complement strand
CGACGAGCGTGAACGAGTCGCTCCGCAACTTCCAGGAGTGCTACAAGCTCGTCCTGGTCGTCGCCGAGAAGGAGAACGCCATGCGGCGGCTCCTCAAGGAGATCGAGAAGACGAAGCGGCGGGCGAGCGCGATCGAGAACGTGCTCATCCCCCGGCTCTCGGAGACCGCGCGGTACATCAAGTTCCGGTTCGACGAGATGGAGAGGGACAGTTTCTCCATGCTGAAGACGGTGAAGCACAAGATGGAGCAGGCCGCCGAGAAGGCCGAGGCCTAGACGGAGGAAATGGAAATGGCAGAGAATTCAGGAGATGGATCGCTCAAGCTGTTGCGCCAACTGAAGGACGCCGAGTCGTCGGGCGAGGCCGGCCTCCGGGCCGCCCAGGCCGAGGCCGTCGCCGAGGTGGCCGAGCTGAAGAAACTGATCGCCCAGCAGTTGGTCGAGGCGACCGACCGGGCCCGCGTCGAACGGGAGGAGAAGCTCCAGACGGCGCTCGCGAAGGCCCAGGCCGACGCCCAGGTGATCGTGGCCAAGGCCCGTTCCGAGGCGGCCACCATACGCCCCTTCACCCCCGCGGAGGTCGAGGCGCTCTTCCCCTCGGCGGTCCAGGCCCTCTTCGCGGACGTCACCCCCGTGACCCCCCCCGCGTCGAAGTCCCCCAAGAAGTGAGGTACCACCGATGATCCCCTCCCGGATGAAGAAGGTCGTGCTGGTCGGGCCGAAGGACCAGCGGGAGCGGGTGCTCTCCCTCCTCCATGATCTCCGGGTGATCCAGGTGGAACCCATCGGGAAGGAGGCCCTCACGTACTTCTCCTCCGAGAAGGGCGGGGCGACGGAGCGGTCCATCGCCGACACCACCCTGCGCTTCAAGACGCTCGTGTCCGCGCTCCCCAAGGTCCCCGTCGAGACGCGGCAGCACTTCCCCGACACGAAGGCCCTCCTCGCGGCGGCGGCCTCCGTGACCATCGACGACCAGGTGCACACCCTGAAGCGGCAGGAGGACGAGCTCGTGACCCGGGAGGAGAACCTCCGGGAGGAGCTCGAGACCCTCCGCGAGTTCGAATTCTTCCAGGAGGATATCTCCCTCCTGCGCGCGAAGAGCATCTTCTCCTTCTTCGGGAGCCTCCCGAGCGCCAAGTTCGCCCCCTTCCGGTCGGAGACGCTCGCCCTCTCGAACGACGCCTACGTCTCGCCCGGGGCGTCCTCCGCGGACGGGAAGCAGACCCGGTTCGTCGTGGTCGTCCCCCGGGAGACCTCGGAGCCCTTCGCGCGGCTGGCCCACAAGATCGGGGCCCGCCTGATCGCCGTTCCCGACGAGCTCCGCGGGACCCCCGCGGAGGCGGCCAAGGTCACCGAGGATCACCTGGGCCGGGTGCGCCGCGATCTCGCGGCCGTGCGGGACCAGCTCCTCAGGATCTCCAAGGAATGGTACCCCAAGATCCTCCCCATCGAGGAGGAGCTCATCGTCGAGGCCCGGAAGAACGAGGTGGTCGGCCGCCTCGGTCAGAGCGACAGCTCCTTCGCGCTCGAAGGCTGGGTCCCCGCCAAGGACATTCCCCGGCTCGACGCCGAGCTCCGCCGCGTCACGGGGGACAAGTGCTTCGTCTCCTCCCGCGACGAGCACGAGGGGGCGCCCACCCTCATGCGGAACCCCCGCGGGTTCAACGTCTTCGAGTTCTTCATCCGGTTCTTCTCGCTGCCGCAGAGCACAGAGGTCGACCCGACCCTCGTCTTCGCGATCGTCTTCCCGATCTTCTTCGGGTTCATGCTCGGGGACGCCGGATACGCGGGCTTCATCCTCGTGGTCTGTCTGTGGCTCGTCTGGCGCATCGGCAACCCCAACGCGGGAAAGACCTACGTGCCGAAGTTCCTCGTCAAGTTCACCACGACCGTGATGCCGCCCCCCGCGATGAAACAGCTCGCGAAGACGCTCATCCCGGGGTGCCTCATCGGCATCGGCCTCGGCGTCGTCTTCGACTCCTACTTCGGGTTCCCCCTGAGCGTCCTCACCGGCGGACATTTCGACTGGGCCCTCATCCCTTGGAGCACCCCGGCCGGCCAGCCCAATGTTCTGCCCGGCCAGCTCGTCTACGTGGCGAAGCTCCTCCTCCTCACGGTCTACATCGGCCTCTCGATGGTGACCCTCGGGCTGATCTTCGGGATCGTCAACGCCTACTACCACAAGAACTGGCGCCACCTCGCGGGGAAGGTCTGCTGGATCCTGGTCGCGTGGGGCGTGACCCTCGCCGGGCTCTCCCTCGTCCACCACTACCCCGGCTCCTGGCTCATCGCGGACCACAGCTACTTCGATATCTACGTGGGCATGCTCATCGTGGGCGCGATCGGGGTGCCCGTCACGGAAGGAGTCCTGGCGATGGTCGAGATCCCGACCATGGTGAGCCACGTCCTCTCCTACGCGCGGCTGGTGGGGATCCTCCTCGCCTCGGTCATCCTGGCCTACGTCGTCAATGCGATCGGGATCACGGGGACCTCGACCCAGGCCGCCCTGGTCACCCACGGGGTCGGCTACGCCATCCTGGCCTTCATCCTCGTGCTGATCGTCGCCGTGTTCAACATCATCCTCGGCGTGGTCGAGCCGGGGATCCAAGGGGCGCGTCTCCTCTATGTGGAGCACTTCTCCAAGTTCTACGGGGGGAACGGACATCCGTTCACTCCCTTCGGGGCCCGGCGGCGGTACACCCGCCCCCAGCTCATCGAACAGCACCCCGAGCTCCGCCCGTAGTCGTTCCCGGGGGCCGGCCGGGCACACCGACCCCCGCATCTGGCCGGTAGCCGGCCCGGGTCCTACGCCGTCCAGAGCAGTTCGGAGCGGCCCGACCCGCAGATCGAGCAGAGCAGGTAGCGGACCCCCGCCCCCGCGGGCACGTCGATCGGCTTCCCGCAACGCAGGCACGCCAGCCGCCCGTCGTTGCCGATCCGGGCCGCCCGGGTGGGCCCGGAGTCCAGCCGCGTGGAGGGCGGGGTGACGCGGGTCCTCCAGGCGGTGGCCACCAGGACGCCGACGACGATCGCGGCCGCGCCGATGGTGGCGCCGATGACCCAGGTGGCCACCGTGGAGGCCGGCACTCCGGTCCCGAAGGCCTGGGCGTTGAGCCAGACCGTCGGGTCGTAGAAGAGGGAACGGTATCCCCCCGCCACTCCCGCGAAGGTCAGGCGGACCTGGGAGCTCATGTGGTCATCCGAGACCCCGACGTACCCGAGCACGGTCGAGACGGCCGTCGCTCCGGAGGCGTACGTCACGTTCGCGTCCTTCGCCCAGGTGAGGGAGGCCACCGGGGTGCCCGAGGAGTTCTCGCCCTCGGTCACGTTGCCGTCCCCCGAGGTGGGCGCGATCTCGGACTGGCTGTGCGGCTCGGCGTGGAGCGCCAGGCCGAGCGAGTCGTTCGCGGACATCCAGGGCCACGCGGTGTCCGTGACGTCGAACTTGACGCGCCAGGAGGAGGAGGTGCCGGAACTGCTCAGGTGGAAGCTGAGGGTGACCTGGGTGTTGCCCAGGGAAGTCGCCCCGCTGGGCTCCGGGAACTCGCTCGTGTTCCAGGTGCCGCTCGCGGCGACCACCGGCACGGTGTTGGTCAGGTTGACCACGACGCCGCCCGACACGTTGGACCAGGTGAAGTTCCATGGCCCGACCTCCTCACTGAAGGAGGCGACCGAGACGATCTGTCCACCGGGGGTGACCTCCGCCATCCCCTGGGCGGAGACCGAGAGGTTGACGAGGTTCTGGTGCACGGAGGCGACGCTGAAGTCGGGCGACTCCCCGCCGAAGGACAGGAGGACCACGCCGTTGGTCCAGGTGAACGGGGCCGGGTGGGAGTCGTCCGCCGGGGCCACCGGGGTGGCGCTGGCGGTGGGCGCCATCACCGCGAAGGCGAGGATCGCGATGCCGGCCCAGACGGGAAGCAGGGTTCTCAGGGTTCGTTGTTCGATCATGGCTGACCTTGACCTACCGAGCGCAGGGGGGGTTTACCTCGCTTTTGGCGCAAAGCCCGGAGGGATTGGTGCGACACCCGGATTCCCGCGCCGGATCACTCGCGGAAGAGCGCGGCGAAGGTGTCCACGAAGTGGTCCACGAGGCGGTCCCGGAAGCTCTCCTGGTAGAGCCGCACGAGGTGCACCACCCGTTCGCCGTTCGGCACCTGGTAGCGCCGCCCGGTCTCCCCCGCGTGCCCCTCGATCAGCCCGAGGTCGAGCAGCCGGCGGAGGTGGAAGGAGACCGTCGACTTGCTGAGGCCCGCCCGCACGCCGAGCTCCGGGAAGGTGAGCCCCGGCTCCGTGGCGATCTGGAGCAGGAGCTTCCGCTCGGTCGGGCTCCGGAGCGTGAGCAGGATGCGCCGGTCCTCGAGGGTGAGCTCGGGGGAGAAGTAGTAGTCCTGGTGCCCCCCCCGCTCCCGCCGGACCGCGCCGGCCGTGGTGAGCTGGTCCAGGTGGTAGGCGGTCTCCCCCCACCCGAGGCGGAGCCGGCGCTGGAGCTCCCGCGCGCTCAGGCCCGGATGCTCCCGTACAGTCTCGTAGAGCCGGCGGCGGGTGCCTTGTTGGAGGACATCCTCCATGCGCCTAGGACTTCGGGGGGGTCCGTCCCCGCACCACGGAGAGATAGAGAAGTGCGGTCGAGACCACCAGGAGCCCGAGCGGGGCGGACCCGATGTCGAGCGTCTCGAGCTCGCCGGAGCTCAGCTGGGCGATCACGGCCAGGATGCCGACCAGACCGAGGACGGCGAACGCCCCCACGACGAAGTAGAGCCGCTGGTCTCCATACCTCCCCGCGGCCAGGGCGGCGATGCCCGCGAGCGTCTCGCCCAGCCCGGCCAGGAGGACCCCCAAGAAGAGCGCGATCAGGTCCACGGAGAGGGAAAGACGCGCCGGTTCTTGAGGATGATTCCGACCAGGACCCCGGTCGGGGCGTCACCCGGGGGTCCGGGGAAGGGGCGGCGCGACGGGGGCTACCCGCCGCGGGCCGAGGAGGGGAGGGGCTGGGAGAGCGGCCGGGGCGCCGTCGGGACGGAGCCGGTCCGCACCACCGTGGGGTGGATCAGGTCGCCCTCGAGCTTCCCGGTCTTCGCGTAGCGGTAGAGCGCGGCCGTGAGGATGCCCTCGGCGGCCATCGCCAGCAGGATCGCGACGATCCCGATGGTCAGCGCGGCGATGACGAGCACGGCCCCGAGGAGGACGGCCCCTCCGAGCAGCTCGAAGAAGCCGATCAAGCCGAGGATGATGGCACCGACGATCGGGAGCCCGACGAGGATCCCGAGCACGATGTTCGTGATGAACGTGCGCCCGAAGTTGTGGACGTAGGTCGAGGCCGAGGTCTTGAGCGACCCCCAGACCCCCATGTTCTCGTAGAGCAGGACGGGGACGATGAAGTAGGTCGCGACGCTCCAGGTGCCCTCGGCCACCGCCGCGATGATCAGGCCGGGCAGGCCGCGGAAGCGGGCCGCGATCATCTGGATGGCGAGCCCGACGGTGCCGGCGAAGAGCGACCAGACAAAGATCTTCCCGATGTTGGCGCGGGCGACGGCGAGCCCGTCCGACACGTTGGGGTTGCCCCCGTTCAGCTTGATCGTGGCCGCCCCGACGAGGGCCGCGGTGAAGTAGGTGGCCACGAACCAGAGGAGGAAGTAGGCCGCGATCCCCATGACCGCCAGGACCAGGTCGAGCGGGGTCCCCGACAGGGGCGAGAAGAGGAGGATGCCGATGAAGCCCATGGCGAAGAGGGCTAGGATGAGGATGTAGGCCCCCGCGGCCACGGCCGGGATGGCGAGCAGTGCCTTGTCCTCCCGAATCATACGGAAGGCGGTCTTGGTCAGTCTCCACGAGTCGCCGAAGCTACCCATCGAGGAGATTTCCTACCCTGTTCCGTATTTAAGGTGTTGCAGGGTCGGCTCCCCGCCCCTCTCCGTGAGAGGGGGGGGCGTGTCCTCCCCCTAGAGGTCCCGCCAGACCAGTTTCGGCTCCTTGGCCGCGAGCACCTCGTCGACCCGGTCGACGGCCAGGTTCCGCGGGGCGGCATGGAGGTTCTCCGGGGTGTCCGAGAGGGCCCGCACGAAGGCGTCGTAGAAGTTGTCGAGCTCGTGCCGGGACTCGGTCTCGGGAGGCTCGATCATGAGCGACTCCTCCACCAGGGCGGGGAAGTAGACCGTCGGGGCGTGGACCCCCTCCTCGAGCAGGCGCTTCGCGAGGTCCAGGGTCCGGACCCCGCGCTCCTTGAGCCGGGAACCGGAGAGCACGAACTCGTGCTTGACCAGCGTCTTGAAGGGCCGGTCGAGATGGGCCCCGAGCCTCTTCCCGAGGTAGTTCGAGTTGAGCACCGCGCGCTCCGAGACCCGGCGGATGCCCTCCTCCCCATGGGCGAGGATGAAGGCGTAGGCGCGCAGGTTGAGGGCCACGTTCCCGTAGGCCGACTTGACCTTCCCGATCGACTTCGGGAAGTCGTAGGACCACCGGTACCGGCGCCCTTCCTTGAGGATGCGGGGGACCGGGAGGTAGTCCTTGAGGAGGCTCCCGGCGCAGAGGGCGCCGGCCCCCGGGCCGCCGCCCCCGTGGGGGGTCCCGAAGGTCTTGTGGAGGTTCAGGTGCGCGACGTCGAACCCCATCTTGCCCGGGCTCGTCTTGCCCATGATGGCGTTCAGGTTCGCGCCGTCGTAGTAGAGGACCCCTCCGGCCCCGTGGACGCGGTCCGCGATCTCGAGCACGTCCTCCTCGAAGAGCCCGGCCGTGTTGGGGTTCGTCAGCATGAAGGCGGCGGTCTTCGGTCCCAGCGCCTCCGAGAGCGCCCGGACGTCCACGCAGCCGTTCTTGGAGGGGATCTCCCGGGTGGTGAAGCCCGCCATGGCCGCCGAGGCGGGGTTCGTGCCGTGCGCCGTGTCCGGAAGGAGGACCTCGGTCCGCTCTTCCCCCTTGTCCTCGAAGTACGCCCGGGTCAGCAGGAGCGCGACGAACTCACCGTGGGCCCCCGCCCCGATCTGGAGGGAGACGTTGGGGAGCCCCGTGATCGCCCCGAGCGCCTCCTCGAGCCGGTAGAGGAGCTCGAGCGAGCCCTGGGCCGTGCTGTCGGGCTGGGCGGGGTGCATGTCCGCGCAGCCCGGCCGGCGCGCGAGCACCTCTCCCACGCGGGGGTTGTACTTCATCGTGCACGACCCCAGCGGGTAGAAGGAGGTCTCGATCGAGAAGTTCATCTGCGACAGCCGGGTGTAGTGGCGGACCATCTCGAGCTCGGTGAGCTCCGGCCATCGGAGGGAGGCCTTCCGTTGGAGCGCCGGGGGCACGAAAGGGGAGGTGACCGGCGTCGGCGCCACCGGTGGCCGGATCTCCCAGGGGAGAGCCTCGTTCCAGCGGGCCTGGTGGAAGTCCGGCGGTCGGGACTCCGTCGTCGCGGGGGCCTGTCCCTCGGTCATGGGGACCTCCGAAGCTCGGCGAGGACCTCGGCCGCGGCCTTGGCGTACCGGTCGATCGCGCGGTTGTCCACCCGGCCGTCCACGGACGTGAGGAGGCCGGAGAACCCCAGCGGGGCGGCGCCCGGGCGGGGGTCCGCGAGGGACGTGCCGGCCAGGATCTTCCGCTCGGCCATCGCCTCGAGGAAGCGCGACGGGTCGACGCCGTCGAGCCCCACCACGAAGTCGGTGAGGAAGGGGCCGCGGAACCTGGGCGCCGTCATCCCCTCCACGTGGGAGAGGGCATCGGCGAGGTGGTGGGTCCGCTCCGCGAGGCTCTCGATGAGCTCCCGCATGCGCCGGGGACCCCGGGAGGAGGCGAAGAGCAGGAAGGAGAGGGCCACGAGCGCATTGTTCGTGCAGACGTTCGAGGTCGCGCGCGACCGCCGGATGTGCTGCTCCCGGGTCTGGAGGGTCAGCGTATAGGCGCGGCGCCCCGCCCGGTCCCGGGTGGCCCCGACTAGCCGGCCGGGCATCTGCCGCACGTGGGCCTTCCGGGTCGCCATGAGGCCGAGGAGGGGACCCCCGTAGGAGGGGGAGGAGCCGAGCCCCTGTCCCTCGCCCACGACGATGTCCGCCCCGAGGGACCCCGGGGGCTCCAGGAGGAGGAGGGAGAGGGGGTCCGCGGCCACCACCAGCGGGACGTCCCCGATGAGGGACTTGAGGGTCGGGAGGGACTCCTCGAGCACACCGAAGGAGTTGGGGTACTCCACGAGCAGGCCGAAGCAGTCGTTGGCACACTCGCGCTTCAGCGTGTCGACGTCGAGCTCCCCGGTGGCCGGGTCCCAGGGGACCTCGGCCATCTCGGCGCCGGTGCCGCGCGCATAGTTCTCGAGCACGCTCCGGCGCTCCCAGAAGAGGGACTTCGGGACCACGAAACGGCGGCCCGGGTGGAGGCGGCGGGCCATGAGCATGGCCTCGGCGATCGCGGTCGCCCCGTCGTAGAGCGACGCGTTGGCGACCTCCATCCCCGTCATCTCCGCCCACAGCGACTGGAACTCGAAGATGGCCTGGAGCGTCCCCTGGCTCGCCTCCGCCTGGTACGGGGTGTAGGCCGTGTAGAACTCGGAGCGCTGGAGGAGCCCGTCGACGACCGCCGGCTGGTAGAGCGAGCGGTAGCCTCCCCCGAGGAAGGAGTCGAACTCTCCCAGGGGCTTGTTCCGGTCGAGGAGACCATCGATCCGGCCGACCACCTCCTCTTCCCCGAGGGGCTTGGCCAGTCCGATCTTCCGGACCAGCGCCTTCCGGGGGATGTCTTGGAAGAGTTCCTCTACGGAGGAGATCCCGAGCTCGGCCAACATCGAAGCATCCTCTTCAGTCGGTGGGATCCAGCGGACCATGGCGCCGCCACCCCCTGCTCGGAAGTTAAGATTATCGCCCGCTCCCACCGGAGGCGCCCCTCCGCGCGCGCCGTCCCGAGGGTCCCGCGTCCGTGGCTACGCCGGCAGGGACGGAGGGGTCCCTCCCAGCTCCGGTGCCGGCGGCGCCGCTCCCGGGGGAGGGCCGGCGGCGGGCGGGGCCGGGAGAGGCGCGTAGCGGACCCAGAGCGCCCGCAGGAAGATCACGAGCGCGACGTCGCCCGCGAACACGAGGGGGAGGAAGGCCTGCGTGACCACCCCGATGAGGAGAAGGGGCGCGACGAGCCCGCCCGCGAAGGCCACCTGGCGCCGCTCGTTGTGGCGGCTCCCGATGTGCCCCAGCACCCACCAGAGCCAGCCCCCGTCGACCGCGAGGAGCACGGCGATGGTCAGGACGGGGGATGCGTGGAGCCCCTTCCCGACCTGCGGGATGAACCAGACCGTGAGGAAGAACAGGGGACCGATCACCGCCCAGATCCCGGGGTGGAAGGTCGCCCCATCCCCCCGCGCGCGGAAGGGTTCCACCGGCAGGTACCGTGCCACGAGAACGAGCAGGGCGATGACGGCGAACGCCCCCAGGAGGAGCGAGGCTCCCGTCCAGGTCCGGGTGTAGGTCCCCACGAAGACGTACAGGAAGGCGACGTCGACCCCCCAGAGGATTCCGAGGAGCGGGAGGTCGGCCGTGCGGAGGAGACTGCGGCCGCGGATCCGGGGGATCGCGAGGTCGAGGAGGGCGATCGGCAGGGCGATGCTGAAGAGCGCGTGCAACGTCGCGATCTGGACGGCCCAGACCCAGTTCACTCCCATATAGTGGCCGTAGGCGTTCAGTCCGGCCGTGGTCGCGGGTCCCACCGTGGGGTTGAACATCGTGCTCAGGGCCACCCCCTCTTCCAGGATGCCGTACGCGAAGCCGAGGAGGAGGACCGTTCCCCACCCCTTCTTCCAGCGGATCATCGCCTCCCGGATGAGGAGGACCCCCGGGCCGTAGAGCCCGAGGTTGGCGCCGAGCTGGAGGTAGAAGAGGAAGGGGTTGGTGACGATCGCGGCGACCTGGCTCGAGCCCGAGAGGTACTCGATGATGCCGGGGGAGAAGAAGAGCAGGACGAGTATGGGCTCGCGCTCGAGCGACGCGAGGAGCCTGCGGTAGGCCGAACTCGAGCCTGGGGCAGGGGGGACGCTCATGGCCCTGTCCCTGCGAGCCCCCGGGGGTCAAAGTCTTTGGGGACGGCCGGCCGCGCGGAAGGGGACACCTTTACATCCCTCCCCGGCATGAATTCCGCGTGGCGAAGGGCGTAGTGCTGATGTCGGGGGGGATCGATTCCCCGGTCGCAGCCGACATGATCCTCTCCCAGGGGCACGAGCTGGTCGGGGTGCACATGGACAACCGTCCCTTCACCGATGACTCCCCCCTGGAGAAGGTGCGGGACCACTGGAAGGTGCTCGAGGCCCGGCACGGCCGGGCGCTCCCGCTCTACGTGCTCCCCCACGGGTCGACCCAGATCGCGCTCATGCGGAACACCGACCGGCACTACGGGTGCGTCCTCTGCCGCCGCTTCATGTGGCGCTCGGCGGAGCTCCTCGCGGAGCGGGAGGGCGCGACCTTCCTCGTCACCGGGGAGTCCCTCGGGCAGGTGGCGAGCCAGACCCTCTCCAACATGAAGGCCGCGACCATCGCCGTCCGTCTCCCGATCGTCCGGCCGCTCATCGGCCTGGACAAGAAGGAGATCGAGGAGCACGCCAAGGTCCTCGGCACCTACGGGATCTCGACGCGCCCCGGGCTCTGCTGCCAGGCCGTCCCCGACCGCCCGGCGACGGCCTCCAAGCTCCTGACGATCGAGAAGGAGGAGTCGAAGATCGAGGTGGACCGCATCCTCGCCGACGTCCTCCGCAAGGTCCACACGGCCTGAGCCGGTCCGAATGCCGCCCGTCGAGTACCGGGAGCTTCGTCTCTGCTCCAACAAGGGGGCCTTCGAGGCGCTGCCGTCGCGCCCCCTCGTGCTCGACCTCTCCTCGGTCCGCGAGGCCCTGGAGCGACGGGGGCGGGAGGTGACCGACGCGCGGGTGATGCTCATCGTCCCGGGGACGCCGGAGCTCACGATCGCCCGGGATGGTCGCGTCCTCGTCAAGTCCCGGGACGCCGCCGCCGCACGGGCCGCGTTCGAGGGGATCCGGGACCTGCTTGTGGGCCGGTGATCCCCCGCGTCGGTCCCGGAGAATCTCGGCGACAACCGTCGGTCCCGCGTCGCCGCGGTGCAAGCCATTTATACGATGCGGAGGTGCAAGGGCCGCGAGGGTTTCGACACCATGGAAGAGGTATGGGTGGCCGGGGCGGCCATGAACCGTTTCGGCAAGATGGCAGAGAAGGGCCGCGAGGCGGCCGTGAACGCGAGCGTCAAGGCATTCGAGATGTCGGGCCTGTCGCCCAAGGACATCGGGTACACCTTCGTCTCGAACGCGTTCGGCATCGCCGAGCGCCAGGCGCACGTGGGCCCCCTCATCAACACGGCTCTCGGGATCCCGGATGTCCCCTCCGCGACCGTGGAGTCGGCGTGCTCGTCCTCGTCGGCCGCGCTGCACGAGGCGTACGTCCATATCGCGGGCGGATTCGCCGATGCGGCACTGGTCGTGGGCTTCGAGAAGCTGAGCCACATCGACACGCTGGCGGCGACCAGCTACTTCGCCATGGGCGCCGACTACGCCTTCGAGTCCGCGAACGGGGCCACCTTCCCCGGGCTCTACGCTACGCTCGCCACCGCCCATATGAAGAAGTATGGCACGAAGTCCGAGGAGCTGGGCGCGATCGCGGTCAAGAACCATGCGAACGCCGCGAACAACCCCCACGCCCACTTCCAGAAGCCGATCACGATGGACACCTACCTCAACTCGCCGATCATCTCCTCGCCGTTCCACCTGTATGACTGCTGTCCGTTCTCGGACGGGGCGGCGGCGCTGATCGTGGCGAACCCGGCCAAGTTCAAGAAGGACATGATCGCCACTCCGGCGAAGATCCGGGCCTCGGCGCGCGCGGGAAGCGTGGCCACCCTGCAGGACCGGGTGGACCTCACCACGATCCCGGCCTCGCGGCTCGCGGCGGAGAAGGCGCTCCGTCACGCGAAGCTGGAGCACAAGGACATCAACTTCATGGAAGTGCACGACTGCTTCACCATGGCCGAGGTCCTCGCGATCGAGGACATGGGATTCCTCCCGAAGGGCCACGCCGCGAAGGCGGGGGCCGAGGGCGTGACCCAGCACGACGGGAAGCTCCCGGTGAACCCCTCCGGCGGACTGAAGGCGAAGGGGCACCCCGTGAGCGCGACCGGCGCCGCGCAGGTGGTCGAGGTCTTGGAGCAGTTCAACGGCAAGGCCGGCAAGCGGGCGGTCCCGGGGGCCAGCATCGGCCTCACCCACAACGTGGGGGCCACCGGCGGCAGCTGCTCGGTCCACATCTTCGAGAAGGTCTGAGACAGGGGAACCAGCAATGGCAGCAAGCGATGCAAAGGGGAACGGTACAATGACGCATGCGATCGGTGACTTTGTGCACGCCTACCAGGAAGAAGGGAAGATCATCGGGGTGGCCTGCTCCTCCTGCGGCTACAAGACGGCCACGAGCATCCAGCGATGCCCGCGGTGCGGCGTAGCGAACCTGAAGGAAGTGGAGTTTCCCAAGAAGGGGAAGGTCCTCTCCTTCTCGGTCCAGAACGTCCCCTCGGACGAGTTCCTGAACGACGCGCCGTACGCCTACGTCCTGGTGGAACTCGAGGACGGGACCCGCGTGAGCGGCTGGATGCCCGAGGTCAAGAAGATCGGGGACCTCGCCATCGGCGAGCCCGTCCGCTGGAAGGCCTCCTACAAGCCCGGCATGGTGTTCGAGAAGGAAGCGGGTGGTCCCCAGTGACCGGCGTCCGACCGCAGCTGTCCGGGATGGGGCTCTCGCTCGGAAAGCGGATCCGGCTGACCCGGATGCTCTACGAGCACGGACCGGGCGGCGGCACGCTCCTCGTCCTGCCCATCGACCAGGGGCTCGAGCACGGGCCCGTGGACTTCTTCGCCAACCCGGAGTCCCTGGACCCGGAGTACCAGTACCGGCTCGCGCTGGAGGGCAACTTCTCCGCCATCGCGCTCCACATCGGCCTGGCGCAGAAGTTCCAGGAGAAGTACGCCGGCCGGGTCCCGCTCATCCTGAAGATCAACGGGAAGACCAACGTGCCTCCCGACGCCCAGGCGTTCTCCCCGCTGACGGCCTCCGTCGAGGATGCCGTCCGGCTGGGCGCGGATGCCGTGGGATACACCCTCTACACCGGCTCGCCGGCGCAGGACATGGACATCGCCCAGGCCTCCGAGGTCCGGGCGGAGTGCGACCGCTACGGCATGCCGCTCGTGGTCTGGTCCTACCCGCGCGGAGAGGCGATCGGGAAGAAGGGTGGACGGGACTCCCTCTACGCGGTCGAGTACGCGGCCCGTGTCGCGCAGGAGATCGGGGCGGACATCGTCAAGGTGAACTACCCCGTCACGAGCGAGAAGGACAAGGACGCTCCCGCGCCCTACAACACGCTCTCGCTCTCGCCTGAGGAGATGTTCGAGCGGGTCGTGAAGGCGGCCGGACGCACGATGGTGCTCGTCTCGGGCGGGGAGAAGATCGGGGACGAGGAGCTCCTCCGCAAGGTGACCCGCACGCTCGAGGCGGGCGCCACGGGGATCATCTTCGGACGGAACCTCTGGCAACGGAAGCACGAAGATGCCCTGGCCATCACGCGCAAGATCCACGAGCTCTTCCGACAGCACGCGGGACCTCCCCTCTGAGCCCCCGCTCTGGATCGTCCTCGCCTGCGAGGATTCGCCGAAGGTCTGCACGGGCCGCAAGGCCCTCCGGCTCGGGCTCGCCCGGGAGGCGGGCGGCGCCCGGCGGCCGTCCCCCCGCTCGGTGCTGCTCGATCCTCACTCCGACATCCCGCTGAGCCCGCAGGACATGCGGTCCGCGCTCGAGGGGGGGATCGTCGCCGTGGACTGCTCCTGGAACCGTCTCGGGCGTCGTGGGGGCTACCCGCTCGAGGACCGGTGGCTCTCCTCGATGCGGGTCCGCCGGCGCCTGCCCTTCCTCTTCGCGGCGAACCCCCAGCACTACGGGCGGCTCGGAGAGCTCAACACCGCCGAGGCGCTCGGCGCCGCCCTCTACGTGGTGGCGGGTCGCGAGACCGCCGAGACGTTCCTCGGGAGGTTCGCGTTCGGAGCGTCGTTCCTGGATCTGAACGGGGAGGCCCTCGAGGCCTACCACCGGACCTCGGGCCCGACGGAAGTGGGCATCCTCGAGATCGAACGGTTCAGCGGAACGGGCGGGCCGGCGGGAGCGGCGCCGGCTCGATCTTCCGCAGGCGCACCCCGCTGAGGTCCCTCATCCTTCCCGAGAGCGGAAGATAGGCGAGGTAGAGCCCTCTCTCCTCGTAGACCCGGGTCGTGTGGAGGGTGAGGAGCCGGTCGTGGTACAGGCTCTTTCCCACGACCGCGGGATCGTGCCCGCGGAGAAAGACGGACGTCCCGGACCTCGCCAGGAACTCCCCCAGGTTCTGCTCGTTGATCGGCGTCTGGTCGATCCCCCGTGCGCCGCACGTGGGGGAGAGCTCGACATCGTTCCAGCACACCTGGAGGATGGTCGTCTCGGTCGGGTTCCGGAGGGCCGCCTTCCAGTCCTTCTTGAGGGGGAACCCCGCGTGCGCGAGATAGGCCCCGCTCTCGGTCGTCACGGCGAGCGGCAGCGCCTCGAGCAGGTCGAGCACCCGCTCGCCGACGGTCGGCGATCCCCAGGCGTCGTCGGACTCTCGCAGGAGATCGCAGGAGAGGCTCGGGGTCTCGCGGTACGCCTCGTGGTTCCCCTTGAGGGCGATCACGCGATCGGGATACGCCGCCCTCAACGAGAGCACGAGGAGCGCGTTGACCAGCGATGCGAACGGTAGGTGCTCCGGGGCACGGTCCACGTAGTCGCCGAGGAGGATGAACCGGCGCACGGGGGTGGCCCCTTCGAGGTGCTCGCGGGCCACTTGTTCGAGCGTGGGCCAGTCCGCATGGGTGTCTCCGAGCACCACCGCCTCGCCCTCGCCCGCGGGGAGCTCGAGGAGCCCCTCCGGCGTTTTCGTCGTGGTGTCGGACAGCCGCTCCACCAGAAGGAGCGCCGTCTCCTCATCCACCGACGCAAGGTCGTGCGGAACGACAGGAAAGGCACCGGGCTCACCCATGGCCATCCTCCTCTGCCATTGGAAGCAAAGCATTAAATACAGCTGACGAACTTAAGCTCTTTGGCAGACAAACGTCCGACCGAGAGGAAGTGAGATAAGATGAAGTCCATCGTGCAGGAAGCCCTAGCGAAGCACCAACAAACCCGACCCGCAGGGGAGGACCGGAAGCCCGAAGGCCCGGCTACCCCGACACTCATGAGCGCCGATGACGAGGAGCTGGCGAAGCTCGCAGAGCAGCTGAAGGTCAACATCAAGATCGTCGGCTGTGGCGGCGGCGGTTCCAACACCATCAACCGGTGTGTCGAGGAGGGCATCCAAGGTGCCGAGATGGTGGCCCTGAACACGGATGCGAAGCACCTGGTCTCGATCCACTCCCCGCGGAAGATCCTCATCGGCCGGAGGGCCACGAAGGGCCTCGGCGCCGGTGCCCGCCCCGAGATCGGCGAGGAGGCGGCCCGCGAGAACGAGGAGGAGATCCGCGGCTTCCTGCAGAACTCGAACATCACCTTCATCACCGCCGGCATGGGCGGAGGCACCGGAACGGGGTCCGCCCCCGTCGCCGCACGCCTCTCGAAGGAGCTGGGCGCCCTGACGATGGGCGTCACCACCCTGCCCTTCTCGGCCGAGGGTACCCTCCGGATGGAGGCGGCCCGCGACGGCCTCGAGCGCCTGCGCCGGATGTGCGACACGACCATCGTCATCCAGAACGACAAGCTCCTCGAGCTCGCGCCCCGGATGCCCCTGGACGCCGCCTTCAAGCTGGCGGACACCGTCCTCATGACCGCGATCAAGGGCATCACGGAGATCGTGACCAAGCCGGGGCTCGTGAACCTCGACTACGCGGACCTCCTGACCGTCATGAAGGACGGCGGTGTGGCGCTCATCGGACTCGGTGAGAGCGAGGACACCACCGACCGCGTGACGGAAGCCGTGACGGAAGCGCTGACCTCCCCCCTCCTCGGCGACGTGGACCTCAAGGACGCCCACGGAGCGCTCGTGCGGGTGGTGGGCGGTGCCTCCATGACCGTGAGCGAGGCGCAGAAGGCCGCGGACCTCGTGAAGAACCGCATCTCGAAGAAGGCGCGGATCATCTGGGGATGCACGGTCGACCCCTCGCCCGAGATGGAGAACTCGATCAAGGTGCTCCTGATCATCACGGGGGTCCGGGCTCCGAACCTCCTGGGATCGAAGAGCGGCGGCTACGCGACCGGCGAGTCCGAGGAAGCGATCGACCTCGTCCGGTAGACCCTCTCGGGGTCTGCCCAACCCGTTCCTCCCGGGGACCCCCCGGGAGGTTCCTCCCTATGCCCGATCCTCCATCCAAGCCGATCGAACGGAAGCGCTACCTCGGGGTCATCTTCCCCGAGACCCTCCCGGTACCGGGAGGGCTGGCGGGTCTCCTGGGGAGCCGCCTCTCCTCCGCAGGACCGGTGCGGATCCGCATCGTTCGTGCCCGGGGCGGCCACGCCATCGTCGAGGTCCCCCACACCGCCCTCCCCCGGGTGCGGGAATCCTGGAACGACCCTCCCTCGCTGCGCACGGTCGGGACCTGGGGGACGCTCCGCAAGGCGAAGTCGTGGCTCGCCGCCCAACCGGGTCGACCCTGGCCACCCCCCCGCCGTCGCTCGCCATAATCCTCGGCGTGGAACCCGCGAGGGCGCCGAGCAAGGGTTCAAGTAGCCTCGAGTCATTCTGTAGGGATGGAAGCATGAGGTCGTGGTTCCGTCGTCACCCGCGGAGGGGGAGGGTCCGGTTCTCTCGCAAGGCGGCGGCGAGCGCGGTGGCCGTGCTCTTCATTCTCCTCATCGTGGTGGCGGCCATCAACGCCTACCTGGTCACGACGCTCCCGCAGCTGATGGCCAGCGACGAGTTCCAGCACGCGCTCCAGGTCGAGACCCAGATCGAGCAGATCCAGGGGGACATCCTGGCCGAGGCGGCCCACCCCAACACCCACTTCGTGGTGAACGCGCCGATCGCGATGCAAAGTCAAAGCGAACCTCCGTTCGGGATGGCGTCCACGAGTACCGTCTTCACCAACCCCGCCCCGTCCGCCGAGATGAATTTCTCCTACAAGATCAACCAGACCAAGTTCGAGCCCCCGAACTGGGGGGTCTCCGGGGCGTGCGGGCTGCCGAGCAGCATCATCGTCTGCACGGGGAGCGGCGCCCTGAACGTCACCTACAACTTCACCCTGAGCCACTCCTCCCTCGCGATCAACGTCCAGGGTTGCGGGAACGGGAACGCGATCTGCTACCTGACCTACAATGTCAACGGGAGCTACGACAACATCAACGTGAGCGTCGGGGGCAATTCCAAGGTCGTCAACGTGGTCGTCAACGGGAGCTACGACAACCTCGTGCTCTACTACCAGGGGAGCACCAAGAACACCCCGCACGAGTATGTCGTCTTCTTCGGCCAGGACGACACGTACGAGGCCTTCGTGGGCGGGGGCGGGACCGCGAACAACCTGTGGATCCAGACCAGCTTTATCGGGGTCGTCTACGGAGCCCTCTGCCCCTCGGGCGACCTCTCCGCGACCGACCACTACCAGGGCATCTCCATCCACGGGACGAAAGGGGTCTCGCAGAACGTCACTTGGTACCATGCTTCCGGTACGTTCCCTCCTCCCCACACGGTCCCGGTGGGGGCCGCCAACTCGGGCAATTCGGAGACCTTCAGTAACCGGACGGGGATCATCCCCTGCGCCTGGCAGGTCATCTCGGGCAACGGTGACCAGGAAGGGGCGATCGGGGGTCTCTTCGACTCGCTCGGCAACCGCTACTTCCCCGCGATGTCCGTCAACTTCGAGCAGGGGGCTGTGATCGCTGGGACCTCCGAGAACAACTCGACCATGCTCTCCGGCGTCCCCCTCACGGTGACCAACACCGTGAACGGGTACGTGGTGAACATCACCTTCGTCCAGCTCATCGCCTCGGAGACGTCGAAGGCCGCGGGGGGGGGGATCATCTACGTGGCGACCTACCTCATGAGCAGCCACACGATCCAGTTCGTCAACTCGGCCAGCAACTACGCGAGCAGCGGTCTCCTGCTCGCGACCCCCTTCAACTTCACCATCACGACACCGTTCCCCCACGCGTGGATCACGTTCTTCAAGCAGTACCCCTCCGTGTTCCAGGGGGTGACGCAGACCGACTGCCACACCGTCGACGGGACCCCGGTGTGCGACGTCGTCGTGCCCACCTACGCCCTCGGCGGATTCAACGTGCGGGTCATCACGGCGGGCCTCTCCCTCAACACCTGATGCTCGATCCCGCGGTGTCGGGGCCCTGCCCCGCGCCACGGACAAGTCTTATGTAGGATGGAGCGAGTCACGAACGGGTAATCGACGTGTCTCCGGATCCAGACGCGGTGCGTCTCCGTCGGGCTCTGATCGCCTCCTACGACCCTTCCCAGTTCCTACCGCTCGCCCGCGCGCTGCAGGCGCGCGAGGTCGAGCTCTGGGCGACGTCGGGCACGGCGCGGAGCTTCACCGCATCCGGCCTGAGCGTCCACTCGACCGAGGAGCTCACGGGGATCGGAAGCTGGTTCGGGGGTCGCGTCAAGACGCTCCACCCCGCGATCTTCGGGGGGATCCTCGCCCCGCGGACGGAGGACGGACAGCAGGAGATGGAGTCGCATCACCTCGTCCCCTTCGACCTCGTGGCCGTCCACCTCTACCCCTTCGAGGAGGCCCTTGCCCAGGGAGGCTCGTCCCTGCCGGAGCTCGTGGAGCTGATAGACGTCGGGGGGCCCTCCCTCCTCCGCGCGGCGGCGAAGAACTTCCGCTGGGTGACGGCGATCTCCGGACCCGAGGAGGCCCGCATCGTCCTCGACGAGATCGAGCGGACGGGAGGGTCCGTGGGACGCTCGACGCGCCGCCGGCTGGCCGGTGCCGTCTTCCGGCGGACGATGCTCTACGATGCCGCCATCGTGGCCGGCCTCTCGGGTGTCCGGGAGGAGGACGGGAGTCCGACCCCTGCGGGCTCTGCGCCGAAGGCGGCCGCCGAGACGTCCCGCCCTCCGTGCGAAGTGCTCACGCTGACCCTCCAGCCCGACGAGCGGTTGCGCTACGGGGAGAACCCCCACCAGCCGGCCTGGGTCTACCGGTTCGCGCAGCCGCCGGCCGGGATCTCGCCCTGGCCGCTCTCCGTCGTCAAGGGGGACCGGCTCTCGTACAACAACTACCTCGACATCGAGTCCTCGCTGGCGCTCGTCAGCGAGTTCGACGAGCCCGCCGCGGCGGTGATCAAGCACGCCACCCCGTGCGGCGTGGCCATCGCCGACGACGTCGAGCACGCGGTCGCCCGTGCCCTGGCCACGGACCCGGTCGCTCGGTATGGGTGCGTCATCGCCACGAACCGGCCCGTTTCCGAGGGATGCGTGGCGGAACTCAAGGGCACCTTCGTGGACCTGCTCGTCGCTCCCGGGTACGGCCCCGGGGCGATCGAACGTCTCTCGAAGCGGCCGAAGGTCAAGGTGGCCCGCTACGACGGCGAGGTGCGGGACATCGCCCTCCGGTCCCGGAGGGAAGCGCGCACGGCCACCGGGCGCCTACTGCTCGAGGAGGCGGACCAGCGCGTCCTCGCCCCCGCGGATCTCCGCCAGGTCTCGCAGCGCGCGGCCACGCCGGAGGAGCTCGCCGGGCTCCACTTCGCCTGGAAGGTCGTCCGGTACGTGCGCTCGAACGCCATTGTCCTCGCGCAGCCGCGCGAGACCGTCGGGATCGGGGGCGGCCAGACCAGCCGGGTCGGCGCGGTCCAGGCGGCGCTCGATGTGGCCCAGGGGAGGGCCCGCGGTGCCGTGATGGCGTCCGATGCCTACTTCCCGTTCCCGGACGGCGTGGAAGCCGCCGCCAAGGCCGGGGTCACCGCCGTGCTCCATCCGGGGGGTTCCCTCCGGGACGCGGAGGTCATCGACACGGCGAACCGCTACGGCATGACGATGTACACCACAGGGTGGCGGACCTTCCGGCACTAGGCGGCGACCGCCCGGCTCACGGAGAGAAGTACTTTCTCAGGGCGTTGCGGAACTCGGCCTCGGCGAGCAGTCCCACCTGCCGGCCCCGTTCCTGCCCGTTCTCGATGAAGATGAAGGTCGGGATCGCATGGACGCCGAAGCTCTCCGTGGTGTTCTCGGAGTCGTCCACGTTCACCCGGACGAACGAGACCTTCCCCGCGAACTCCGCGCGGAGCGCCTGGAGCAGCTCGTCCGCCTGGCGGCACGGACCGCACCAATCGGCGTAGAAATCGAGGACGACCGGCACCGGAGAGTGTCGCACCTTGGTGTCGAAATCTTGGTCCGAAACCGTGTCGAGTCCCGGCTGCATGTCGTTCGGCGAGACCCGCAACCCTTTTTGAGCTTTGCTACTCCGAATGCCTCGCATGGACCGCGACCACCGGATCACGATCTCCGTGAACGGGCGGCGGGTGAGCGCCCGCGGCGACCGCTCGCTGCTCGCCGCGCTCACGCACGAGCACCTCCCCGTCCTCACGCGCTCCTTGAAGTACCACCGTCCGCGCGCACCGTTCTGCGGCACGGGCCAGTGCACCGGGTGCCTCGTCCGCGTCAATGGCGAGCCCTCGGTGCGCGCCTGCGAATACCTCCCGCGCGAGGGGGATGTCGTGCGGACGCAGCGCGGCTGGCCGTCCACCCAGCACGACCTGTGGGCCCTCTTCGACCGGTTGTTCCCGCGATACCTGGACACGACCCATGGCTTCACGCGGCCCGCCTTCCTCCGTCCGGTCTACACCCGCTTCGTCCGGCGCTTCTCCGGCCAGGGCGCGGTCCCGGACGATGCCCCGGGTCCCCTCCCGCGTCCCCTCGAACGGGAGACGCCGGTCCTGGTGGTCGGCGGGGGGCAGGCCGCGCTGAGCGTCGCCTCGGAGCTGGTCCGGATGCTGGGCCCCGACCGTGTCCTCCACATCGGCCACCCGAAGCGCCCGGGCCTGCAGCACTCGCTCCTCTTCCTCCGTCCTCCCGTGCGCGGCGTGTTCGAGGCCGTGGCCTACCGGCAGGGGGAGCCCGCCCTGCGGCTCCAGAGCCGGGCCGTGGTCCTTGCGACGGGAGCCTACGACGCGTCCCTCCTCTTCCCGGGCAACGACCGGCCGGGAGTGATGACCGCGGAGGGCGCGGAGACCTTCGCGTCCGGAGAGGACGGGCCCCCCTTCCGCCACGCGCTCCTCTTCGGCGCGGGTCCTCGCGCCGTGGAGATGCTCTCGAGATTGAAGGGTCGGGTGGCCCTCGTCGCCACCCCCTGGGAGGCCACACCGGAACTGGCCCAGGAGGCGACGCGCCAGTCGATCCCCCTCCACCCGGGGCAGCTCCTGCTCTCCGCCGAGGGCCCTTCGGGGATCCAGACGGCCGTCCTCAAGGACCGCCGGTCGGGGGCCACCACTCCCGTGTCGGTCGACGCGATCGTCCTGGCGCACCGGCGCATCCCGCACGCCGCCGCGCTCTTCCAGGCGGGAGCCCTGATGCAGTGGCGGGACGATCCCGGGGCCTACTTCCCGGTGCTCGCCTCGAACGGCGCGACGAGCGTGCCCGGCCTCTACGCGATCGGCGAGGTGGCCGGGTCCGGCTTCGGTGCATTCCCGGAAGAGGAGGCTCACCGGGTTGCGCAGTCGGTCGTGGCCCAGCTCGAGGGGGGAAAGGAGTCCGCCCCCGAAGGTGCTCCCTCCGAGGGCCCTGTCCCGGGGGCCACCAGCTCCCCGGGCCCGGAGTGCCCGATGCTCTCGTACTATCGCGATTTCCTGCGGGAGCGACCGCAGAGCAAGGTGATGCTCTGCGCCTGCGAGGACGTCTGCCTGGACGAGATGGAGGGAGTCGTCCGGGAGGGATGGGGGGGTCTCGAGGTGGCGAAGCGCATCAGCGGCGTGGGGATGGGGCTCTGCCAGGGCCGCTACTGCGTCCCGGAGACCATGCTCGTCCTCTCCCTGCTCGAGCGCCGTCCTCCCTCCGAGATCGGGACCATCACGCAGCGCCCCCCGATCTGGCCCGTACCGCTCGGGGCGCTCGCCGGGACCGAGGAGGGGACCCCGTGAAGTCGGAGTACGACGTGGTCATCGTCGGCGCGGGCGTCATCGGGCTCTACACTGCGCACCATCTGGCGCGGGGCCTGGACCCGCGGCGAATCCTCGTGGTCGACCGGAGCACGCTCGCCCTGGGCGCTTCGGGCCGGAACGGCGGCGGCGTGCGTCAGCAGTGGGAGACCGTCCCCACGATGAACCTCGCGCGGGAGTCGGTGCACGCCTACCGGCGCTTTGCCGCCGACTTCGGGTACAACCCCTGGTTCCGCCAGGGGGGCTACCTCTTCCTCGCCTTCTCCGAGACCGAGGTCGCTTCGCTCCGGAAAGTGGAGGCCATCGGTCGTGGGGTGCACCTCCCCGTGCGGTGGCTCGGCCCCCGCGAGGTGCAGCGTTGCGTCCCCGGGATCAACCCGAGCGGCCTCCAGGGCGGTTCGTATCTCTCCTCCGACGGGGTCATCCTCCCCTTCCCCGTCATCTGGGGCCTCGCCGCCTCCCTCCGCGACCAGGGGGTCGACATCCAGCTCCGGACCGACGTGCAGGCCATCGAACGCTCGGGCGGGAGGGTGACCGGGGTCCGGACCTCCGCGGGAAGCGTCCGCACGTCCCGGGTCGTGAACGCCGCGGGCGGATGGTCCAGCGAGGTCACGGCGATGGCGAAGCTCCTCCCGCACACCCACCCGACCCTCCACGAGATCCTGGCCACGGAACCGCTCACCCCGTTCCTCGACCCGATGGTCGTGACGCTGCGTCGGGGCGTCTACTTCTCCCAGACCATGCGGGGCGAGGTGGTCGGCGGCATGACGCTGGACCACGGACCGGAGGTCCGCGGGATGGCCTCGACGCCCCGCTTCCTCTTCGAGATGTCGCGCGAGCTCGTCCACCTGCTCCCCCGGATGCGGCGGGCCCGCATCCTCCGGGCATGGGCGGGGTACTACGACGACACCCCGGACGGCCTTCCGGTCCTCGGAGAGGAACCGCACCTCAAGGGGTTCCACCAGGCGAACGGCCTCGGGGGACACGGGTTCATGCTCGCCCCGGCGGCCACGCGCCTGGTGGCCGAGGGGGTGCTCGAGAAGCGGTCCGACCAGGACGGGAAACCCTTCGCACCCGACCGGTTCGGCAATGGCGACGCCCCGCGGGCGATGGAGCGGTTGCAGCTCGGCTGACGGGCCGCTACCCTTCCTCGATCCCGTAGCCGATCAGGCGCCAGGCGTTGATCCGACGGGAGATGGCCACCCGCGAGCCCGGGAGGACCGGGGCGGCGTGGGCGAGCCGGAGCTCGACCTCGTCCGGGCGGGCGCTGGTGACCTTGCCCGCCACGATCATGGTTCCCACGGTGAGGGTCAGCACCTCGCCGGTGTGGATCTTCTCCACCCGGATGTCCTTCTGGCTCCCGACCACGCGCTCGAGGAGCGTGGGCCGGAGGACCAGCTTGGTCGACAGGGGCGGGAGCTGGCCCGGTTTGCCGATGAGGCGGCCGGTGAGCGCGTCGGACTTGGTGACCGCAGGGTCCAGCCCCGTCCCGATGGCCGCAAGGCCCCCGGGGTGAAGCTCGTCCAGGGTCGCGCCGCCCGACATGAGCGACGTGATCTTCGTCGTGATCCCTCCCGGCTCTCCGTTCCCGGCCACCGAGGGGCCCGGACGGATCTCGATCTCGTCACCGACCTTGAAGCGGCCCTGGAGGAGCGACCCTCCGAGGACTCCGCCTTGGAGCTTCGCGGGAGAGGTCCCGGGCCGGTTGATGTCGAACGACCGGGCCACGTACATGAACGGGGCCTTGCCGTCCTCGTGGGGGGGAGTGGGGACGAAGCGTTCCAGGGCCTCGATGAGGGCATCGACGTTGACCCGGTGGTTCGCCGACAGGGGGATGACCGGCACGTCCGGGATCCCGGAGTTCTTGAGGAAGTCCCGGATCTCGCGGTGGTTGGTGAGCGAACGCTCCTTGTCCTGGAGGTCCACCTTGTTCTGGACCACGACGACGTTCTTGACGCCGATGATCTCGAGCGCGATGAGGTGCTCCCGGGTCTGGGGTTGCGGGCACTTCTCGTTGGCGGCCACCAGGAGGATGGCCCCGTTCATGATGGCGGCTCCGGAGAGCATGGTCGCCATCAGCGTTTCGTGGCCCGGGGCGTCCACGAGCGAGACCGACCGCAGATACTTCGTCTCGGCGCCGCAGTGGGGGCACTTCGGCTCGGTGGTGTAGCACTGCGGGGAGGGGCACACGGGGCATTGGTAGAAGACGGCGTCGGCGTAGCCGAGCTTGATGGAGATCCCCCGCTTCACCTCCTCCGAGTGCTTGTCCGTCCACTCCCCCGTGAGCGCCTGGGTGAGGGTGGTCTTCCCGTGGTCCACATGGCCTACCAGGCCGATGTTGACCTCGGGCTGTTTCGGCGTTCTCATTGCTTCGGGGCTTCTTCCTTCTTCGCGAGGAGCTCGGCAAGGGGGGTCGTCCCCTGGGTCTGGACCACGAGGCTGACCTGGGCCGTGTCCTCACTGATGGTGTTGCCGCGGAAGGTCCGGCGGTCCCGCGTGCCGTGGCGCGCGGGGTGGAACCCCTGGGACTCCCCCGTCAGGATCCGTTGCTGTCGCGCCCCGGTGAGGTCGACCCGCATGGCGAAGCCGTTCTTGTCCGTCCCACCGGAGATCTTGAGGGTGTATCCCGAGAGCCCGATGATCTCGCCGCCGACCACCTCTCCGATGCGCTTCCCGAGGAAACCGGCGGCCTGCGCCTCCTGGGTGGTCAGGGCGTACGACTTGGCACCGTCCGAGATCACGAGCTTGAGTTCTGCCATTGCACTTCGCCCCCCCAGCCTAAGTTGAGCTAAAAAGCTTGATGGTGTTGGCCCCGTCCGCCAGAGGTGCCACGGGTGTCGTTCGCATTCCTCACCTATCTCGCCCCGGCGGTCCTGCTCTTCTTCCTTGCCGTGGCCGGGTATGACGACTGGAAGGACCGCGAGGTCCCCGACTGGATCTGGGTCGTCATGGGCGCGGTCGGCACCGGGACGCTCGTCCTCGGGGCCCTGGGCAGCTCCGCCCTCGCGATCGGGCTGGACATCCTGGGCGCCCTCTTCGCGCTGGAGCATGTCCTCCCCTGGGACCGCGCCTTCGCCGACCGCGAATCCCTCGTCGGCGTGGTCGAGATCGCGATCTACCTCGCGGTGATCGTCGTGGCGATCTTCGCGCTCATCGTCCACCCGTCCGATACCCCGGCGGCCTTCCTGGCGATCGTGGTCTCGGTCGTCATCGCCCGGGTCCTCTTCGAGACGAAGCTCCTCTACGGCGGCGCCGATGCCAAGGCGATGATCATCACCGCGGTGGTCGTCCCCCTCTGGCCGGTCCCCCTGCTGGTCCCGTACCCAGCGCCGATCTCGATGACCCTCCTCCCCTACGTCCCCCTGGCCTTCACGATGCTCGTCGATGGGGCGCTCCTGACCCTCGCCGTCCCCATCGGGATCCTGCTCTACAACGTGCGCCACGGCTACTGGAAGCTCCCGGAGGCGTTCACGCTCTACGAGATCCCCGTCTCCGAACTTCCCCGGCGCTACGTCTGGCTCCGCCGGCCCCGTCTCGAGGCCAACGAGGAGGTCGACACCTCTGCCGAGGACGAGGCGCTCCGGACCGAGCAGATGAAGACCCTGACGGAGCGGGGGATCACGACCGTCTGGGTCACCCCCCAACTCCCCATGGTCCTCGCCCTGGCCGTCGGAGCGCTCATCGGGCTGCTCTTCGGGAACATCCTGTTCTGGCTCCTCTAGCCGCCCGGCGCACGCCGGGCGGGGTCGATCGGGGACTCCCAAAGGACTTTACCCCCGGCGCTCTTTGCCCGTCGTGAGCGAGGCCCCCCGTCCCCCACCGCAGCGGTCCAACCTCATCTACGACTTCGTCGCGGTCTTCTTGGTCCTCGGGATCGGGCTCTTCGTCGTCTACTACGTCGTTTCCCCGCGCGTGAGCGCCGGCACGATCTGGTCCCTCCGGTTCGTCTATCTCGTGGTGATCGTGATCGGGGCCATCCTCACGATCAACGCCTTCGGCCGCCTCATCAAGAACTACCTGCTCCCCCGGGCGAGCCCCGGGGTGGGCTCGTCGCTCCGCCTCGCCTTCAACGTCCTCGCCTACGTCGCCCTCCTCATCGTGGTCTTCGCCTACCTGGGCGTCGACATCACGGGGGTCCTGCTGGAGGCCGGATTCTTCGGGATCGTCCTCGGCCTCGCCGCGCAGACGGTCCTCGGGAACCTCCTCGGGGCCCTCGCCATCCTCTTCGCACGTCCCTTCGTCGTGGGGGACCGCATCTCGCTCGTGGCGAGCCAGTACGGCGTGGTCTGGCCGAGCTACGCCCACGAGATGATGCCCCAGGCGTACACGGGACGGGTGACGGAGATCAACCTCATGTACACCCACTTCGAGTCGGATGACGGGACCCCGTTCGTGGTCGCCAACGGGATCATCGTCTCCTCCCTCATCCGCAACCACAGCCGGGCGGCGTCGCGGGAGCTCCGTGTCCGGGTCCCGGTGCCGCGGACGGTGGCGTTCGAGGAGTACCGGGACCGGGCCGTGGCCGCGGTCGGGGAGGCCGACCACGTCCAGAAGGCCAGCGTCCGCATCACCCTCGCCGGGGTCGACGCGAAGACCTACGACGTGGTGGCCCGGGCGACCGCCGTCGGAGGGATGGACGAGGAGGTCCGTTCCGAGATGATGCGCCGGCTCCTGCTCGTGACGCCGCCCGTGGCTTGAGCCACGACCCCTGGGGCACGGACCCGCCCGCCGCGTGCCGGGGGTCTCGCCGGACCCGCGGCGTGTTCCGGTATTCCTCGGACCGATCTCACGGTGTGGTATCGCGGGCAAGTTGAGGAAGGGCAGGGCGCGGGGTAGGACTCGTCTGGTCGCGGTGTCGGCGGATCGGTAGGCGACCCGTCTGCCTGGTCGACCAATGCAAGGGAAGGGTAGGCGACCGCTTCATCGGCGGAAGGAGGGGATGGGGTTCGAACGAACCGAGGTAGTTCCCCACCCGGCCCGTCAGGTCAAGTCGCCGACCAGTTCTTCGAGGGTCGGCGTGGACCTCCGCTTCCTGAGGTAGAGACCGGTCGCGATCAGGACGGCCCCCACCCCGAAGAACGGCACTCCGTCCCCTGGTTGGACCCCGCTGGCCGTAACGGTCGCACCGTTGTCGGTCAGGATCACGTACGCGTCCGCAGGGACCCAGGTGTAGAAGCTGCCATTCGCGTGGCCAACGTACGTGATGGGCGAATCGCATCCTTGAGGAACTTGGTTACCGGTACAAACCGTCAGATTCACCGTGATCGGTGCGATAGGGTTCGCGGGGTCCCATCCCCAGGAGATGTCTACGTACACGGGACCCACGTCGGTAGGGGAGAGGGGGGAGGTTGCTTGGCACCAGCCCGAACCCGTGCACATTCCAAAAGAGGCCACCGAGAATCCCGCGCCGGTCACCGCCACGACGGTCCCCAATACCACCAGGAATACGGCGGCCATCCTCGTCAGCTTGGTTCGGATCGGGGGCTCACGAACGATCGAGCGGTGGTCGGGCCCGTGGCCCGGTGTCTTTTCCATGCCACGGTGGAATACATCCCAGTCGTCGCTCACATTCGTCGAGTGTCTATCAATGAAGTTGCTCACGGACTGATAGTCCTTTCTCTGGGGCCGGTTGGTCCTGATCGACCCCCCCCGCTCTCGGAAGTGAACGTCAGCGAGCGCGGGGATCGCCCGCACGCACCAGGGATCCCCAACGACCCGCAAGAAGGCTCATCGTTCTCTGCGGATGGTCCTGCTTCTCGGGCTCGGATGAGAGTTCCTTGGTCCCTCCCATGTGGAAACGGCTCGTGGCCCTGAGCCGGAGTCCCGCCGGAGCCGTTGGGGGACCCGGCATCACGGTCAGCCCCTCGCGGAGGGCTCCAGTCACGGGGTTCGGATCGCGTCGGGTGGCGCCTCAGGGATTCTTCCCCGTCGGATCATGAAGATCGCGTAGACAACCATGAACGTCAAGCCGACAAGGACGGGAACCGTCGTCACGAGCGGGCTCCATCCCGGAAAGAGGGCCGTCATCACCACTTTGAAGATGCTGGCCGCGATCACGGGCCCCAAGAGCACCAACAGGAAGCGGGCATAGACGGTGTCGTCGAACGACCTCAGCGTGGGGTTGTGCCCCCTCGTCTGGAGGTCGAAACGAACGCGCCGTTCGCATTGAGGGCACCGGAAGGTGCGCACCGTCCCACGCCGGACGGCGTGAAGGGACCCCCCCGGCGTCCACAGGTAGTTGAAGCGGTACCCACACAGCTCGCAGGTGAGTATCGACTCAGGCATGCCCGTTCGCACCGGGTGCCCCCATAAGAGACTGGCGGGTCCGTGAATGACCGTGGACGCCCCGGGGTGACCGGAACTACCCTGTTTCGGCCGTAGCCGGGCGGCTCCCTGGACCACGACCGGCGCAGAGAGGGCCGCGGAGCGGAACCGGTCCCGCTCAACGAAGAGCGTTTCCGGTCCGGCCAGCGTGGCTCCCGGTGTCCCTCGGCAGCTGGCCGGAAGGAAGAGCCCGTGCAGTACGCGGTCCGGCGTCCGAGATCCTTGGACGCCCGACCCGGAGCCCGGGAACCCCCGGGATGCCGCAGGACTAGCTGAACCCGGGCAGGGGTTTCGCGCCCGGACCCGCGCCCCGCGTGACGGGGGCCTTGCGGAGCTCCTTCGGGCAGCTGACCAGCCGGACGATGTTGGCGGACTGGATCATGTAGGTCGGGAGCCCGGTGTTCGGGTCGTTCCCCACCCGGAGGATGTTCGTGATCTCCATCTTGACCTCGAGGACCGTTCCGTCCTTGAGCTTCAGGCGCACGCGCGCCTCCCCGCTCTCCACCGAGAAGTCGACGACCTCGGCCGAGGAGAGGTCCGGCGAGTTGCCGCCGGGGTAGCCCATCATGGGGTGGCCGGGGGCCGGCGTTCCGCCAGCACGTCGCGGGGGTTCTTCCCGTCGACCGTGATCCCCATGGACACGCAGGTGCCGATGACCTGGTTCATCTTCTCCTCCATGCTCCGGCCGAAGATGTCCTCGTTCTTCATCTCCGCGATCTTGCGGACCTGGGCGAGGGTCACGTTCGCGACCATCTCGTGCTTGGCCTTCCCGCTGCCCGTCTCCCGCTTCGCCTCCTTGAGGAGCAGGGCGGACGTCGGGGGTCGGCCCACCTCGAGCGTGAACGTCCGGTTCGGACCGACCTTGATGATGACCGGGACCTTCATCCCGGCGAATCCCTTGGTCTTCTCGTTGATCTGCTGGACGACCTGACCCACGTTCAACCCGAGGGGACCCAGCGCGGGACCCAAGGGCGGGGCCGGGCTTGCCTTGCCGCCTTCTACCATGACCGAAACTTGCTCTGCCATTGTCTATCCTCCGCTCTTCTCCACCATGCGCACGTGATCTCCCCGTACCGTGACGGGGATGGGTACGACCGCCTCGATGAGCTCGACCGTGATCTG
This sequence comes from Thermoplasmata archaeon, assembly GCA_021790425.1. Lineage (GTDB taxonomy): Archaea > Thermoplasmatota > Thermoplasmata > Lutacidiplasmatales > UBA184 > JAJYEA01. The sequence goes on along the minus strand of JAJYEA010000018.1, from coordinate 8,739 downwards.
CTCCTTCTCCTGGTCGATCTTCTTGACCCGGGCCTTCTCGCCCTTGAAGGGTCCGGAGACGATCTCCACGATCGCTCCCTCCACGAAGCCCTCGACGGTCACCTTCGGCGCGAGGAGCGGTTCGACCTCCTTCAGGGTGGTCTTCCCCTTGACGAGTCCGCGGGCCTTCCGGATGCCCTTCAGCATCTCGGTGACGCCCTCGATGCTCATCCCTTCAGCGAAGACGTAGCCGCGGATGGCGCTCGGGACGAGGAGCGAGAAGACGACGCCGGGGTGCTCCTCCGCCTTCGCGAGGATCGTGTCCGCGACTTCGCGCTCGTAGCCGCGCGAGCTCTTGATCGCGAGGAGCGCCTGCTTCGTCACCCACCCGAAGGTGAGGCTCGCGGCGTCCGCCCCGTCGGGAGACGAGGTGGCCAGGATGACCTCGGCCCGGTCCTTGTAGCGCACTCCCTCGGGCGCCTCCACCTCCACGGTGAGCGGGAGCGGCGACTTGGCGGAGATCGTGATCTCGCGGGAATCCGTCCGGCGGTGGAGTTCCTCGCGCTTGGATCCCACGGTGAGCCAGACCTTCCAGACCGCTCCCTCCTCGGGGTAGTGGACCTCGGTGCGGAGCGTGATCTTGCGGTTCTCGGCGTAGCGGCAGCTGAGCACGGCGGTCAGGTTCCCCATGGCACCGGCCGTGATGTCCGAAACGGTCTCGTCGGCCGCGACGAGCGTCACCATCTTCGGCCCCGGGGCTGCCGGCGTGGGCGGGGGGGCGGCTCGGGGTTCCTCGGTCTTTCGCTTCGGCGCCGGCTCAAAGCCTTCGAGGAGGCCGAGCGACTCCCGTGATCCTTGCTCTGTCATGTAAGACACTCAAAGTCCCTGGAGCTGGTTCCAGATCCAGGGGCCTGCTTGGGTGAAGAAGATGTAGATAATGAAGCCAACGACCCCAATGAGGGCGGCTCCCAGGGCCGTGATCTGGAGGACCTTGACGTATTCGTCGGTGTCCGGCTTGCGGGCCATCCGGAGGATGCGGCCGTACTTGCCGTGGCCCATGGTCTTGAGACGGCCGTCGAGGGTGTCTTGCGCCTTGCGGACGCGGTCAAACCATGCCATATTGCCTAGGACTCCACGAGCTTACAGCACCCGGTCGATGTCCCCCTGGGTCCGGCGGACGGCCGCCGGCTGCGCCTGGGGGTTGAAGAGCTGGGGGGAGGTCACTCCCGTGAGGACCACCATGCACCGGATCGTGCCCGTCATGGTCTGGTCTATGGTGGCACCCCAGATAATCCTCGCGGTCGGGCTGATGGCCTTCTGGACGACCTGGGCCACCTTCTGGGCCTCGGAGATCGTCATGTCGGGCCCGCCCGTCACGTTGACGAGGGCGCCGTGCGCGTTCTTGACGTCGACCTTGAGGAGGGGGGAGTTCAGGGCCTCGTTGACCGCATCCTCGGCCCGGTTCTCGCTGTCCGAGGACCCGAGCCCGATGAGGGCCACGCCGCCGCCGTGCATGATGGTCTTCAAGTCGTTGAAGTCCAGGTTGACGAGCCCGGGCTTCGTGATGATCTCCGTGATCCCCTTGATGGCGTTGGCGAGGACACTGTCCGCCACCTTGAAGGCGCTCGCGAGCGGCAGCCGGGGGACGAGCTCGAGGAGCTTGTCGTTCGGGACCGTGATGACGGTGTCGACGACCGTCGAGAGCCGCTGGAGCCCCTGAAGGGCGTTCTCCATCCGCACCTCCCCCTCCGAGGAGAAGGGCAGGGTCGCCACGGCCATGACCAGGCAGTTGCCCTGGTTGACCTGCTTCGAGAGCTCGGCCACCACGGGCGCGGAGCCCGTGCCGGTCCCGCCTCCCAGTCCGAGGGTGACGAAGACCATGTCCGCTCCGGACAGGTACTTCTTGAGGTCCTCCTCCGCCTCCCGCGCGGCCTGCTCGCCCACCGAGGGGAGCGCGCCCGCGCCGAGGCCCCGGGTGCACCGGCGTCCGAGGAGCACCTTGTGCTGCGCGTTGATCGTGAGCAGGTGCTGGGCATCCGTGTTGCAGGCGAAAAGGTCGGCCCCGGCCAGCCCCTCTTCCGAGAGCCGGTTGATCGTGTTGGAGCCCCCGCCGCCGCACCCGACCACCTTGATGTTGGTCTTGAGGCTCGCGAGGACGGCCTCCAGTTCCGCGTCGTCCGTGCTCGCCTTCAGGCTCGCGGACGAGCCCTCGGACTTGTTCTCGGCGGGCAGACGGGAGAGGATCTCCTGTGCAAGTGGCCGCATGTAAGGTACCCGGGCCCCGTGACAGAATCGAGCTCTTATAACCTATTTGGCTGCTTTTCGCGGCGGAGAGGATGCAGTTTTCCGAGTGGGAAGGGGAGTACGAGGCGATCCTGCGCGAGCTCCGGTTCTCGAGAGAGGAGGACGAGCGGTGCGCCCACCTCCTTCGCGAGCTCCTCGCCGGCCGTTCCGTCTCCCCCCGCGTGCTCTCTCGCCTGGTCCGGGGACGGGAAGTGATCGTGGTCGGGGCCGGCCCCGGCCCGATCCCCCGCCACCTCCTCCAGGCCCGGGACCGGCTGGTGATCGCGGCCGACGGGGCCACGTCGACCTGCCTCGACGAGGGGGTGCTCCCCGGGCTCATCGTGACCGACCTGGACGGGGACATGCCCGACGAGGTGCGTGCGAACCGGGAGGGGTCGCTGGTGCTCGTCCACGCCCATGGCGACAACCCGGAGGCGGTGCGGAAATGGGTCCCCCGGCTCGAGGGCCGGGTCTGCGGCAGCACCGCCGCCGCTCCCGCGGAGGGGCTCGTCAACTTCGGGGGGTTCACCGACGGCGACCGCTCGGTCTTCCTGGCGGAGGCGCTGGGGGCCCGGGGGATCACGCTCGTGGGGTTCGATTTCGGTCATGTCCGGCCCGGCGAGGGCCCGACCAAGCTCCGCAAGCTCCGGATCGCGGAGCGCCTGATCGGCGAGGTCGCGGCGCGGGGGAAGGTCCGGATCGACCGCTACACCGCGGCCGGGATCACGCGGTGGCCTGCCCGGGGGGCAGGTACCACCAGACCTGCTGGTCCCCGTTCTCGTAGAGCAGCGTGAAGGACGCGCTCTGGAAGAACCGGTACTGCGTGGCGTTCAACGGGAGCGCCGGCTGCGAGGGGTCCAGCGCCACCCCGGTCGTCCGCATCACCTGGTCGACCGCCACGGCATCGATCGCGTGCAGGTGGTGGGTGTTGGGCGCCTGGGACAGGTTGAGCTCGGAGAGCACGGCCGCCGTCACATTCGGGCTCGCGGGCCCGCATTCCGCGGCACCGCCCAGGAAGAGGAAGCACGTGCTGTCCCACGTGGCCGGGTTGCCGGAAAGTCCGAAGTAGAGGTCGCTGAGGCGGTGGTCGGCGGCCAGCGCGGACCCGGCCGGGAGCGAGTTCGCCGACCAGGTGGCCAGGGAGACGTCCTGGACGGTGAACCCTTCCTGGAAGCCCGCGGTCAAGGAGGGGGGAGGGAAGGCGACCGCGGCGTTGAGCCCGACGAGGCACGCCACCCCGGCGGCCACCGCCATCTTCCTCCACGGGGCCTCCCCGACGCGACCGGCCATCCCGCCGATCGCGATGGCGGCCACGAAGGCGATCCCGATGTCGATGTACTCGGTGTGCCGGTCGACCGGGATCGCCTGGCTGTGGGCCAGGGTCGACACGGCTGCCGAGAGGAAGACGGCCACCACGATCGCGTACGGCACCGGACCGAGCCGGGAGCTCGCCGAGGTCCCGATGCCGCCGGCCGTCAGGGGGACCAGCACGAGGAAGGGTGCGAACCACAGCACATCCCCGGCCGGGATGATCTCCCCCGTCCCGGGGATCGGGATGAAGACCAGCAACGAGGCCCCCCCGAAGACGAGGACCCCGAGCACCAGCGCGTCGCGTGCCATCTTGTTGCGGGACGGCCAGCGCGGGTGCGCGAGCGCGCGGCGGGGCATCGCCCGCGTCCGGCGGAGGTGGACGAAGAGGGCGAGGAGGACGAGCGCGACGATGGTGCCGAGCGAGTAGAGGAGCGCCAGGGCGGGAAGCGAGGTGATCCGGAGCCCGGGGATGCCCTGGGCCAGGATCGGTTCGAAGGCGGAGGCGTAGAGGACCCAGTAGGAGAAGAGCCCGGCCGTGAAGGTCCCGAGGATCACGAACTCGCGCACGGGGAAGCGGAGGGACCAGCGCCGTGGCGCGAGCAGCTCCAGTCCGACCACCATGCCCGTCGCCACCACGAGGAAGAAGTAGGAGGACAGGTGGTGGCTGACCACGAGGGTGGAGAGCGTGAGCCCCAGCGGGACGATCCATCGGACGTCCCGGCGCTGCTCCACGAACATCCAGAGCGCGGCCACCGCCAGGAAGTCGCCCAGCGTGTCGGGGACGGGGTGGGCCAGGATGAAGATCCGCGGGAAGGCGACCGCGGAGAGGGCCGTCCCGAGGAGCGCGACGGAGTCGCGGACGCCGAGCCGGCGGAAGAGGAGGAAGAGGGGGAGGGAGGAGAGCGCCCCGATGACCGGGATGACGTAGATCACCGACTCCAGCGGGGATACCCCGAAGCTCTCGGCGACCGATCCCCCCAGGAGGAACATGCCGGGGAAGTCCGGATAGCCGAACCCCCACCCGGAATACCCCTGGAGGAGGAGGTGGCCGTGGTGGACGAGGTACTGGGTCAGGAAGTAGTACTCGCCGGTGTCCGAGCCCCAGACGGGGAACGTGAGGAGCGGCTCCAGGCCCAGGAAGAGCCCGAGGGATACGATGGCGCCGAGCAGGACCGGGACGTAGTTTTTCACGCCGCCCGCTCCGCCGGGGAGGCTACTCTTCCTTGTCGTCCTTCTCAGTGCGGGACCACGCGGAGATCGGACGGGACTTGAGGCCCGCGGCGTGGGCGAATCCGGACTTCACATCCTTTTTCATGACCTTCTTCGTCTTCACGAGGTCTTCCTTGGTCGCCCGGCCCAGATGGACGGCGCCGCGGCCGACCGCCTTCGCGCCCCGGGCCATCTCGCCCGGGATCGCCTTCATCCCGCGGTTGATCTTGACGCCCACGCGCACGAAATCGTAGTCGATCTCCTGCGCGAGTGCTTCCGCATCCCGGCCCACGAGCTTGGGGAAACGCTCCACCTTCTTTCCGATGTCCGTGAGTTCTGTCTCCACGTCCCGGCCGAGACCCTTCCCGGCCTGGCGCAGGAGCGCTAGGTGTTCCTTGAACCGGGTCTTGTCATCGTCTGCCATCGAGCCACCCTTGTCCGAGGGTTAGACCGTCGCCCTTTATCAATGCTCGGGTCATGCTTACCGTACGCGATGCGACGTTGGGTCCTGCTGATTCTTGCCCTGCTCGTTCTGGCGGAACTGGCCCCCGGTGCGTCCGCCTCGACGGCCCCCCGGGCCGCGTCGGGGGTACCCCTCTGCTCGGGCGGGTCGGTCGGGAGCGTGGGTCACCCGGGAGTTCCCGTGTCCCGCGGTTCGACACCGATCTGCGGTTGGGAGTGGGCCACCATCCCCCATGCCGTGGCCTCGGGGCAGTACAACCTGAACGACATCCTCTACGTGAACTCGACCGTGGCGGTGATCGTGGGGCAGCTCGGCACCATCCTCCGCACGACGGATGGAGGGCAGGTATGGAGTTCCGTGCCCAGCCCCATCTCGGGGGACTACTACCACGGGCTCGCGAGCATCCCCGGCGCCGGGCTGATCCTCGCCGGCGGGTCCGACGGATCGCTCATCGCCTCTCCGAACGGCGGGGTGAGCTGGACGGGATACCCCGAGCACGGGCTCCTCGGGAACGTGACCGACCTCGCGTTCCCGAGCTCCACGTTCGGCTATGCGGTCACTTCGCAGGGGCTCTTCGTCACCTCGGACGCCGGCCAGGACTGGGCGAGCGTGTCGCTGCCCACCCCCGGGTCCGCGTGGGCGGGCGCCTTCTCCACCCCCAGCGTCGGCTGGGTGGATTCGGGAGTGAATCCCGAGGTCTACTTCACGACGGATGGGGGTCAGCAATGGACCAAGCTCGACCTGGGGCTCAGCCCCAACCGGCTCTCCGACGTGGTGCCGGAGGGGGACCGGGGCGTGTGGGTCCTGGGCGACCAGGGGGTGGCATGGTGGGCCTCCGACCAGACCAATTTCGTGGAGTCCCAATTGGCGACCCAGCAGCACACCTGGCAGCTCTTCGCCCTGGGGGCCAATGCCTGGGTCGTCTCCGACGACGCGAACATGTTCTACACGGCGGACCAGGGGCAGTGCTGGGTGGAGGAGTCGGTGCCCCAGATCCCCGAGATCTACGCCATCAACTTCTGGAACCAGAACGACGGCATCGCGGCAGGCGACGGGGTGGTCTGGTACACCACCGACAGCGGACTGGGGGCCAACGACACCAGTTCGTGCGCTCCTTCGTCCGCCGTGGTCAACCGGGTCCCCTACGTGATCGGGCTCGGGATCCTGGCCGCCCTGGTCGCCACCATGTTCGAGATCCGACGTATCGTCCGCGCCGACCGTGCGCAGCGCGAATCCTCGACGCCTCCCCCCGAGCACGCCCGGGAAGAGCTCCGCCGGAAGCTCCGGTACCGCAACCGGAAGCGCTACGTTCGGTAGCTCCGGACCGGTCCCGATCGACCACCCTCAAGTATTGTGAGTAGCCCTCCTTACTAGGACTATTGTGCATGAGCCGCGATAGCACGCACCAAGATTAAATAGCCCGGCCGCGTGGGGCCGCGTATCGCGGGGGAATCGATGTCTTTTACCGTGCGGCAATGGGGTGCGATAGGCGTATTGATTGCGACCATCATGGTGGCGTCCGAGCTTGGCGGTGCCATGCCCGTGTCGACCGGGGCGTCATCGACGGTGGGTGCACCCTCGACCGTGCCGATCCAGGTCTATACTCCCTCCCAGGTGGCGGCAGGCGCGCTCCCGGCGTTCCCCTCGAACCTCACCCACTTCGTCTATATCGTCCGCGAGAACCACGTTTTCGATGACTATCTCGGCGATTGTGCCACCACGATCAACGCGTCCTGTAACGGCGGGGCCAATTCCCCCGGCGCCAACTCCTGGACCGACGTGCCCTATCTCCACCAGTGGGGAAAGGCCTACTCCATCTTCGACAACATGTACTCCTCGGTCGACCCGTACTCCGCCCAGGCCCATGCCTACCTCTTCTCCGCCAACACGTGGGGCAGCACGGACAGCTGCGCCAGCGGCGGCACGGAGGGGACGGGGTCCACCACGGAGTGGGGGGTCTACAATTCCTCCAGCGTGAAGGCGGGCAGCTGTGCCTTCGCTTCGGATTCCAAGTCCCAGTCCTACGACGCGACAGGCGGTTCGATCTTCGACCGGTTTCTAGGCAGCAACGTGCCCCAGTCGAAGACCACCCTCCCCTTCGCCTCCTTCGGGGACATCATCTGGGAACTCTCCAACTATGGGGGGTGCTCCCTCGCCTCCACCACCGGTATCCCGGGAAGCCTACCCGGTAACACCCAGGCCGTCGAGCACGTCACGGGATGCACGAACGGGTGGTGGAAGAACACCACCAGTGGCAGCCCCGACATGCCCCCGACGGTCAACCCCACCACCGGGATCCCGCAGATGCTCTGGGAGTGCCAGTACGCCTGTGGCACCGGGCCCAGCCCCTTCCTCGACCAGGACGTGGCGTACTCCTTCATCAGCTACGTGGCGGACTACGGGCTCCCGACCTACTCGTTCGTTGAGCTCTTCGACGACCACCCGGGTGGCAACTGCGGATCAGCCCAAGCCACCTGCATCCAGTGGAACGACGCCTCGATGAACCTGATCGTCCAGGACATCATGAACTCCACGAGCTCGTACAAGGACAACACCGTCATCGCCATCTCGGAGGACGACACCCAGAACGGCCAGAACAACCCCGACCACATCAACAGCGGACGGAGGTTCCCCTTCGTGATGGTGGCCTCCCACAACGTGATGAAGGGGACCAAGGGGCTCGTCATCCACCAGACGTTCAACACCTCGAACGTGCTCGCCGTAATGGAGCGCGTCGAGATGAACGTGAACCCCAGCGTGTTCTACTCCGGCGGGACCTCACCCACGAGCGCCCAGTTCCCCATGGTGCAGAACGATTACCTTGCCGAGGGCAACCCGCTCGAGCCGCTGTGGAAATGCGGCCAGGCCGGCGTGCCCTGCAACACCGGGTCCTCGGGAGGTACCGGTCCGACGATATCCGCCTTCACCGCATCGCCCGCGTCCATCCCGGCGGGAGGTACCACGTATCTCAACGTCACCGCCACGGGAGGGGTCGGGCCCCTGACCTACGCCTACGCGGGGCTCCCTTCCCCGTGCGCGAGCTCGAACGCGAGCAAGATCACCTGCGCGCCCTCGGCTTCCTCGGGCTCCTACACGGTCACGGTGACCGTCAGCGACTCCGCCTCCACGCCCCACACCACGACGGCGACCGCCACCTTCACCGTCACCGCGTCCCTGCCGACGATCAGTGCGTTCACCGCGAGCCCCTCCTCCTTCACGGTGGGGGGCACGACCTACCTCAACGTGACCGCCACGGGCGGGACGGGACCGCTGAGCTACGCCTACAGCGGGCTCCCTTCCCCGTGCGCGACATCGAACGCGAGCAAGATCACCTGTGCACCGGCCGCGGCAGGGGGACCGTACACGATCACCGTAACGGTCTCGGACTCCGCCTCCACGCCCCACACCACCAGCGCAACGACCTCCTTCACGGTCACCCCGACCGGAGGCAAGGGGCCGACCATCTCCTCCTTCACCGCGAGCCCCTCCTCCTT
>JAJYEA010000065.1 GCA_021790425.1 Thermoplasmata archaeon | reverse complement strand
CGAATAGACCGGCGACGGCCGCGACCGCTCGGAGATCTTCCGCAGGGTGAAGCCGGAGCTCCGCATCCTTCCCTCCTGCCCGAGGACGTCCAGGATCGTCGGGACCACGTCGACCAGGCTCGCCCATTGGTCGACCGATTGGCCCCCGCCCTCCCCTCCGGGGTAGTGCACCCAGAGCGGAACGTGCGTCAGCTCCTGCTCCACGCCCATCGCGTGGAACAGGTGACCATGCTCCCCGAAGGCCTGCCCGTGGTCGCTCGTGAGGACCATCAACGTGTTGTCCCACCGTCCGGCGGACTTGAACTGCTCGACGATGTGCGCCACCCGCTCGTCCAAGATGCGGATCATGTCCCGGTAGACCCGGTGCAGGGGTTCCAGCTCCGGGGGGGAGACCCTCGTGGACCCGTCGATCCATCCCCAGCGCTCCTGGGGGAGGCGAGAGTAACGCCACCAGTCGGTCCACCCCCGGACGTCCGACCCCGAGAAGTAGGGTTCGTGGGCATCGAGCAGGTTGATGAAGGCGAAGACCGGCTTCTCCGCGGGCTGGCGAGCGAGCCACCGTCCCAGGGTGGGCTCCAACCAGCTGGACACCCGGGGCGGGGTCCTCGATCCGCTGAGCCCTCTTGACAGGCGGTTGAGGAAGTCCAGCACGTAGACATGGCGGAGGATCCCGGAGGAGTGGCGCCGCAGCAACCCCGGGATCCCGGTCTGGGGATCGGCCCTCGGGCCCCGGGTCGTCTCCCGGTCCAACGGGAACCGGGTAAGCCACCGGCTCAGCAGGTCGTACGGCAAGGAGTAGCGGAAGTACGGCTCCCACCATCCTCCCCAGTAGGCCGAGTCGAAATCATTCACGATGCCGAGGGTCGTCCCGATGAGGAAGTTGGCGGAGATGGAGACCGAGGCGTACCCCTGGCTGCGAAGATACCCCGCGATGGAATGGTAGTCGGGCGTGGCCTTGAGGCCCGAGAGGGTGGTCATCCCGTGCTCCCAGGGGTAGAGCCCCGAGAAGAGGCTCGCATGCGACGGGAGTGTCCACGACGCCGGGGAAAGGGTCCGGTCGTAGCGCACGAATTCCGGGGCCAGCCGATGCAGGTGCGGGAGATAGCTCCCGTCCGAGGAGGGCCGGAAGTCCGACTCCCGCACGCAGTCGAGGACGACCACCAGGACGTTGGGCCGACCGGCCATGTTAGCCCATGCCCTGGAGGGGCGGCTTCGAGGACGGGCACGGTGCACGGGCCCGGGAACGGTCCCGGGGGGTTGACCCCCGACCGTCAGAACTAAGTTTCACAATGCGACGGAAACGGGGAGGGGATTAAAACGTTGCTTCAACGGAGAGGACGCCCCCCCGGGAACGACGGATTCCGCCTCCTCGGGCCACCGGGAGCCCGCGCCCGTCCGCCCGGCACTAGGAGGGGGGCTTATCTGCTCCCCGGGCGTATAGCAAAGGGGGGGAACGGCGTATTATCGACCAAGGAAACGGAGGGCCCGCTGCCTCCGAGGTGACGGTCATCATCCCGTCCCGGAACGAGAGCGCCTTCGTCTCGGGAGTGGTCATGGGATGCTGGGCCCTGAGACCGCGGAAGATCGGGCTCCGCTTCATCGTGCTCGACGACAATAGCACGGACGACACCCCGACCATCCTGAGCGGTCTTGCCGAAGAGCTCCCCGTCACCGTCATCCGCCACGACTGCTCGCTCGGTTTCGGCGGCTCGCTCCGCGATGGGATCGAGCGGGCCGAGACCCCGTGGCTCCTCTTCGTGGACGCGGACGCCCAGTACTCGCCCGAGGACATCCGCGACTTCCTGGCCTATCCCCGCGACTCGCTCACGCTCCTGTCGGGCTGGCGACGCCACCGGGCGGACCCGCTCATCCGGATCTTCATCTCCCTGGTCTTCCGCATCATGAACCGCGTGGCGTTCGGGGTCCGGATGAAGGACATCACGAGCTCGCTCAAGCTGGTCCCCACCGCCCAGGCCAAGGAGGTGGCCTCCCAGATCCGGTACATGAACGGCAGCTTCTGGTCGGAGTTCATGGTGAGATGGGCCGGGTCCGGCTACACGTGGAAGGAGGTCCAGATCGAGCACCTCCCGCGCAAGGGTTCCCGGAGCAAGGTCTTCGAGCCCGGCCAGATCGGCCGGCTGATCGTGCACCAGTTCGTCGGTTTCCTGAAGCTCCTCCGCGAACTCTCGACCGTGAAGCGCCAGGCCGGGCTTCCCAGCGCACGGCAGCAGGAAGCCACCCATTAGGCCCCATGCCACCCGTCGTGGTCCTGGGGCTGGACTCCGTCCCGCCCCCGCTCCTCTTTGAACGGTTCCTTCCCCAGGTCCCCCACCTGCGGTCGCTGATGGAGCGGGGCACCTGGGGGGCGCTCCGCACCTGCCACCCTCCGATCACGATCCCCGCCTGGGCGGTGATGTTCACGGGAGCGGACCCGGGCACGCTGGGGCTCTACGGGATCCATCACCGGACCCCGGGAAGCTACGAGGGGGGCTACGTGCCGACCCCGTCGCACCTCCGCCGTGCCCCCATCTGGCACCGCCTGTCGGCCGAGGGGGCGCGCGTGGCCGTCGTGGGGATGCCGCCCGGCTATCCCCCGCCTTCCGTGAACGGCATCGCGACCGGCGACTTCCTGACCCCCGACGGGGCCGCCGACTCCGTCGCGCCCCCGCAGTTCCGGGCGGAGGCCGAGCGCTTCCTCGGGGAACCCCTCCTCTTCGATGTCCCCTTCCGGAAGGAGGACCGCCGACAGACGCTCCGGGACATCCACCACCTGACCCGCCAGCGATGGGCGCTGGCCCGCGGCATCCTCGCGAAGGGGCCGTGGGACCTCTTCGCCCTGCACGATATCGGACCGGACCGATTCCACCACGCGTTCTGGAAGTACTTCAATCCGGACCACCCCGGCTACGTGAAGGGGAACGAGTTCGAGCAGGAGGCCGCACGCTACTACTCCCTGCTCGACCACGAGGTCGGCCTGCTCCTCGAGCAGCTCCCTCCCGACACCTCCATCCTCGTGGCGAGCGACCACGGCACCAAGTCGATGGAGGGGTGCTTTGCCGTCAACGAGTGGCTCCGGCGCGAGGGATACCTCGTGACCCGGGGGACGCCCGTGCCGGGCACCCTGCTCGCGAAGGCCTCCGTCCGATGGGACCAGACCCGGGTCTGGGGGACCGGGGGGTACTACTCCCGGCTCTTCTTCAACCGGCGCGGACGCGAGCCGCAGGGCATCGTCTCACCCTCGGAGGAGGAGGGGCTGCGAGCCGAGCTCACCCGCAAGCTCCGCACGCTCCAGACCCCGCACGGCCGTCCCTTCGCACCGGAGGTGCACGCCCCCCGCGAGATCTACCGGGAGGTGCAGGGGGACGCCCCCGACCTGACGGCCTACTTCGGGGACCTCTCGTGGAGGGCGGCCGGGACGTTGGGACACGAGACGCTCTTCCTCGCCGAGAACGACACGGGACCGGACGACGCCGTGCACGACTGGCAGGGGATCTACCTGTTCAGCCGACCGGGGGGACCGAGGGGGGCCGGACCGGAGCGGTCCATCCTGGACGTGGCCCCCACCCTCCTGCGACTGCTCGGGCGGGAGGCGCCCCCGGAGATGCAGGGCCGGGCCATCGCCGAGTGGACGCACTGACGTGCGACCCGGCGCTCAGCGGTCCGACGACCGGCGGGCGAGCTCCCCGAGCCCTTCCCGCAGGGACACCTGGGGCACGTAGCCCAACAGGGTGCGGGCCTTCGCGATGTCGGCGTAGGAGTGACGGACGTCGAAGTCCCGGTACTCCCCGTTGGGAAGGATGGGGGTCTTCATCCCATAGAGGTCCGCGAGCGTCTGCGCCACGTCGAGCATCGAGGACGCGATACCGCTGCCCACGTTGATGGCGACGGATCCCGGTACCGTGCTCTCCCCCGCCAGGCGAAGGGCACGGACCACGTCGTGCACCGAGACCAGGTCCCGGGTCTGCTTTCCGTCCTCGAAGATCCGGGGGACCCGACCCCGGGAGATCGTGCTCTGGAATAGCGCGCAGACCCCGGCGTAAGGGTTGAAGAGGGATTGGCCGGGGCCGTACACGTTGAAGAAGCGCGTCGCGATCGTGGGGATGCCGAGGGACCGGCCCATGACGAGGCTGATCTCCTCCTGGTCCCGCTTCGTGATCGCGTAGATCGACGTGGGGGTGAGCGGTTTCGATTCGGGCGTGGGGACCGCGCTGACCTCCCCGCCGCAGTCGGGACAGGTCTGCTCCCACTTCCGCCGGCGCAACGCCTCCACGGAACGGTGGGAAGGATGGACGGTCTTCGCGCACCGGGGACACCGGTAGGGTCCCTCGCCATAGACGGTGTTGGAGGACGCGACCACGAGCCGGCGGACGGAATGGGGATGGTCGCCCAGGTACTCGAGGAGCTGGGCGGTGGCGAGGGTGTTGTAGTGCACGTAGCCGGAGACGTACTCCATGCTCTGCTTCATGCCGAGCGCCGCCGCCAGGTGGAAGACCACCTCGGTGCCCTCGAGCGCACGGCGGAGGACCGCCCTTCCCCCGATGTTGCCGTATAGGTACTCGACACCGCGGTGGGGCACGGGCCCTTGCTCGAGGTGGGCGAAGGGATGACGGGCGTCCACCACCCGCACGCGGTGACCGTCCTCGACGAGCGCGTCGACCAGGTGGCTCCCGATGAAACCGGCGCCTCCGGTGACCAAGACGTTCGCCACTCGAAACCCCAGCCCCCATCGGAAGCCCTGCCAACGGTTAAGTCCTGCGAGGTGTGCTCATCGAGGTGGCCGGCACGGGATCCGTGGTGTGGCTCGAAGGGCTGCCCGGATCGGGCAAGACGACACTGGCGCGCCAGCTCGCCGACGCGCTCGGGGCGGCCCATCGGCCCGTGGAAGTGCTGGACGGGGACGAGGTGCGGCGCGGCCTGTCGCCCGAGATCGGGTTCTCCCGGGAGGACCGCGACCGCCATGCGCGCCGGGTGGGTTACGTGGCGAACCTGCTCTCCCGACACGGTGTGACGGTCATCGTGGCCCTGATCACCCCGTACGAGTCGAGCCGCCAGGCGGTGCGGGATCTCCTCGGACCCCGGCTCCTCGAGGTCTGGCTGGAATGCCCGGTCGACGTCTGCCGGGCCCGGGACCCCAAAGGGCTCTATCGGAAGGCCCAGGAAGGCAAGCTCCAGCAGATGACGGGGGTGGACGACCCCTTCGAGATCCCGACGCGGCCGGAGCTCGTGATCCACACCGGCAGCCGCACGGTCCCCCAGTGCCTGGACCTCCTCCGCGAAGCGCTCGACCGGAGGGACTCCTCCTCCCTCCCGCAGGGCCCCGGCTGAGCGGGTTACCCGCACGAAACGACGCCCCCCCGGCCCGTCTCGGGCCGCGACATGGGGGAGGCCCGGACCCATGAAAATGACCAAAATCTGAGGACCGTAGGTTTCCGGCGAAGGCCGCACCGATTTCGGGGCAAGACTCATATACCTCACTGGCGCGTAATCTACGAAAGTTCCCCCAGCGGATGATCGGCCGTGGGCCACCACGGACACCGTCCTCGGGACAAGGAACGCCGCAACACACATGGCCCGGGGAAAGGCAACGTTGGTCGACTCCCGCTCCACCATCATCTCCCGGTTCACCGTCCCTCTTTCGGAAGATTCCGCCGGGCACCTGCGGGATCTCAGCCGGGACTTCCCCTACTGCCGGTTCGAAGTGGTGAGCAGCCTGCCGACCGGCAAGGCGGAGATGGTCTACGATCTGCGCATCACCGGGGAACAGATCGGAGAGCGGGTCATCGAGGAGATACGGCGCGCCACCGGCGTCCGGTCGGTGGAGGTCCTGCTCCGCTCCCCGACCCTCCTGGTCGTGCGCCTCGTCGGGACGATCTGGCCCATCGTCGATCTCCACCGGGAGATGCGCCTCTCCCAACGCCATCCCTTCTTTGTGGAGAACGGGGTCATCACTCTCCTCGTGGTCGCCTCGGAGGCGAAGACCCGGCAGATCTACGAGCGGCTCCGAAAGCTCTCGACCCAGGTGACGATCAACTCCCTCCACCACGAGTACGGGGACGACGGCCAGGGGGTCCTCACCCCTCGCCAGCGGGAGATCTTCCGGATCGCCCTGGCGATGGGGTACTGGGACGTCCCCCGGAGGTCGACCCTCTACGACATTGCTCAGCGGACCGGGGTGGCCAAGTCCACGATCTCGGAGAGCCTCGCCATCATCGAGAAGAAGCTCCTGGAAGAGGCCTCCGAACGCCTCCTCCGCGCCAGCGAGTCCTGAGCCGCGGGTCCCGGGCCGTTCAGGCGGGGGCGCTTTCCGCCCGCGGGGAGAGCACCCGCGGCCGGGTCTCAGACGATAGGGCGCCCACCGGACAGTAGGGGATGCACCAGCCGCAGTCGGTGCACTTCGTCAGCACCTCCAGCTTGCCCTCCCACATCTCGAGGGCGGCCGGAGGGCATACGCCCACGCAGAGCCCGCAGACGCAACAGATGTCGGGATCGACCTTGATCACGCCGATTTCCCGCTCCCTTCCCCTCGCGATGCGTCGACCGCGTGGTTCAGGGCCGCGAGCGAGGTGAGCGCGCACTTGAGCCGGACGGGCGAGAGCGGCACTCCGACCATCTTCTCGATGTCCTTCTGGGTGAAGTTGGCGACCTCCTTCACGGATTTACCCTTCATGGCGAGGGTCAGCATGGAGGCGCTCGCGACCGAGATCGCGCATCCCTCGCCGGAGAACCGGAGGTCCTCGATCGTGTCCTTGTCGGCGCTCAGGAGGATCTCGACGGTGATGTTGTCCCCGCAGAGCGGGTTCGCTTCCGTCGCGTGGGTGGTCGCGTGGTCGAGGTGACCGAAGTTCCGGGGCTTCCGGTAATGCTCGAGCACCCGCTCCTGGTACATGTCGTAGGCCATGGTCTCCTCGAATGTAAGCGTCGAAGCTACCGAGGGCTTATAACGTATTTCCCGGTGAGCACGCTCGATGAGCGCCGGCGCAGTCTCACCCACCCAGTGGTTCGCTGCCACCGCCGTGGACGAGCTCTCGCGACGCCTCGATGACCCCCCTCAGGTCCGCGCGCAGCGCGCCCGGGCCTTCCATGCCTTCGAGACGCTGCCCTCGGAGCAGGACCCGCTGTACAAGAAGTATGCCCACCTCGCGGGGATCGACCTGCGGGCCGTTGACCCGGCGAAGGGAGGTGCCCCGGTCGCAATGCCCTCCCCCGGACCTTCCGAGGTGCTGGTCCTCCACGATGCGAGCGGGACCCGGATCACGCTCCCCCCCGCCCTGGCCTCGGCCGGGGTCCGTGCCCTATCACTGCCCGAGATCTGGAAGGGGGACGGGGCGCTGTCGGGAACGTTCACCGGGGACCTCGAGCGCCTCCACGGCGAGCGGTTCGGCGCCATGAACGCCGCCCTCGTCAACCGCGGCCTCTACGTGGACCTCCCGGACGCGCTCCCCTCCCCCGTGCGGGTACGGGAGATCTCGGTCCTCTCGGAAGCGTCGCAGGCCCTGGTGGTGCACCGCCTGATCCGGGCGGGATCGAGGACGCACCTCTTCCACAGCGAGGAGGTCTACTCGACCCACGCGGATCCCGCCCCGCGGCTCTACTCGAGCTCGACCTCCGTGGTCTCCGGCGCGGATTCGACCGCGGTGCTCCTCGGGGCCCAGGGCGCCGCCGGGGGCGTGGTGGGATTCTTCGACCGCTACGCGGAGGTCGGCCCGACCTCCTCCGTCACCTGGCTCTTCGCCGGCATGGATGGCTGGCGCACGAGCCTCCGCAACCGGTCGCTGTTGAAGCACCGCGGAGGGGAGTTGAGCGACTACGAGGTGTTCCTGGGGGAAGGCGCCCAGTCGGTGACCAGCCAGATCCACGTCCTCCACGAGGCGGACGACACGCGCGGACAATCCTTCACCCGCGGGGTCTTCAAGGACGACTCCCGGGGGACCATCAAGGGGATGATGCGCATCGAGCCCCACGTGCGCAAGGTCTTCTCGAACCTTTCCGAGCACGCCCTACTCTTGTCCCGGCGGGCCAAGGCGGACACGCTCCCGGGGATGGAGATCCTCTCCGCGGCCGACGTCAAGGCTACCCACTCCTCCTCCGTGGCCCCGCTCGACCCCGAGCGAATCTTCTACGTGCAGAGCCGGGGCCTCGACACGGAGGCCGCCACCCGGCTGATCACCGAGGGGTTCCTCGCGAACATACTCCTCAAGGCCCCCATCGCGGGCCTCGAGACCACGCTCTCCCGCGTCCTGGACGCTCGCTGGGGCGGCCGCGCCCTCGGGTGGGACGGCCAGGGGGCCTACGGGTCCCTGACCCCGACCAGCGCGAACTGGCGGACCGCCGACGAGGTCCGCATGGACACGAAGCTACGCTGA
>JAJYEA010000017.1 GCA_021790425.1 Thermoplasmata archaeon | reverse complement strand
CGGGATCCATCCGCCGACCCACGCAGTGCCCACGAGGAGGGCCACCACGAGCCCGGCGGCCACGGCCAGTCCGACTCCCATCCGGTGGTGCCGGAGGTGCGCCGCCCGCGAGGGCTGCGCGGCGGAGCTAGCCGGGGGCATGGGGGCGGGCGAGGAAAGGGCGGACGAGGGCGGTGCGGTAGGGGAGGCCGCAGGCCGGGGATCCGACAGGGGGGAAGGTGTTGCCTCCATGCCAAACCCTAGCACCAGGGGGGTACTACATAAGCTTTTAATTATGGAGGCGACCCGTCGGATCGCGGGTCGGGAGCGGTCCCGTGGGGGTCGCGGGGCCCGGGTCGCAAGACCGGTGCCGGCCCGTAGGGCAGCCCTGTCGGGCCCGTTTTCGCGCCCCTGGCGGGCAAGACCTTATAGGCAAGTGCAGGGGGTAGGGTGACTTTAAGTTGGCCAAGGTACGGAGCGCCTCCCCGGATTCCGCCTCCGACCCGGTGGGGGGAGTTCTTTTCTTCGAGGACGGCTCGATCTTCTACGGCGAGGGGTTCGGCGCCCCCACCCGCGCGGTCGGCGAGGTCGTCTTCACCACCGGGATGGCGGGGTATCCCGAGTCCATCACCGACCCCTCCTACCGGGGCCAGATCCTCCTCTTCACCTATCCCCTCCAGGGGAACTACGGGGTCCCCGCGGCGGACCGCAAGGATGCCTGGGGGTTCCCGCTGGGGATGGAGTCCGGCGAGGTCCAGCCCCGCGCGGTGATCGCCCGTTCGCTGACCGCTCCGCACCACTGGACCTCGGGCCGCTCGCTGAGCGATTGGCTGCGGTCCGCGGGGGTCCCGGGCATCGCCGGTCTCGACACGCGTGCGATCACCGAGCGTCTCAGGGCCCAGGGGGTCCAGCGCGGGGTCGTGGCCGTGGGGAAGGACCTGCCCTCGCCGGACGCGCTCCGGAAGATCCTCGAGCAGGCGCCCCAGTATCACGAGGAGGACTTCGTTCGCCAGGTGGCGCCGCGCAAGCCCGCGCTCGTCCGCGCCCCTCGCACGACCCCCGCCCCCGGCGGCGCGGGCGGCCGCCCTCCGCTGGTGGCGGTGATGGACGTGGGATGCAAGGCCAGCATCCTCCGGAACCTCCTGGCCCGCGGCGCAGACGTCCTCCGCAGTCCTCCGGGCATGGCCCTGCCCGAGCGGTGGGAGGGGCGCCGGGTCGACGGATATCTCATCAGCAACGGTCCCGGGGACCCGGGCGGGCTGAGCGATGCGATCACGATGGTGAAGGAACGGCCGCGCGACCGCCCGACCTTCGGGATCTGCCTCGGGCACCAGCTGCTCGCCCTCTCCGCGGGCGCGTCCACCTACAAGATGAAGTACGGGCACCGGGGCCAGAACAAGCCGCTCCTCTTCCGCCAGCCGGCGGGCCGGGCGTACATCGTCTCCGAGAACCACGGGTACGCGGTCGACCGGTCCTCCCTGAAGGGCACCGGGCTCGCGGAGTGGGCCTACAACCCCGACGACGGGACGGTCGAGGGGTTCCGGGACCACCGGGGACTCGTGCTGGGCGTCCAGGGTCACCCCGAGGGCGCTCCCGGTCCCCACGACGCGGAGTTCCTCTTCGACACCTTCCTCGACAAGGTCCGGAGGCGCGCATGACCGCCCCGCTCCGCCCCTCGCGGGTGGTGCTCCTCGGGAGCGGCGCGCTCAAGATCGGCGAGGCCGGCGAGTTCGACTACGCGGGCAGCCAGTGCCTCAAGGCGCTCGCCGAGGAGGAGATCGAGACGATCGTCGTGAACCCGAACATCGCGACGATCCAGACCGACCCCCCGAAGAAGGGGAAGGTCTACTTCGTCCCCGTCACCCCGGACTTCGTCGAGCCCGTGATGGAGAGCGAGCGCGCCGACACGATCCTGCTCTCCTTCGGGGGGCAGAGCGCACTCAACTGCGGGGTCGAGCTCGAGCGGCGGGGATCGCTCCGCCGGCTGGGCGTCCGGGTCCTGGGGACGCCGCTCTCGGGCATCCGCGGCACGGAGGACCGCGCGCTCTTCACGCAGATGATGGAGCGGGCGAAGGTCCCCGTCCTGCGGAGCCACGCGGTCACCTCGATGGAGGAGGCGCGCTCGAAGGCGGCCGAGATCGGGTTCCCGTTGATCGTGCGCGTCGCCTACACCCTCGGCGGCAAGGGCGGCGGTGTCGCCCGCGACGCCTCCGAGCTCGAGCGGGTCGTCTCCCGCGGCCTCCGCTCGAGCCCGGTCCACCAGGTGCTCCTCGAGCGCTACGTCGGCCACTTCAAGCAGATCGAGTACGAGGTGATGCGGGACCGCCTCGGGAACTCCCTCACGGTGTGCAACATGGAGAACGTCCTCTCCATGCGCGTGCACACGGGCGACAACATCGTCGTCGCCCCCTCCCAGACGCTCACCGACACCGAGTTCCAGACGCTGCGGGCGGCGGCCCTTCGGGCCGCGAGCACCGTCGGGATCGTCGGGGAGTGCAACATCCAGTTCGCGCTCGACCCGGCGAGCGGCGAGTACTTCGCGATCGAGATCAACGCCCGCCTCTCCCGCTCGAGCGCGCTCGCGAGCAAGGCGACCGGCTACCCGATCGCCTACGTGGCCGCGAAGATCGCGCTCGGGTACACCCTGCCCGAGCTCCCGAACAAGGTGACGGGGAAGACCACCGCCTACTTCGAGCCCGCGCTCGACTACGTCGTGGTGAAGTACCCCCGCTGGGACCTCGAGAAGTTCGCCGGCGCCGACCGGCGCCTCGGCCCCACGATGAAGTCCGTGGGGGAGGCGATGGGCGTCGGGGGCAGCTTCCGCGAGGCCCTGCTGAAGGCCTTCCGGATGGTCGACCCGTACTCGGACCTCGCCCCACCGGAGCATCCCCGCCCCCAGGCGGAGGTCCTCGCGGAGATCTCGGCCCCGACCCCGACGATCCTCCCGGCCATCCTCGAGGGGCTCGCGGCGGGCCTCTCCCCGGAGGCGATCGCGAAGGCCTCCTGGGTCGATCGCTGGTTCGTGGAGGAGCTCGCCGCCGTTCACCGGTCCTACGGTGCGGTCCGGTCGGCCGGATGGCACCGTCTCGACGCACCGCTCCTCGCGAGGGCCAAGCGGGACGGCATCTCCGACCGGGCGATCGCCCGCCTCCTCGGCCGGGAGGAGGACGAGGTCCGGAAGCGCCGGGTCGCGGCCGGGGTGACGCCCCGGGCCCGCGTGATCGACACGCTGGCGAACGAGTGGCCGAGCCTGACGAACTACCTCTACCTGACCTACTGGGGGGAGAAGGATGACCTGCCCCCGATGCCGGAGGGGAGCGCGCTCGTCCTCGGGGCCGGTCCCTACCGGATCGGCAGCTCCGTGGAGTTCGACTGGTCGACCATGAACCTGGTGGACGGCCTCAAGGCCGAGGGGGTCGGCCACGTGGCGGTCCTCAACTCGAACCCCGAGACGGTCTCCACCGACTTCGACCGCTCGGACCGGCTCTACTTCGACGAGATCACCCTCGAACGGGTCCTCGACATCGTGGAGCGGGAACCGATCCGGGGGGTCGTGACCTCGGCGGGGAGCCAGCTCGCGCAGAACCTCACCCCCTCCCTCTCCCGGCACCGTGTCCCGATCCTCGGCACCTCCAGCCGGTCGATCGAGACGGCCGAGAGCCGTTCCCGGTTCTCCCGCGTGATCGAGGCGGACGGGATCCCCCAGCCGCGCTGGAAGGCCTTCACCACGATGGAGGAGGCGGGGGCCTTCGCGGACGAGGTGGGCTACCCCGTGCTGGTGCGGCCCTCCTTCGTGCTGAGCGGCCGGGCCATGCGCGTCGCCTACGGGAAGGCGACGCTCGAGTCGTTCCTCCGGGAGGCCTCCGAGATCTCCCCCGAGCATCCCGTGGTGATCTCCAAGTTCGTGGAGGGGGCGACCGAGATCGACCTGGACGCGGTCGCGGACGGGAAGGACGTCCTCGTGGCGGGGATCCTCGAGCACGTCGAGATGGCCGGGGTGCACTCGGGCGACGCGATGATGGTCCTCCCGCCGCGGAACACCCCGCGTCCCGTGCAGGAGACGATGGTCGGCATCGCCCGGAAGCTCGCGCGCCGGCTCAACATCCACGGCCCGTTCAACCTCCAGTTCCTGGTCCGCGGCGACGAGGTCTCCGTCATCGAGCTCAACCTGCGCGCCTCCCGCTCGCTCCCCTTCGCCACGAAGTCGACCGGCTGGCCGGTCCCCCGGGAGATCGCCCGCGCCCTCCTCGGGCGGCGCCTGACCCGCTACGGGCTCCTCGAGCCGCCCTTCGGGCGGTGGGGGGTGAAGGCCCCCCAGTTCTCCTTCTTCCAGGTGGAGGGGGCCGACCCCCTCCTCGGTGTCGAGATGCAGTCCACCGGGGAGGTGGCCTGCTTCGGGCCCACCTTCGCGGACGCCATGGTGAAGGCGATGGCCGCCACGGGGGTCCGCTTCGTCCCCGAGGGGGGGCACGCCTTCCTCTCCGTCGGCGGACCGGTGCTCAAGGAGCGGATCCTTCCGGGCGCGGCCGCCCTCGACCGGCTGGGCTTCGAGCTCTCCGCCACGGAGGACACGGCCGCCTACCTCCGGGAGCACGGGCTCCCCCGGGTCCAGACGCTCTACAAGCTCATGGAGCCCGAGCGGACCCCGAACCTGCGGGAGGCGCTCGACCAGGGCGCGATCGACCTCGTGGTCAACGTCCCCTCCTCGTACACCCAGGAGAAGCTCGAGCGGATGCTCGCGGACGAGTACGACCTCCGGCGGCGCGCGATCGAGCTCTCGCTCCCGCTCTTCACCAGCGTGGAGACGTTCCTCGCCTACGTCGAGGGGCTCCTCTGGCTCCGGGATCACCCGCTATCGGCGGAGAGCCTCGGGGGACCCTCGGTCACGGCCTCCCTGAACAGGCCGAGGAGCTTCGCCTTGAGCTCGACCTCCGCGAGGCTCTCGTCGAGGGCGCCCCGGCGCCGGGCGAGCCGACCCCCGACGGGCGTGAAGGGGAAGTCGTAGGCGACGTCCATGAGGACGAGCCGCTCCGGCGGCGCGAGCGGCAGGGTGAGGCTGACCGGCCCGAGCAGCGCCTCCTCGATCGTCTCGGCGGCGAGGCGTCCCTCCTCGACGTAGAGCATCGACGCGACGATCTTCCGCACCTGCCCCCACAGAAAGGAGGGGGCGACGAGGTCGAGCGCGAGGTAGCGTCCCTCGGGATGGATCGTGCAGCGGGTGAGGGACCGGCGCGTCTCGCGCGGGGGGTTGTCCCGTCGCGAGAAGCTCGCGAAGTCGTGCTCGCCCTCGAAGAGCCGGGCGACGCGGGCCAGCCGGGCCTCGTCATGCCCCTCCGCCGGGAGGAAGTAGCGGTACCAGCGGGAGCGGGCGTGGCGGGGATCGAACCCCGCCGGGACGTGGGCGTACCCGAAGCAGAAGATCCGCGGGTCGAGCGCGTTCAGGAGGCTCGCGACCGACGGGGCGGAGAGGGGGCTGTCGAAGGCGATGACGTTCCCGAGCGCGTGGACCCCCCGGTCGGTGCGGCTCGCGACCGCGACGCGGGCCGTGGGGGAGAGCGCCTGGCTGCGCCGGAGCCCTTCCTCGAGGAGCTTGTGGACGGTCGGCTTCCCGGGCTGGGTCGCGTAGCCGAAGAATCCCTCCGCGCGGTAGCCGACCCGGAAGGCCGCCCGCATCGCGGGGGTCTCAGAGGGGGAACTTCGTGGTGGAGTACTCGGGCACCATGGTCGAGGTGCCTTCGACACCGCCGATCTTCGCCACCTTCTCGATGATGAAATCGAGGACATGGCGCTTCGACGAGGCGGTGGCCGGCGGGAATTCGAGCACGACGAGGACGTCCCAGTCGCCGGTGACGAGGTGGACCTCGCGCACCTCCTCGAACGAGAGGAGCGAGCGCTGGACCTCCTTGATGTCCCCGGTGCGGACCTTGAGGTAGCTGAAGGCCCGGGTGGTCTTGAGCTCGGTCGGCATCGCCGCACAGAGATTGTTCTCGGTGAACGCGGTGAGCCCCTCGAGCCTCCGCTTGGAGGCGGGGACCACGAGGACGGGGAACTGCTCCACGCCCTTCAGATGGGTCTCGACGAATTGGGTCAAAGGGTTCGCCTTTCCGACGTCCGTCAGCTTCACCACGTAGCCGCGCCGTGCGGCCACCTCCTCGACGAGCGCGACGGCACGCGCCTGCTCGTCAGGGAGCATGTAGGTGGTCTCGGCCTCCGTCTTGGGGGGCTCGAGGCCCATCGCAACGCCGAGCGCGGGCTCGTACGCGGTCGCGGACCGACTGGTGTCGGTGGCCGCGGCTCGGTAGAACGACGTGACGACCTTGCGGCTCTTGACGTAGAGGGCCACCTCGGGCATGGGGCTCGCCATGGTACCTCGGAAAGGCGGGCGGGTCTTAAGGGACGCTAGGGCGTCCCGTTCAGAACCGTCGGGGCCGGTCGCGGTCTCCGCCCCGGTCGTATCCGCCACCGCCGCCGCCGCCACCGTAGCTGCGGCGCTCGGAGACGAACTCCTGGGCGCTCATGTCCACCGAGTTGTTGACAGAGGCCACTGCCTCCTGGCTCGGGGTCATGTTGCCGTAGCGGCCGACGTTCAGGCGCATGTGGCCGCGAACGAGGCTCACGTAGCCGTTGTCAACGAAGATGATCTGGTCCTTCGCGATCTTCCCGATCTGGTCGTTCCAGAGGGACATCGTCACGAGGCCGCTCTCGTCACCGATGACGGCTTCGGCCACGCGCTTGGACTCTCCGTACTTTCCCATCACTTCCTTGGGCTCGCCAACGGTCACGACCTTGGCGAGGATGTTCACTTGCTTCGAGTTCGGCGTCAGGTCCTTTATCTTGGTCAGGGGCTTGTTGTCTCCTTCGGGCATGTTCTGTTCCTCTTTGGGTCCGCTTGGGCGGGGTGGGGCGATTTGGTGGGCACCGTCCTGGAGAAAGGGGTGTGAAAAACACCGAATGTCTCTCGGCGAAACCAACCGTGTCGCGACTCTTGCCTTTTGCTGGGCCGCCCGACGGACGGTGGGTATAAAAACCTTTCCCTGGTCACGATCCGACGCTTTATCGCGCCAAAACGTGGTTTATTGTATCGGCAAGCTTGGTTCGAACGGCCCCGGGGAAAGCGAAGCATGCCCACCGTGAGCGGCATCCCCGTACCTGCCCAGCATTTCCGGCTTCCCGACACCAATAAATACATACCAAGGCGTCCGTGGCACGCTCGTTGCAGGAGGTCATGCGCGTGAGTTCCCACGGGTTCGCGCAGACTGCCTGCCTGGTGCTTTCTTTTCTGCTGACGTCGCTGGTGGCCCAGGGGTTCGTGGGAACCGTCTCTTCCAACCCCGGTCCGGTGACCTCCGTCGCGCCCCTCCGTCTCGCTCCGGTGGTCGCGCCCCGGACCTCCCCGGAGGGAGTGATGCAGCGGGGTGCCGCGGCCCTGTCGTCTCCCTCCCCGTCTCCTCCGGTCGCTTCGCCCACGTCCCTTCCGCCGCGTCCCATTCCCCCCTCCTCTCCCGCGGTTCCGTCTGTCCTCCCGACGACGTCCCCGGTTCGATCCGCTCCCGCGGCGGTCCCGACCGTTCCTCCTTCGGGGAGTGTCCCAGCCCCGAGCCCCTCCCGGCGGGTCCTGGCTCCGTCCCCGAAGATCACCTTCCCCACCGTCTACCCCTGGGCGTACGACTCCTGGCAGCAAGTGGGCTCCGGGGCCACCCCGGGTCCGCTGGAGGGGGCCGCCATGGCCTACGATCCCTCCTCCGGGGCCGTGATCCTCTTCGGGGGATACAATCTCACGAGCGATTCCCTGGTCTCCACCACGTGGGAGTACAAGGCCGGAGCCTGGACCAAGCTCTCCCCCGCGGTCTCCCCCTCCCCCCGCTACGATGCCGCCCTCGGGTATGACCCGCTCGACGGCTACCTCGTGCTCTACGGCGGGACCACGACCTTCGGGCAGCCCAACACGACGTTCGATGGATCGACCTGGGAGTTCACGCCATCCGGCGGTTGGACCTCGGTCACCCCCACGTTCGTCGGGGCGACGCCCACCTCGCTCCACGTCAACTACGTGGCGATGGCGGCCGGGACCTCCCACGCCGTTCTTGTGGGGGTGGGCCCGTCCTCCGTGCTCTACACCTGGACCTTCGCCGGCGGCACCTGGACGCAGGTCTTCGCGAACGTGACGGGGGCCTACGACAATGTCCCGCCCTCCCTCACCTGCGGTCCGGACGGGGGCGATCTCTACGTCTGGGACGGGAACGCCGCGTGGACCATGACCGACCCGGCGTCCGCGACAGGGTATTCGTGGCAGACCCTCGCGGGCGGACCGCCCACCAACCCCAAGAGCATTCTGCTCAGCGCCCCGCTCCTCGTCTTCGACCCCAACTCGGACTCGGTCCTCTACTATGGCGTGACCGACTCGAGCGGGTCCGTCACCCCCCACACCTGGCGGTACGTGAACGGCTCGTGGAGCCAGGATGCCCCCACGGTGGACCCGCCGCAGGCGTTGGAGTACTCCGTCGCGGGAGCCTACGACACCGCCGACCACTACTCGGTGATGCTCTACGCCAGCAGCGACCCGCTCACCGGGATCGCGTGGAACGCGCGGGACTGGGCCTACCCTCCTCCCCTCTCCATCGCGTCGGCCACGGTCTCCCCGACGGCCACCGACCAGGGGCAGCAGGTGAACTTCAGCGTCTCCGGAACGGGGGGATACTTCCCCTATCAGGCGTCCTGGACGGTGGACCACGGGTACTTCCCCTGCACCAACACGACCCACAGCTCCTTCTCCTGCGTGGCCGAGGAGAACGGGTCCACGGCGGCGAACGTGACGCTCACCTCGTGCATCACGGAGAACCTCAAGTGCACGCCCATCGCGTCGGTCGGCTCGCCTGTCATCTCTCTGGCCCTGAGCCCGCCGCTCGTGGTCACGGTCCGCGCTTCCCGGGCCAGCCTTGACGACGGGCAGGAGGTCAACCTGACGGCCAGCGCCTCCGGGGGATCGGGTCCCTACACCCTGTCCTGGCTCCCCCACCCCGCCTACTGGGTCTGCTCGAGCTCGGGAAGCGTGGAGTCCTGCACCCCGGATCCCGGGGTCGCGGGCGTGGTCAATCTCTCGGCCAGCGAGAAGGATTCCCTCGGGGTCGTCACCGAGGGCTTGGCCTCGCTCGACGTCTTCCCGGACCCGTCGGTCACCATCCACTCGAACGTCTCCAGCACCGACGCCGGACAGACGGCCCTGCTCGAGACGAACGTGACCGGCGGGTCGGGCACCTACTGGTTCTCATGGTCCGCCCCGGGCCTCGGGTGCACCCTGCTCGACAGCTCGACCCCCTACTGTACCACGCTCACGGCGGGAACGTATCCCGTGGTCCTGACCGTCAACGACTCGAACGGGTACCGGACCACGAGCGCCACGTTGGACTTCGTCGTGCACCCGGACCCGACGGTCGGGACTCCCAGGGCCCTTTACAATCCCGTTGACGTGAACGTGGCGGATCCGCTCACGGTCGTCGTGACGGGGGGCTCTGGTGGGTACACCTACTCTTGGGGGAAGACCCTGACCGGTTGCGTCGGAGGAACCACTAGCACCCTCACTTGCACCTTCGCATCCCCCTTCATCGTTCCTCTCAACGCTACGGTGACGGACTCGAACGGGTACGTGGTCCACTCCAAGTCGCTGAACCTGACCGTCGTTGCATCCACTTCGGTCTCCCTGAGCGAGAACCGGTCCAATCTGGACGTGGGCGAGAGGATCCAGTTCGCCAGCACCGCTACCGGGGGCTCGCCTCCCTACTCCTACTCCTACTCGGGGCTGCCCCTTGGCTGTACGAGCCAGAACACTCCCCTTCTGAACTGTACCCCGACGGTGAACGGGACCTTCTCGGTCTCGGTGAACGTCTCGGACTCCGGGGGCGGCTGGTCGGGACCCAGCACACCAGTCTACTTCGGCGTGTCGCACGACATCCAGATCATCTCCGTCACGCCCGACTCGCAAGCGGAGTATCCTCCCTACTGGCCGGTGAACGCGACGTACGTGGGTGGGGTGGTGGGTCCCCTGATGCAGTGGACCGGGGGAGACAACAACTACCGGGGTTGCGTCCTCGCTCCGGGCTCCCAGTTCACCGGAGTGACGTGCGACACGTGGAACACGAAAGACTCGTGGGGCTTCGGTGACTGGTACGACGCGCCCGGGGTCTACCCCATCACGATGAGCGTCGTGGATACGACCGGGTACAACGTCTCCGTCTCCTGGGACATCACCGTCTTCCCGCTGCCCGGGAACCTCACGTTGACGGGCCCGAGCACGGTGGACGCGGGCGCGACCATCGACCTAACGGGGAGCCTCAACGGCGGATCCGCCCCGTTCCGGGTGTGGGTCAACGACACGACCACCTCCACGAACCTCTGCGTCCTGCTCGTCCCCTCCGTGACGAGCGTCTCCTGCCCCGGGCAGCTCCCGACCCTCGGGACGCAGACCCTCGAGTACACCGTCCGGTACGCCCTCGGGGCCGGCTACGACGGCAGCTGGAACAGCACGGTCCCTGGGGCGGGGTTCGCGAACATGACCGTCAGCGTGGTGCCCGATGTCTCCGTCGCCTCCTTCACCGCCACCGCGGGCACCTACTCCTCGTCGGGGGGGAACTTCACCACCGAGGTCGGGGCCGCGGTCACCCTGAGCGGCGCGGTGAGCGGAGGAACGGCCCCCTACGACTGCTCGTACCGGCTGAACGGGCAGCTCCTCGGGCAGTTGTCGACCAGCTCGTTGCAGTGCCCGGGGCTCTCCTGGGTCCCTGCGGCCACGGGCCCCCAGGTCCTCAATCTCACGGTCTCCGACAGCTCCGGGAAAGTGGCGTGGGGCGAGATCAACGTCACCGTGCGGAGCGCCCTCTCGCTCCCGTCGCTCGTCTTCTCCGAGGCGAACCCCGATCAGGGGCTCCTCGTCAACATCACGGCCCTCACGGCGGGCGGGTTCGCGCCGTTCTCCTTCAACTGGAGCTTCGGGGACGGGACCTTCCAGAACACCCTGAGCGCGTGGACCCAGCATGCTTGGGCGTCCACGGGTCCCTGCCTCGTCGGGGTCACCGCCTTCGACGGGCAGGGGGCGGTCGCGGCCGCCCAGGCTAGGATCACGGTCATCCCTCCCCCGTCGATCACGAACGTGAACATCCTGGACGGCCCGATCTCGTACCACGGGGTTCCCAACGGGTTCTCCGCGACGCTCCCCACGAACTCGAGCCCGGTGTTCAACGTCACGGCGTCGGGGGGCGCGCTCGACTTCCAGTGGGTCTGGAAGGACAACGGGAACGTGGTCGACTCCTCCCGTACATCGAGCAGGTACGTCGCCTGGCAGGTCACCTGGCCGGACCCGGGGACCAACCACCTGGTGCTCTCCCTCACCGACGCCGAAGGGATGGTCACCACCTTCCAGCTCTCCATCACGGTCGATCCAGACTTCACCGGGGCGCCCCGGCTGAGCGTTTCCTATGCGGTGGTGGACCAGGGGATGTCGGACGACGTCTCGGTGACGCTCCAGGGAGGCCACGGCCCGTTCCGCTACTCCTGGCAGGAGTCGGAGGCCGGCCACCAGACGTGGGTTAACCTCACGCAGCCCTGGCTCAACCTCACCAACCTGGCGTCGGGATCGATCTCGATCTCGATGACCGCCACCGACGTCTACGGGTCGAGCACCTCCTCGAGCACGACGATCCTCGTGCACCCCACGATCGACGCCCCGTGCGCCCCCACCCTGACGGGGGTCCCCATGCCGGGGGCGAACCTCACGGTGAGCCTCGGATGCCTCAGCGGCGGCACGGGACCCTACCTCTACCTCTGGTCCGCGGACGGCACCGACGTGAACACCTCGGTGAACCACACCGTGGTGGCCTTCCCCCTCCCGGGCACGAACACGGTGACGGTCACGGTCACGGATGCCTTCGGGGAGACCGCGACCTCCCGGCAGCTCGTCGTGGGAACGATCCCGCCCCAGATCCTCCTGGCCAACTACACCGTGCTGCAGTTCGGGATCCACGGGGGAGTGGCCGGGATGACCCTCGATATCTCGCTGACCACGTCGGACCCGGACGGGACCGTGGCGGAGTACCTCTGGCAGAACGCCTCCCATGCGCCAAGCCCCTGGATCCCCCTCGGGAACAACGTGCTCTGGCTCAACGTGAGCGACCGGGACGCGATCGCCTACCTCAACTTCCATGTCTCGGACTCGGACGGGCGGACCTCGGTCGCCTACACGATGCCCGTCGACGTGGCGTCCCTGGTGCAGGACTGGAACACGACGCACTCGGGCGGGGGCAACAACCCGACGTACGCCTTCCTGATCGAGCTGGTCCCCTATCTCGTGGTCGTCCTCGTGGTCCTGGTCGCGGTCATGGCGCTCGTCCTCTCCCGGAGACGGTCGGAGTCCGCGGAGGACGAGGAGGAGACCCCCGAAGACGGCCTGCCGGCGGCGGTGCTCGCCGCGCTCACCGAGACGCCCCGGCTCACGGAGGGGAACCTCGTGAGCGCGGTCGCGACCCGCACGGGGAGCCCCCCCGAGGCCGTTCGGACGTGCCTCGCGACGATGGTCGACGAGCGCCGGATCGGCAAGGTCTCCGAGGAGGACGGGACGACGTACTTCCTCCCCGAGCTCCTCCCGCCCGGGACGGTCGATGATCCGCGGGAGGACGTCGAGCGGAGGACCTCCGTCACCTCCATGATCGTGTGCGCGATCGAGGACTCCCCGTCGGGGATCACCATCGGGGAGCTCAAGGAGCGGCTGGCCGAGGCCGAGATCGGCGAGGCGGAGCTCTACCGCTACGTGAGCGAGCTCCTCTCCTCCGCCCGGGTCTGGGCCGAGCGGGGGGCGACGGCGGACGAGGTCCGCCTGCACCTCACGGGCTCCGGCGACGCCCCGCTCGGGACCGAGGAGGAGGTGCGCTACGACGACGACGTCCTCCGGGCCCTCGAGAGGGAGATCCAGAAGCACTCCGAGCCGAAGCCCCGGCCCCGGTCCCCGCCGGACCCCGACGACGGGTGAGGTCGAACGGAAGGTCCGCCCTCCGGTCTGGTGGCATGCATCGATGCCGATATAGTTATATGTGCTGATGCACGTGCCGGGTCATGCCTCCCGGACCGCTCGATCCTCGCGAGTTCCGCCGGCGCCTGGTCGGACTCTACGCCCTGTCCCTCATGGAGCGGGAGGGCCCGCTCCACGGTTACCGCCTGTCGGAATCCATCGCCCAGCGCACGGACGGGGCCTGGAGGCCCGGCCCGGGGTCGGTCTACCCCTCCCTCGGGAAGCTCGTCGAGAACGGGCTGGCCCGCGCCAAGGTGGAGGGGCGCCGGCGGACCTACACCCTCACGCGGGATGGCGAGCGCCTGCTCGCGACGGTCCGGGCCCGCCAGCAATCGTTCGGGCAGGGCCGCCCGGACGCCGCCCTCCTCTGGGCCTACATCCTCGGCGACCACGACGCGGGCGAGTTCCTCGTGCGACGCCTGCGGCACACATTGGAACGCACCGCCGCCTTCCTCGAGGCCGGTCCCGGGACGGAGGCCGAGCGCGAACGCCTGCGCCGGGAGGTGGTCACCGAGCTCCGTCGGACGACCGAGCGACTGGCCGTCGACGGGGATCCCGTCCGCCGGCCGAGCGCTGGAGGCACGCGATGAACGGATACGCGATCGTCACCGAGAAGATGACCAAGGTCTATGGGGGGGGCTCCCTCCGGCTGGGGATCCCGGGGGTCCCTCCCTCGGCGAGGGCGGAGCGGGGGGTCCCGCGGTCCCCCCCACCGGTGGAGGACGACGCCCGCGGGATCGTGGCGGTCGACCACGTGGACATGCGCGTCCGGTCGGGCGGGGTCTTCGGGCTCCTCGGGCCGAACGGGGCGGGGAAGACGACGATCATCAAGCTCCTCACCGGTCTCAGCGACCTCACCGCGGGGACGGCCCAGGTGGCGGGGTTCGACGTCCAGAAGGACCCGCTCGAGGTCAAGCAGCGCGTGGGATGGGTGGCCGCGGAGGTCATCCTCGACGACGACCTCTCCGGGTGGGAGAACCTCTGGTTGCAGGCGAAGCTCCAGCGGCTCGCCGACTGGAAGGGCCGCGCCGAGGAGCTCCTGAAGTACTTCGAGCTCACGGACCGGAAGAAGGACAAGGTGGGGCACTACTCCACCGGGATGCGCAAGAAGCTCGAGATCGCCCTCGCGCTCCTGCACGAGCCCGAGCTCATCTTCATGGACGAGCCGACCATCGGCCTCGACCCGAACACCCGCCAGATGCTCTGGCAGCTCATCACCGGGGTGAACCGCGAGTTCGGCACCTCCGTGCTCCTGACCACGCACTACATCGAGGAGGCCGACCGCCTCTGCAGCGAGGTCGCGATCATCGACCACGGCCGGTTCGTCGCCCAGGGCAGTCCGGCGGAGCTCAAGTCCCGCGTGCAGGCCGACTTCGTGGAGCTCGAGACGGCCGAGGAAGTGACCGACGAACGGCTCCGGGGCATCCCGGGGGTGAGCGAGGTACGCACCCAGGGGAAGGTCTGGATGCTCAAGGTCGCCTCCGCGGAGGAGGTGATCCCCAACATCCTCCGGGCCCTCGACGCGGGCAAGATCCACCGCATCAACGTGGAGAAGCCGAGCCTCGAGACCGTCTTCTTGAACATCACGGGGAAGCACATCGACCAGGTGGGCGCCGACATCCCGGACTACCGCAAGTTCTACGCCAGCATGATGAGGGCCCGGCGATGAGCGCGGACGTGCCCCGTGGCCCGCCCGGGCAGAGGCGAATGCCGCCCCGGGGGGTGGTGGGGGGACAGTGGAGCCAGTTCTCCGGGCTCACCGCCCGCGAGCTGATCAAGACCTTCCGGAACCCGTGGGTCATCCTCATCACCTTCGCCCAGCCCTTCATGTGGCTCGCCTTCTTCGGCTCGAGCTTCGCGAACGTCTCGGTGGCCTACCTCGACAAGCTCCTGGACGCCCCGCCCGGGACCGGCTACCTCGACTTCCTGCTCCCCGGGGTGCTCGCGACCTCGATGATGAGCGTGGGGATGTTCGGGTCCATGAGCACGATCCAGGACAAGCGCTTCGGTTTCATGAAGCGCATCCTGATCACCCCGACGACGAAGGCGACCGTCTACCTCTCGAAGGTGGTGGGCTCCGCCACGCGGGGCCTCGTCCAGATCCCGGTCATGATCGTGGCGGCCTGGGCCTTCGGCGTCCACTTCAACGGGAGCGTGCTGATGTGGGCCGGCTGGATCGCCGGCCTCGTCCTCCTGGGCATCGGCTTCTCCGCCTTCTTCCTCGCCATCACCGCCTCGAGCACCGACTGGCAGACCCCGGGGGTCATCGCGAACTTCATCACGATGCCGCTCATGTTCGCGAGCGGGGCGCTCTTCCCCGCCTCCAACTACCCGGGCTGGATGCAGACCATCGCCAACTGGAACCCGGTGGGCTACTCCGCCCTCCTCGGGCGGGGCGTGCTGGTCTACGCGAACCCGGACTGGCTCTACCTGGGGTATCTCGGGCTCTTCGCGCTGCTCATGATCGTCATCGGGACCCTGGTCGCGGCCCGCTACCTGCGCACCGAGTGACGGCGGGGGCCCTGCCCCTCGGAAGGATGGCCCTGGAGAAGGGACCCCGGGAGGGGTCCCATCCCCGGGAGACCGGGGCCGGCTCAGGTGAGGATCGGGGCGCGCCGCTTCGGGCTCTTCTCCATCGACTCGAGCCGATCGTCGAGGGAGCGGAGCATCTCCATGAGCGAGGCCACCTGACTGTCGCTCTCTCGAGTGTTGGCGACCTCGAGGACCAGCGACGTGAGGTCACCGATCGCCCTCAAGGTCAAGGCCACACTGGTGTCGGCGATGGCCGTCTCGAGCTCCGCCCGCGCCTGGCGATCGTCGGTCGAGACCCGTGCGACCTCACCGTGGGCCTGGCCCTCGGTCTCCCTCCGCTCCGCCAGATCGTTGATCTGGCGCTGGAAGGCGCGCAACTTCTCGATCGTCTCTGCGGTCGGCATCGGATGACTAGGCGTTGCAGACCCGTATAAGCTTGGTACATCGCCCACTTAGCGCTCCGTATTGTGGGCGATGAAGGACGGCCCGGACGGGCGTCCCCGGGACCCGGGGCGGGGCCCTCAGAGCGGGGCTTCGAAGTCGCTGATGGAATAGTTGAAGGGCTTCTCGGGGGTGATCTGGCCCTTCTCCTTCAGCATCTCGCGGGTGAGGAGGTAGTAGACCGTGGCGAGGGAGGCGCGCCCCTTGTTGTTCGCGGGGATGACGAGATCGACGTTCCGGGTGTCGTTGTTGACATCGCAGAGGCCGACCACGGGGATGCCGATGGAGACCGCTTCGGACAGGGCCTGTTGGTCGGTCGCGGGGTCCGTGACCAGGAGGACCTTGGGCTCGACGTATCCCGAGAGGTTCGGGTTCGTGAGGCTCCCCGGGACCATGCGCACGGCGGTGGACATCGCCCCGGTCAGCGTCGCGAACATGCGCACGGGCTTCTGCCCGTATTGCCGCTGGGACACCGCCTGGATCTTCTCGGGGGGGAAACGGGCGAGGAACTTGGCGGCCACGCGGATGCGCCGGTCGGTCTCCCGGACGTTCAGGACGTAGAGGCCGTCGTGGCGGATACGGTAGATGAAGCGCCGCATCGTGGCGGACTTCTGCTGCGTCCCGATGTGGACGCCGTTCGTGACGTAGGTATCCTCCGGGAGAAGGAGCTCGGCCTCCTCGGGGCTGGCGGCGGGGGGTACATCACCGGACTGCGAGATGGACTGCATCGTCTAGGCGTCCCCAGCGATGCGCACCAGTTCATTAAGCTTCGCAATGCGCTCGCCGCCCAGTACCCCGCATTTCAGGCCCCGGCTCCCCAGCGCGAGGGCCACGTGGGCGAGCCAGCCGTCCGGGGTCTCGCCCGAACGGTGGGAGGTCACCGTCGCCCATCCCGACCGCCGCGCGAGCCGGGAGGCCTCGAGCGTGTCCGTGAGCGTCCCCACCTGGTTCACCTTGATCAGGATGGCGTTCGAGGCGCTGCGGTCGATCCCCTGCTGGAGCCGGCCGACCGAGGTCGTGTAGAGGTCGTCCCCGACGATGAGCCGGCCCTTCCCCACGCGGCGGGTCAGCTCGGCGAACCGTTCGAAGTCCTCCTGGTCCAGGGGGTCCTCGATGTAGGCCAGGTCGTACGTGGTGGCGAGCCGGGCGACGAACTCCCCCTGCTCGTCGGGGGTGATCTTGCGGTCGCGGTAGTGGTAGTGGCCGTCCCGGAGGAGCTCGCTCGCGGCGAGGTCGAGGCCGGGCCGGACCCGGACCTTGCGGTCCGCGCGCTCCTCGCCCACGGTGCGGCAGGCGCCGGCCAAGATCTCGAGGGCCTGCTCGTCCGGGAGCGGGGCCACCCAGCCCCCCTCGTCCCCCTTGCCCAGAGCGGTCTTCGGGAGCAGCTCGCGGAGGCGCCGGCCCACCTCGCGGTGCACCGCCACGGCCGCCTCCACCTCGGCGCGCGCCGTGGGGGCCTCGACGAAGGCGATGAACTCCTGGATCGCGGGTCCTCCGACCGCGTGCACGCCCCCGTTCATGACGTTCCCGACCAGGGCGGGAGGGGAGGGAAGGACGTCCGGGTCGTCCGTGATGGCCTTCCACAGCGGCTCGTCCCGGGCCTCGGCGGTGGCCGCGGCGTACGCGACCGAGAGCGCCGTGGCCGTGTTCCCGCCGAGCACCGAGAAGTCCTCCGTGCCGTCGATCTCGTGGAGCGTCGCATCGAAGACCGACTGGCCCCCGAGCGCGGCCCCGGTGATCCGGGGAACCAGCCGCTCCCGCGTCCGTTCGATGCCCGCGTCGACCCCCTCCTTCGGGAAGGGCACGACCTCGTGCGTGCCGCGGGAGGCGCCGCTCGGGCTGGAGGCCCGTCCCACCTTCCCGCCCCGTGTCGTGATCTCGGCCTCGACCGTGGGATTCCCCCGGCTGTCGTAGACCTTCCGCAGCACCACTCGTTGGACCTGGTCCGTCTCCACCATGTGCATCGGCACCGGGGTCCCGCGAGAGTGGGGCCCGTTAAAAGGTCTGAGCCGCCGCCCCGCCCGGGGGGGCTCGCGACGTCTCAGAGGTCGTCCGAGAGGAAGGGGTGGTAGCTCCGGAGCGTCAGGACGACCGCGGCGAATCCGAGCACGCCCGCCACCACCAGGAGGGCCAACGACGGGGGGTAGAGGAGCAGGTAGAGCGGCTGGGCGCTGAGCGCGAGGGGGAAGAAGGGGGCGAGGACCGCGGCGGAGCCGCCCACGACCGCCCGCGGCGGCCGGCGAGCCCTCCGGAGGGAGAGCCCGCCCCACAGTGCGATCAGTCCGGCGATCGCCTCGATGGCCGTCGTGGAGAAGACGGCGGTGAGGTAGGTCTCGACGTCGGGGAAGGCCGCGTAGTTGAACGCGCGGGGCTGCGACACGTTCCCGGGGACCATCGAGACAGAGAGGTCCGTCACGTTCGTGGCCGCCGCGGTCAGGAAGGGGGCGACGAAGATGTCGACCTCCGTGAGCTGGTAGCCGGCGGCGGAGAACTGCAGGAGCGCGGCCCCTTCCGGCACGTGGGAGAACGTGAAGTAGCCGCTCCCGTTGGTGGAGGTGATGAGCATCCACGTTCCGTTCGGCGGGGACTGGATCGTCACGACGACCCCCGGGAGCGGGGCCCCTCCGGACGTGACCTGACCATGCACCTCCGTCGTGTAGCTGCCCGTCGCCCCCGCCACGCCCACCCAGGCGTAGAGCCCCGCCGCGGAAAGGAGGAGCAACCCCGCCGCGAGGAGCAGCCCCACCAGCCAAGCCCGGCGTCGCGCGGAGGGCTCCTGGGGCCACCGGGGCTCGGGATAGAACCCCCGCCACACCTCCCAGGTGAACGGGGTGTCCGGGGGCGGCGGCGGGGGCGGTGGGGGGGGCACCCACCCCTCGGGCGGGGGAGGGAGCGGGGGCGGTGGAGGAGGAAGGCCCGGTGCGATGGGCGGCGGCGGGATGCCCCCGGGAGCGGACACGCCCCGGGCGAGGCCCGGAGAGAGGATAAGACTTGACGGTCGCGCCACCCTCCCGGGGACGACTGCGTCCGGCGAAGCCGCACCCCCGCGTCTACGCCTTCGACGATTCCCCCTTCACCTTCTCGGACCGCTCGACCCCCGTGGTCGGCGTCATCGTGACCCTGCCCGGGTACGTCGAGGGGGTGGTGCGCGGGGCGGTCACGGTCGACGGGACGGACGCCACGGACGTCCTCATCGCGCTGGTCCGGGCGTCCCCGCACCGGGAGGCGACCCAGGCCATCCTGCTCGACGGGATCACGTTCGGGGGGTTCAACGTCGTCGACATGGACCGGCTCCACGATGCGACCCGCCTCCCCGTGATCACCGTCACCCGGCGGCGGCCCGACCTCGCGGCGATGGAGACGGCGATGGGCCGGCACCTTCCGGCGGGGAAGGAGACCGCGCTCCTCCTGCGGGCGCACCCGCTCTTCTCCTACCCCTGCAAGCCCCAGCCCCTGTGGGTCTCCTGCGTGGGGGCCCCCGAGGCCGACGCGAGGGCATTGCTGAAGAAGAGCTTCGTCCGGGGCTCGTTCCCCGAGCCCCTGCGCCTCGCGCACCTCTTCGCGTCGGCGATCCCCGGGGGACCCGTCTCCCGCTCCCGCGCCTGAGGCCTCCCGGGCGGCCCCGCGCCCGGGGAGGGCGGGGAAGGTCTTGGGCGGAGGTTAAAAATACCGTTTCGGCCATGATTACGGGTGCATGGCGGTCGGGAGCGTCACCGGGGAGGCCCCGCGGGTCGAGGACTTCCGGGCGTTCCTCCCCCGCTCCTACGGGTTCGAGCTTTCCAAGGAGCAGTACGCCCTCTACGTCCGCATCCCCTTCGGGGAGGTCACCGAGATCACCCCGCAGGGGCTCATCCAGATGGAGCGCGTCTTCGGGCGCTGGGTCCGCGACATGCGCGAGCAGACGGAGACGACGTTCGTCATCGCGGACCATGACTTCGTGGAGATCCAGACCTCCCGCTTCCTCGGGCTGGTGCACGACCGGGACCCCGGCCCGCTCAAGGAGCTCGTCCTCGACCTCCTGAAGCGCCTCGAGACGGGGCGCGACGGCCGCCTCCGCCGGATCATCAACGACATCTCGAACGAGCGCCAGCGCGAGCTCCTGAGCTCCGTGCGACACGGGGGCCGCGCGGCGACCCGGCTCGTCGTCGGGAAGCGGGGCCGGGTCGTGGCCTACCGGAGCGCCCCCCCCGGGGGGGCCGCCGACATCGCCGTCCTCCCGACCATCCGCGCGGCCATCCGGCGCGGCGCCAAGGTCGAGGGGTCCCCCCGCCGCCTCGCGATCCGCACGCAGGACATCCAGGAGAACATCCGCTACGCCCGGATCGGGTCGTACATGGCCCTCGTCGTCGACACGAGCACCTACGAGGAGGACGTCCGGGAGCAGGAGGAGGGGATCGTGGGGTCCCTCTTGCTCGACGCCTACGAGCGGCGCGACCACGTGGCGCTCATCCACACCATCGGGGACCGGGCCCAGATTGTCTCCGATTTCACGACCGACCTCGAGGCGGTCCGCATCCGCTTCCTCGAGACGCAGTGGGGCGGTCTCTCCCCCTTCGCGTCGGGGCTCATGTCGGGGGCGCGCCTCTTCCAGGCACGGCTCGCCGACACGATCGACACGGTGCGCATCCTCGTGATCATCACCACCGGGAAGTCGAACATCCCGATGGTCCAGGGAGGGAACCTGCGCCGCGAGCTCGCGGTCCTCCCCCACACGATCGCCTCGATCGACGTGAACCCGGTGATCGTGGACGTGACCGAGCACGGCAATCCCTTCCTCCGCGAGTTCGCCCGCCAGTGCGAGGCGCACTACTACCACCCCGGGAGCGTGCGCTACCACAAGGTGAAGCTGGCGAACGAGATGCTGACGAGCTTCGGGGAGGGAAAGACGGAGAAGGCCGCCGAGGTCGGGAAGGCCTTCCTCGAGAAGCTCTCGCGCTCGCAGCGCGAGTGAGCCCCGGTCCCGACGCCGACGGGAGGCTTCGCGGGGCCGACAGTGTTTTGACGGGGGCCGGGTACCGGGGCCATGGACACCGGGAAGGAAGGGAGCGAGCAGGGCCCGGCCGGACGATGGCCCTTTTCGGAGAGGATCGAGGTCACGTTCCGGGACCTCGACCTCGCCGGTCACGTGAACAACTCCGTTGTCTTCACCTGGATGGAGACGGCCCGTCTCCACCACTACATGCGCGTGTCGGGGCTCACGGACCCCATGCAGATCGACTTCATCCTCGCCGAGTCCGCGGCGCGCTACCTCGTCCCGGTCCGCTTCCAGCACCAGGTCCTGGTGGAGGTCGCCCCCTCCCACGTGGGCCAGTCCAGCTGGGAGCTCCTCTACCGTTTCACGGACGCACCGACGGGGACCGTGCTCATGCGCGGCCGCTCGGTCCAGGTCGCCTACGACTACCGCTCCCGGCAGAAGAAGCCCATTCCGGAGGCGGTCCGTGCGGGGCTCCTCCGGGAGCTCGTCCCGCCCCAGAGCGAAGGGTGGGAGCCGCGGACCAAGGCGTAGCGGCGGGCCGGCCGGTTCCCCGGTAGGGGCCGGACGTCCCCCAGCAACGTGATAATCCTCTCGCGGGTGCCTCTCCCGGCCATGGGGGTACGCGCCCTGGGATCCACCGGCGTCGTGACCACGGCCATCGTGCTCATCCTCCTCCTGGGTCCGTGGCCCTCGCTGCCCGGCATCGGCGCGTCGCACGGATCGCTTCTGCCCGCCACCGGACACGGACCCGCGACGGGAGTCGTCTCGGCTCCCCCGGGTACTCCCGCGGCCGTGCCCTCGACCGCCGGAGCAACGGGTCCCTTCCTCCTGTCCTTCGCGGTCGTCCCGTCGGCCTGCGGACCGATCGGCTTCAACGGCACGGCGCAGGCGAACGCCACCACGGGGAACTATTCCTCCGGCACCTACATGGTGACCGCGAACCTCTGCATCAACTACGCGTTCCGCCAGTGGAATGCCTCGGGGGGGATCCTCATCCCCCGCGGGAACACCTCCTCCTCGACGATCGTGAACGTGACCGGGGCCGGCTCCCTGACCGCCTGGTATGTATGGACCGGTTGGGGCGGCAAGGAAGCGGCCGTGGGGTTCTTCGTCAAGCCCGCCGCCTGCGGTCCCATCCAGCTCGGCGGGCTGGACCGGGCGAATGGCTCCTCCGCGAACTACGTCGCGGGCAACTACACGCTCTCCGAGCCGAAGTGCGCGGGGTACAACTATCCGCCGACGGTCACCG
The DNA here is from genome assembly GCA_021790425.1 of Thermoplasmata archaeon. Taxonomy (GTDB): domain Archaea; phylum Thermoplasmatota; class Thermoplasmata; order Lutacidiplasmatales; family UBA184; genus JAJYEA01. The sequence continues at coordinate 16,594 of JAJYEA010000017.1, read as the reverse complement.
CGACCGGCGCGATCCAGTTGCCCAAGCTCGGGGCGGACCCGGAGACCGTGTGGGTCAAGGGGAACGGGACCCTCACGGCCACCTACAGCCTCCAGGGACCGCCCCCCGGTCCCTTCACGGTGGGCTTCCTCATCGACCCCGCGTCGTGCGGGCCGCTCACCTTCAACGGGACCTCGCAGGCGAACGGCACCTCGGTCGTGGTGCCGGGCGGCGACTACCCGGCCCGGGCCAGCGCCTGCCCCAACCACTGGTTCGGCTCGTTCAGCTACCAGTACGGCAACCACATCATCATGCTCCACAACGCCACGCCCGACGTCCCTGTCGCCGAGAACGGCACCCTGGTCCTCGAGTACATCCCGTACCTCCAGGCAGGTCTCGCCGCGAACCGGACGAGCGTCGGGGTGGGGGGATCGGTCATCCTCTCCCCATCCGTCTCGGGGGGATGGGGAACCTATGCCTGCACCTGGAACCTGAACGGCACGAACACGACCGCCGCGGGATCCTGCGGGAACCTGACCCCCTCCTTCCCCGCGGCCGGGAACTACACCTACCGGCTCTGGGCGGCCGACGCGACCAATCACTCGGCCGAGAGCGCGGCGGTGGTCATCCGGGTCTTCGCTTCCTCTCCTCTCGGCGTGGGGTTGGCGGCCGACACGACGAACGTCTCCGCCGGAAACCCGGTGGTGCTCACCCCCTCGGTCACCGGAGGGGTCGGCCCGTACGCCTGTACCCTCAGCCTGAACGGCACGAACATCACCTCCGGGGCTTGCGCGGGCTGGACGGAGGTCCTCGCGCATCCGGGGAACTACTCCTATGCGGTCTGGGTCACGGATGCGGAGCCCCGGTCGCTCGAGAGCGCGGCGGTCGTGGTCGAGGTCAGCACGACGGCCAACACCCCCGCTCCCATCGTCGTCCTCCTGGTCGCGAACGCCACGACGATCGAAGCCGGACGCTCCGTGGCGCTCAACCTCTCCTGGTCGTCGGGGACCTGCCCCTGCCAGGTCGCGGCGTGGTCGCTCAACGGCACGAACGACACCTCCCTGGGCATCGGCACCCCCCTGACGGTCTCCCTGCCCCACCCGGGGAACTACACCTACATCGGGTGGGTGTCGGAGAGCAACGGGAGACTCGGGGCGAGCCCGGCCGTCACCATCGAGGTGGTCCGTCCGGTCTCGAGCCCCTCGCCGCCCCCTCCGTCGGGTTCAAGCTCGCCGTCGTTCCTGGACCTCAACACCTCCGGCGAGCTCGTGTTCGTGCTGGTCGCCGCGGGCGCGCTCGCGGTGGTGGGGGGCCTTCTGCTCTGGCGTCGTCGTCGGCAACTCCCCCCCGGAATCCGAACCGGACCCTTCTGAGCTCTCACGCCGCAACGTAAAATAGGTGGCCCGCAGTTCTGGGTCTGACCATGCCATCCAGAAGGGAGTGGAGGAACGGCTTCGTGGTGGGGCTCTTCCTGTTTGGTCCCGGTCTCGAGAAGTACTTGCGAGACAGGGCCGCCAGCAGTGGCAATCACGGGTGGAACGAGTTCTACGGCGGCTTGGCGGATATTGTCCGAGATACCGGGACCGACCCCAACAAGGCTCTGAAGCTCGCAGATTCGCTGTACGACGATATCTGGGGCAGGAGGCGCAGAAGCCCTGCTCAACGCCGACTCACGCGTCAGCCCAAGGTTCGCTGAACGAATCGTTCGCGGCGTACCAACCTGAGCCCCGGTTGCACAAACAGGTTTCCTCGCTGTAGGAGGGCAGCATTCAGCTGAACCTCGTAGGTCGCACCGCATCCTCGACACTGAACCCGAAACCGGTCCAGCTTCACGGACCTGTGGCACGCACTGCACCTCTGAGTGCGCTTTTCCGCGTAAGGAAGTAACGCTTCCACCAACGCGGGGTTGTCCAGGATATCGGGTGGGGCCACTCGTGCCGAGATCCATCGGGAGATCTGAGGGACCTCGATTTCTCCCTTGGCGACATGGATCGCGAAGTGGACCTCATCTACCGGATCTCGAGACCACAGATAGAACCCATTGACCCCGAGAAGAATGAACGCCGCTGACAACCCCGTTCTTTTCTGGCCATCCACGAACGGGTGATAGAGCAAGATCGAGTGCAGGACGGAAGCGGCCTTGTCGATGAGTGTCGGGAAAGGGTCATGGCCCCGTAGTGGGGATTCAAAAGCGAGTTCCAACGCGCTGTCGATCCTCCCTACGTCCATCACGCCCAAGTCGCCCCCGAAGGTCCGGACCATCTCATCGTGGATCTGGACGACGTCACGAGATGAAAGCCATCGCCAAGGGTGAGTGGTGCCCGACGCGTAGTTCATCGCACGAGCCATCATCCTCCTTGGCAGGGGCGATCGGGTTGAGAGGTCGTAGTCCCTGCCGTCGAGTTCCTCCAACTTTACCTCCCGACCCAGGAGGTCCAAGACCGGACTCCAAGCCATCTTGGCAAGCTCGATCATCCTCGCGAGGTCGGTCGGCCGCCCCTTTCCCTTGAAGGCAAGCGCGTACGGCGTTCTCCTAGGGAAGCCTGGGGCCACGGACCGAGGCAGGCTCGTCCCGCACTTAATTCCTTTCGGAAGGCTCGCCGGTTGCTGGCAGGAGAGTTGGCGATGCGTCTCACCCGGCCTGAGGTAGGAAGGTTCGCTTTGGGTGCGTCCCACCCCCCGGCACGGGCAAAACGGTCGGCTCCCGCAGCGCCCGCAGATCCGGCCGCTGTTAGGCAAAAGACGAAATACCCTGCCCTTGTCCGGGGCGTGAGGCGTCCAAAGTGCTGGTCATAGGTGGAAGCTCCTCCACGTCCCTCGCCGAACTCATCTCGCGCGAACTGGGAAACGCCCCCTTCACGATCCCTTTCAAGAAGCGCTTCCCCGGCGGGGAGATGTACGTCCGGGTGGGCGGCAAGTTCGAGGGCGAGCGTGTCGTCCTCGTCCAGTCCACCAAGCGGGACGAGGACCTGATCGAGCTCTTCCTGCTCGAGGATGCCATCCGCGAAGGGGGGGCGAAGTCGCTCGCCCTCGTGATCCCGTACTTCGGCTACTCCCGTCAGGACCGGGTCTTCTTCCCCGGGGAGCCCATCTCCGCCCGGGCGATGGCCCACCGTCTCGAGATCGACGCCGACCTGGTGGTCACCGTGGACCTCCACTCGGCGCTCAACCGCACCGTCTTCACGAAGCCCCTCCACGAGGCGAGCGGCATCCCCGCCATCGCGCGGCTCCTCCGCCGGCGCAACGTCGACCTCCTCGTCTCCCCCGACAAGGGCGGGGTCGAGCGGGCCCAGCGGATGGCGACCCTGCTCGGGAAGCCCTGGCTCGCGCTCCAGAAGACGCGCATCGACAGCGAGCACGTGGAGATCGTGGTCCCGGACGGAGCTCCCGACCTCCAAGGCAAGCACGTGGTGATCGTCGACGACGTCATCTCGACCGGGGGCACCGTGGTCGAGGCGGCCACGCTCCTGCGGAAACAAGGGGCGCGCGAGATCGTCGCGGCGTGCACGCACGGGCTCTTCCTCAAGGACGCCTTCGAGCGGATCAAGGCCGTGACGAACGACATCCTCGCGACGGACACCCTCGAGAGCGCCGCGGAGACGGGGTCGGTCGCCCCGGACATCGCCTCCATCTTGAAGCGAGAGGGCTTCAGCTAGGATGGTCGGAGCCCCGGACCCGCGGGAGGAGGAGCTCCACCAGCTGACGCTCCAGCACTCGCGGCTCCGGGAGGAGCTCGAATCCCACCTGACCCACGTGAAGTCGATCGAGGAACGCTTCCTCTCCGCCCGTCCCAGCGCGGACCTGGACGACAAGGTCCGCCGGGAGCTCAAGCGCCGGATGGTCCTGGCCCGCCCGTGGCGCGAGGAGATGCACGACACGTACCGTGCGATCCTCGCCACCACCACGGAGCTCTCCCGGGTCGTCCAGAAGATCCACGACCTCCAAGGGATGATCGCGCGCGACCTCCGACGGAGGTAGCCCCGTGGAGCTCCCGGCCACCGTCCCGGCGAAGGGCTATCCCCGGAGCCTCCTCGAGCCCCTCGCGATGCTCGCCCGGCGTCTCCGGGAGAAGTCCGAGACGCTCCCCGGCCATTGGGTCGAGGAGACCGACGAGGGGTTGCGGACGGGAAGGATCGGGGGCCTCATCTCCCCTCCGACCGGCGAGGTGGGCGGGCTCCTCTTCCTGACGCTCCGGGGCGACCGTCTCTTCGGCCACTTCTACCTCACGGAGCACGGGACCGCCGCGAGGGAGGGGCTCGCCCTGATCCGGGCGTTCCTCGCCCTGCGCACCCCGGAGATCCGCCGGGTCGATCTCACGGTCTCCGCGTCGTCCAGCGAAGGGGAGAAGGGGCTCGCGGCGCTGTTCCCGGCGGAGGAGTTCCCGTTCCGCGTCGTCGAGCGGCAACGCATGGTCCGCGACCTCGACGCGCGGACGCCGCCCGATCCTCCCGTGCTCCCGGCGGGGCTCGTCCTGGGATGGGTGCCCGACTTCGCGACGCCCGCGATCGCGGAGCTCGACTTTCGCGCCTTCGAGGAGAGCCCGGACCGCGGGCTCGTGGCCGAGACCCCGCAGGAGGCCCTCCGCCTCATGGAGGAGATGCTCCGCGGCGACCTCGGCCCGCTCATCCGGGAAGGCTCCCCGTGCATCGCCCCGGAGGCCGACCCGGAACGCCCGGTCGCCTTCCTCCTCTCGCTCCAGCAGGGCGCCACCGGCGCGCTCATCGCGGACGTGGCGGTGGCCCCGGAGCTCCGCCGGAAGGGGGTCGGCCGCGCGCTGCTCGCGCGGGCGCTCCGCGGGCTCCTCGCCCGGGGGATGGAGCGGGCCAGCCTCTGGGTGACCTGCGCGAACACGTCCGCCTGCCGCCTCTACGAGGAGGCGGGGTTCACCGTCGCCCAGCGGGAGCCCATCTTTATCTGGGAGCGGCCGTCCCCGTAATGCCAACCATGTCCGGGCATGAGCGGCCGGTGATCATCGGGACCGGGATCGCCGGTCTCTATGTCGCCCTCCGGGCGCACGAGCTGGGGATGCATCCCCTGCTCCTGACGAAGTCCTCGCTGCGCGAGTCGAACACGCTCTACGCCCAGGGCGGGATCGCGGCCGCCATCGGGAAGGGGGACTCCCCCGCCCGGCACTACCGGGACACCCTCCGGGCGGGCGCCGGGCTCGTGGAGGTCGCGGCGGCCCGCGCCCTCACCCGGGAGGCCCCGGACCGGATCGCGGACCTCGTCCGGCTCGGCGTTCCCTTCGACACCGTGGAGGGGGAGATCGCGCAGGGTCGCGAGGCCGCCCACTCCATGCCCCGGATCCTGCACGCCGGCGGCGACGCCACCGGGCTCAACATCGAGACGACGCTCCAGGCCCGGGTCCGGGAGCGGGGGATCGAGGTCCGGGAGGGGACCGCGCTGCGGCGCATCCACGGGCAGCAGGGACACGTCGTCGGGCTCACGATCGCCACGCGCGCGGGGGAGGAGGTCCTCGAGGCCGAGCGCGTGGTCCTCGCGACCGGCGGCGGGGGCCGCCTCTTCCGCGAGTCCTCGAACCCTTCAGTCGCCACCGGCGAGGGCGTGGCGATCGCGCTCCTCGGCGGCGCCGAGGTCCGCGATATGGAGTTCATCCAGTTCCATCCCACCGTCTTCACCAAGGAAGGGGTGCCGCGCTTCCTCATCACCGAGGCCGTGCGGGGCGAGGGGGCGCTCCTCCGCAACCAGAGGGGCGAGCGCTTCATGCCCCGGTACCACCCCCAGGCGGAGCTCGCCCCGCGCGACGTGGTCGCCCGGGCGTGCTTCCGGGAGATGTCCCAGTCCGGAGACACCTCCGTCTTCCTGGACGCCACCGCGATCGCCGAGGACCGCCTGCGCACGCGCTTCCCCACCGTCTACCGCTTTCTCGAGGAGCACGGGTTCCGCCTAGAGAGGGACCTGATTCCGGTGACCCCGGTCGCCCATTTCATGGGCGGGGGGGTCACCACGGCGCTCGACGGCCAGACCACGGTGGAGGGGCTCTTCGCCTGCGGCGAGGTCGCCTCGACCGGGCTCCACGGCGCGAACCGGCTGGCGAGCAACTCGCTCATGGAAGGGGTGGTCTTCGGGGAACGGATCGCCCGCGCCCTCGCCGCCGACGGACCCTGGGTGCCCCCGCGGGGCGCCCTGCGCACGGTCCCCGGCACCTGGCCCGCGGCGCCCCGGGTTGCCTCAGGACGCGAACGGATGACCCGCGACGACCTGGGCGAGCTGCTCTGGAAGAAAGTGGGCATCGTCCGCGACGGCCCGGGCCTGTCGTCGGCGGTGACGGTCCTGTCGCAGGAGTGGAAGGTCCGGTGTGCCGACGTGGGACCCGAGTGCGCGCCCTCCCCGGAGGACCACCAGGTGTTGACCGGGCTCCTGATGGCCGCGGGAGCGCTCACCCGGGAGGAGAGCCGCGGGGGGCACTACCGGACGGACTTCCCCAAGCCGCGGGCGGCCTGGCGGGTGCACGTCGCCTTCTCCGCCGATACGTTGACGCGGAAAGGTCATTAGCCGCCCCGCCGGTTCCCCTCGGGATGACCGACGATGCGGACCGGGTCGCGGCGCTCGAGCGACGGGTGGAACGTCTGGAGAAGGTCGTGACACAGCTGGTGACGGAGGCACGTGCCCGGCAGGCGAAGAACACCGAGCACACGCAGGACCGGCGCACCGTGACCGAGAAGGTCACCTTCGACTGGCAGGGCGCGAACCCCTCCGAATAGGGCCGTCCAGTACCGGCCCGGGCGTTCTTCCGGAACTCCGGTAGGGTCCGCGATCGCGGACCGGGGGCTCAGTGCCCCCCGTCCTTGGACGGAGCCGAGGGCTTCGCCTTCCGCTTCCGGGACTGCTGCGCCCGTTCCATCAGGGCCCGGGCGCGGTCATCGGCCTCGGTGGGCTTGGGCCCGGCCGTCTCCCGCCGGTCCGTGCCCCGGTCCTGGTCGACCCGCATCTCCATCGGTTGCAGCAAGCGCGGGTCGATGCGCTGGACGTTCGGGTTGATCTCCTCCGGGGTGATGTCCCCCTCGAAGGGATTCTCCTCCGATCGCTCGGGTCCCAACTGGCGCTCCACGACGACCGGGGGCGCGTCCGATGGAAGTGGCTCTGCGGGAGGTGACTCCACCGGGCCCTCGGGGGAGGGAGGCTCGGGGGCCGGGCGCTCCTCGACGGCCGGGGTCTCGGTCGAGGGGGAGGACGCCGCCGGGGACGGGGCGCTCGGGGGCCTCGCGTTCTCCTCCTCCCCCGATTCGTCCCATTCGGTGCGAGGAGCCGCGGCGACGACCGGTGCGACCGGGGGCCACGGAGTGGACGTCGAGGGTCCGACGGACGCGCGCGGGCCCGCGCTGGCCCCCACCGCCGGTGTCGCGGAGGAACCACGGGACTTCGACTTCGGCTGGCTCGCGTCACGCTGGCGGCGCACCAGCAGGAGGACGACCAGGACGAGGATCGCCACGATGAGGAGGGCGAGGAGGAGGTAGAGGTGAACCCCGGCCACGGTGGCGGTGAGGGGATTCGAGGACGGAGGTGGGCTCCCTCCCTTGGGCGGGGCCGCGACGGACCGGACGGTCACCTTCACGGTGGGGCTCGGGGCCATGGTGTTGACGGTGTCCGTGACCCAGACGCCGAAGGTGTAGTTCCCGGGCTTCAGGGCCGACGTGACCCACCGCTGGTAGTTCGGGCCGGCGGAGGTGTTGGTGCCGTTCAGCGTCCATTGGTACTGGTAGGGCCCGGTCCCTCCCGACGCCGAGGCCGTCAGCGTGACCGACGACCCTTCGGGCAGGTTCGTGGAGTTCGCGGAGAGGGAGACGGTCAGCGGGGTGACGGTGACGCCCGTGACGGTCAGCGTGGTCGTCGCGGAGGCGGTCTTGTTCAGGGAGTCCGCGACCCGGACGCTGACGTTGAACGTCCCCGAGCCGGTGGGGGTGCAGGAGAGCGAGGAGCCATTGGAGGTGAGGCATCCGGAAGGGAGCCCGACGTAGAGGTACCCGTAGGGTGGGGTCCCGTTCGTCACGGCGACCGTGAACGTGGCGGTCTGACCGATCCCCACACTGGCGGGGGACACGCCGAAGGACGTGATCACCGGCACCCCCGGGGGCACGCTCACCGTGACGAGGTCCGTGGCGGAGAGGGCGCGCGCGGCCGGGGTCCCGGACGACTGGTCGGTCAGCCGGTAGCAGTAGTAGGTGCTCGTGGAGGGCGCGGCATTCAGGGTGGCCGAGGTGGCCCCGCCGATCGGGGTGTCGAGGCTGCAGTTGGAGGAGCTCCCCGCCAGCCACTGGATCGCGATGGTGGGTGTTCCCCCCGTCGCGTGCGAGGTGAGCGTGACGTTCTGCCCGGGAGCGAGGGTCGGTGCCGAAGGGGTGATGTTGCTGGCCAGCAGCGGAGGATTCACCGTCACGGCGGTGATCGGCGAGCGGACGGTCACCGGGTGGCTCGCGTTGTCGGTGACGGAGTAGCAATAGAACCCGCTCGCCGCGGGCTGGGCCGTGTACTGGGACCCGGTGGCCCCCGCGAGGGCGGGGTCGGTGGAACAGGTCGACGAAGTGCCTCCGTACCACTGGTAGGCGTACGGTGGGAATCCCCCGGAGGGCGCCGAGGTGAACACCACGCTCTGCCCCAGGTCGAGTATCGGGTGGGATGGGGTGGGCACGCCCGCCGCGAGGGGTAGCCCCGTGGTCACCGTCGCGGAGGGGGAGGAGACCCGGGACTCCGGGACCGTGGCCGAGTCGTTCACCCCCAGCTCGAAGGTGTACGAGGAATTCGCCTTCAGGGTACCGCCGGCCACGTCGCAGGTGACGGCGGCCCCCTTGCCGAGGCCGGCGCCCGAGGAGAGCGCGCACGGGAGGGCCTTCGAGTAGGCACTGCCGTTCAGGGAGACCAACCATTCATACTGGTAGGTAGGGGTCCCGCTGGAGGGCATCGCGTCGGTCACGGCGAGCGGTTGGTTGACGGACAGGCTCGTCGCGTTCGGAACCGGGGGACTGGCGGCGGCGAGGGCCGTGTTCACCTGGACCGTGGGGGACGGAGGAGAGGTCAGGCTCCCTCCTCCCCCCGTCGGGGTGGCGAGGAGTTCGAAGACGTAGGAAGAGGGCGTGAGCGTCGCGGCCGGGATGGAACAGGTGACCTTCGCTCCCGGCGCGCCGGTGCCCGACGCCGAGGCGCCACACATCGTCGCGACCCCGAAGGGGCCGCCCCCCTGGGAGTCCAGCCACTGGTAGCTGTAGGAGGGGGCGGACCCGTTCGTGGGGAGGGTGTCCGTCACGGTCATCGCCTGGTCGGCGTCGAGGAAGGCGGCGCTCGGGGTCGGGGCACTGAAGTTGCCCACGAGGGATCCGTACGAGACGGTGGGCACCACCCCGTTCGGCGGGTAGGCGCGCGTCCGGATCCACTGGTCGTTGACGGAGATGCCGGTGGAGGTTTGGTCGATGAAGGTGAGGGGCTGGGGGAGCGTGGGCATGTACGTTGCGTTCGTGACGCTGACCGGATAGCGGTAGTCCACCTGCCCGGTCACGGGGGGCAGCGTGGGGGGAAGTCCCACGGAGTAGACGTGGTAGGCCCCGAAGAGCGACAACGGTTCGGTGGTGGTCGAGCCGGCCGTGGCCGAGTTCGTGGCGCACACTCCATAGTACACTCCGATCTTGTCGTTGAAGTCCCCGACCAGCGCCCGGTCGGCGTTCGGGTTCGAGGGGAGGCTGAGTCCGATGGCCGCCATGGTGCAGGTGCCGGTCGCGCCCGCCGCGGAGATGCTGGCGTTGAAGTCGATCACGCCGGTGGACATCTGGTACGAGGACGAGGAGAACGACGCCGCGAAGCAGTTCCCGGGCCCCGCTGTGACCCCATTGTTCACCGTGACGATGCCCCCGCTGCCCACCGTCCACTGGGAGTCGAGGCTGGTCCCGGCGAAGTTATCGTAGAAGTTGAAGACCTGCCGGCCGTCATCGACCGCTCCATACCTCGCCGAGGAGAGGGAAGGGGCCTCCCCGATCGGCCCCGCCGCCGAGAGCAGATAGGAAGTGCTGGCATAGAGGTTCATGTTGATGGTGACCGAGCCGCCGGCGGGGATCTGGTTGAGCTTGAGCCACACGGGCGTGTCCGTCGCGGTGTTGGTGGCGTTGGCCTCGATCCAGGCCGGGATGTTCGTCCCGTTCGCGTATTGGAACCCCACGTTGGACCAGTTGGCGTTGATGTAGGCGCTCCAGAGGTGGGAATCCACGCTCAGGTTCTGCTGGAACGGTTGCGGAGTGGGAGACCCTTGATTGTTCACGATGGTGATGGGTAGATGGGCCACCGGGGTACCCGCGCGCGGCGCCGGCCCGAAGGGACCGCTGCGCAAGTCCCCCGCGGACGGTGCGCTCGCCTTTGCCGGGGAAAGTGCGAGGGACCGGAGGTCATGGACCGCGGCGCCGTCATGTGCGGTGGGGGCAGCGAGAGGCGATGTCAGGAGAGCAGCAGGGATCGCGACGAGCAGCAGGGCGAACGATACCTGGAATGCCTTCCGGAGTGCCCTATGCCATGTCATTTCGCATCGATTGTTCCAGTTGACGGGCTCTCCTGCCACCAAACCCAATAGTGAATAGTCGGGGTGGTTTATCATCCTTCCGCTCCGCGGAGGACATTTCGCTCGTAACTGACGTTGAGCCGAGGGCGCTTGGGGTCCTCCATGAGATGGAATTTGCCCAGAAGAGCCCCATGACCGCTCGAGATCCCGGCATGCCCCGTCGAAAGAGCCTGGGTGGGCGTCGTAAAACCATAAAGACTATAATGTGGGAACTTATTCAGAACCCGGCAAGAACCCGGGGTTCTTTCCGAAGTGTCCATGATGGCCAGGGAGTCTACGGAGAACGGCGCGCTTCGAATCGCCCGACGAATGAGCAACAACCGTGGGTCTATCGCCGCAGTGGGCGTCGCCCTTGTCGTCGTCTGGGTCGCTGTGGTCGGTTTCTCGGTCCCGACGTTGGCGATCATCAATGCGGACTCGGCTCCGCACGTTACCGTTGGCCCCCCGGTCCATGCTTCGGTCGTTCCCCGGGCGACGCGGACCCCCGGCGCCGGAGTGGTGGTCACCTTCGACACCGAGCCCACCCCGTGCGGGGCGATCAACTTCAACGGCGTCAATTACACCGGCGGACAAACGCTGACGGTGGCCGGGGGAACCTACCCGATCACCGCCGAGAACTGTCTCGGGTTCCGGTTCTTGCAATGGGCCAACGGCGGCTCGGGAGGGATCAGCGTGGCCTCCCCGAGCCTCGCCTCCACCTCGGTGACCGTCAGTGCGACCGGTACCCTCTACGTTCAGTTCCAGGCGCCCCCGCAGTTCACCGCGGCGATGGATCTGGGGCCCATGAACTGCGGGGCTTCCACCGTTCTCGCGGGGACGGTCCTCGGGGACGGGGCGACGTTGTCGGGCCTGTCCCCCGGGACCTACAATGTGTCCGCGCTTCCCTGCACCGGCACCGGCTGGTCCTTCGCCGGCTGGGGGTCCGCCCCGGGTGGGGGAGCGGTCTTCGGGTCCCTCTCCGCTCTCAGCACGACCGTGACCCTGAGCCATGGGACGACGCTCACGGCGACCTTCCTCAACACGAACCCCTACACCTTGACCCTGGAGAACGGGCCGATCGGGTGCGGTTCGATCACCTTCAGCGGGAACAACTACACGTACGGGCAGACGGTCTCGGTCGCGTCCGGGGGATCGTACCAGTACCACATCTGGGAAAACCCCTGCCCCAGGTTCAGCTCGAGCAACTACTGGGGCGGGCCCGAGTGGTCGGTGGGCAGCTCCGGCTCACTGAGCGTAGGCACGACCAACGGGAACTCGGCGGTGGTGACCGAGACCGGGAACGGGACGCTCTCCGTTACGTTCTACTCCTACTCGACCACCGCCCTGAGCTTCGCCACGGGTCCCACCGCGTGCGGCACCATCTACGTGAACGGTGCCCCCTTCACGAACGGGCAGGGATATCCCACGGGAGCCTCCGGGATTACCCCGGGTATCTACAATCTCACGGCCGTCCCCTGCCCGGGGTTCGTCTTCTCCAGCTGGAACATTGGGACCGCCCCCGGGCTCTCGGTGACGAGCACCTCTTCCGCCCGGACCCTGCTGACGGTCGGACCTGCCGGGGGCACCCTGACCGCAAACTTCACCGCCGCGACGACCTACCTCGTCAACTTCGTGACCGGTCCCCAGGGATGCGGCCAGATCGAGTTCAACGGGCAGACCTATTCCACCGGGCAGGCCACTCCGGTGGCGGCCGGGACGTACGACATCTATGCGGTCCCCTGCCTCAATTTCGCCGCCCACAACAACTTCGGAGGAAACATCTGGGGGACGGGTCCCGGAAGCGGGCTCAGTGTCTCGAGCCCGGGCAGCCAGGCGAGCACGATCACCGTGAGCGGGACCGGGACCCTCCAGGTCACCTTCGAGTCCGACTGGTCCTACTCGCTCTCCACCTTCACCGGACCCACCACCTGCGGCACGATCTACATTGACGGCATCCCCTACGGGAACGGGGGGACGTATCAGGGCGGCCTCTCGGAGGGCGTCTACAACATCACGGCCGTGCCCTGCAGCGGATACGCCTTCTCGCAGTGGAGCTACAGCGGCGGCCTCACCGTCACCGCTCCGGGGAAGTCTTCGACTTCCATGACGCTGACCGGCAGCGCGAGCCTCGGGGCCCTCTTCATCGCCGGCACGCCGGCAACGGTCACCTTCAACACCCTTCCCATGTCGTGCGGCGGCATTGAGTTCGACGGCGGGACCTACACGACCGGCCAGACGGTCGCCGTCGCCGGCGGACTGACCTACCCCATCGCGGCCGAGCCCTGCGCGAACTACACCTTCGTCAGCTGGGCGACCACGTCCGGGCTGTCGGTGCCGGGCGGTAGCGGCAGCTCGACCACGGTGACCGTGAACTCGAACGGCGACCTCAACGTCACGTACGCGTACGTGGCCCCGAGCTACTCGGTAACGTTCCAGACGGGACCGACGACCTGCGGCTCGATCACGGTCAACGCGTCGACGACGTACACGAACGGCCAGAGCGCGTCCTTCAAGCCCGGGGTAGTCTACACGCTGACGCCGAACCCCTGCGGGAACTCGTTCAGCTATTGGACACCGGGCGGGGGGGTGTCGCTGGGCTCGAGCGCCGGGACCGCCGCGAACTCCTTCACCGTAACGGCCACGGGTTACCTGGTGGCCACCTTCGTCTCCACCACCACCTACGCGCTCGACTTCCACATCGGGCCGGTGGGGTGCGGCTCCATCAACTTCAACGGTGCGATCTACACGGACGGCCAGTCGGTGAGCCTCTCTCCCGGATCGTACAACCTCGCGGCGACGAGCTGCACGAACTTCAACTTCAACGGTTGGGAATACCTCGGGGCCATCTCGGTCGGTTGCCAGTCGTGCAACCCGACGACCCTCACCCTGAGCTCCTTCGCGAACCTGACCGCGCTCTTCACCTCCGACACCACCTACGCGGTGCACACCCTGATCGAGCCCACGACCTGCGGGTCGATCTCCCTCGCCAACATCTCGATGGGTGACGGGGCCTCCACGTCGCTCTCGCCGGGGACCTACCACATCGACGACCTGCCGTGCGCGAACTTCGCGTTCCACGGGTGGAATGCCACCGGAGGGGTCGCGCTCTCGAGCTCGACCCAGAGCCTCGCCACCATCACTGTGTCCGCGACCGGGACGCTGGCGGCGACCGACCTCGGAACGACCACCTATCCGATCACCTTCGCGACCGACCCGACGAACTGCGGTGGTGTCTATCTCGGCTCCGTGCTCTACACCACCGGCCAGAGCTTCGGGCTCTCCCCGGGCGTCTACGACATCGGGTTCCAGGGATGCAACGCCACGGGAGGCGGATCCTGGGGGACGCAGGGCAACATCAGCGTCTCCAGTTCCCAGTTGACCGTGAGCGGCTCCGGCATCCTGACGGCGGAGTACGCCCACTACAACGAGCCCACCGTGAGTTTCGGCACCGCGCCGACCACCTGCGGTGCCATCGCCCTTGGAGGGGCCACCCACACGAACGGGCAGTCCGCTACGTTCGCGATCGGGAATGCGTTGCTCGTGGCGACCAGCTGTCCCAACTTCGCCTTCACCGGGTGGGCCTCCACGGGAGGGGTGGTCATCGCGAACCCTGCCCTGGCGAGCACGTCGATCAACGTCTCCGCGACGGGGGGCGCCGTCTACGCCAATTTCGTCGGAACGACGACCTACACCCTTACGATCGACACCTCGCCAACGAACTGTGGCGCCGCCGTGGTGAACGGGATACCCTACGTCAACGGCCAGACGCTCACGGTGACCTCGGGCGCTTCCTACGCGGTGTCCTCCGCGGCCTGCCCGGATGCGGCCTGGGTCTCGTGGTACGTCGGCACGTCGGGCAATCTCTCGATCGGCCAGTACAGCGACCCGGGAACCCTGACGGTCACCGGGAACGGCGTCCTGACCGCCGAGTTCAACTCCTACAGCACCTACACGATGCAGGTGTACACGGGTCCCACGACCTGCGGCACCGTCGTCTTCGGCGGGGCGAGCTACACGGACGGGGCGTACGTCGCAGACGTGCCGCACGGGAACGTGTCGGCCCAGGCGATCCCCTGCGTCGGCTACAGCTTCGCCTTCTGGTCCTTCACCGGGGGCGTCCAGGTCGCGAGCCCCCTGTCGGCAAGCTCGCTGGTCGACGTGATCGGGTCGGGCAGCCTCACGGCCAACTTCTCGGCGGTGGGCAGCTATCCCATCACGTTCACCGAGACCGGATTGCCCTACGGCACCTCCTGGTGGCTCAACATCGGCGGGAACAACGTCTCCTCCACCTCCTCCACGAACTACCTGAGCCTCCCCAACGGCACGTATTCGTACACCGTGGACTCCTTGTCGCAGGCCGCCGGGGTTCGGTGGGGTCCCTCCCCCGCCTCCGGGAGCATCACGATCTCGGGCGTCGGGTATTCGGGCAGCGTCACGTACACCGACCAGGTCTACCTGGCCGTTTCCGTGAGCCCGGCCGGGGCCGGGACGGCCTCTCCGGCGAGCGGGTGGTACGCCTACGGCAGCACGGTCACGCTCGATGCGGTGCCCACGGCGGGATACCTCTTCGGAGGTTGGTACGGGAGCGGCCTGTCCAACTACACGGGATCGAGCGCGTCCCAGTCGATAACGCTCTTCTACCCTGATACCGAATTCGCGGTCTTCTCCTCCACGAACGTCAACGCCTACCCGGTCACCTTCTCGGAGACCGGACTGCCCACCGGGGCCCTGTGGAGCGCCACCCTGAACGGGCAGACCGCGGCCTCGACCGGCCCCAACATCGTCTTCCTGGAGCCCAACGGGACCGGGATCCCTTGGACGGTCCAGGCCCCTGTCCTCATCGGCCAGGGCGTGGAGTACACTACCCCCACGACGAGCGGGACCCTCAACGTCTTCGGAGGAGCCGCGAGCGAGTCCTTCACCTACGCGGCGGAATACTACCTCACGGCGACCCCGGCCCCCTCCTCGGAGGGGAGCGTGTCTGCGGTGCAAGGGTGGTATGCCGCCGGGCTGGGCGTGAGCCTCACGGCCACCAGCGGCGCCGGCTACTTCTTCCAAGGATGGTCGGGGCAGGGCGCCGGCAACTACACGGGACCGCTCAACCCCGCGTCCGTCACGATGAACGGCCCGGTGAACGAGACGGCCGTCTTCGCCCAGCAACCCTCGAGCAGCATCACCTACGCGCTCAATTTCACGACGAGCCCGACCAGCTGCGGGGCCATCCAATTCGCAGGGAAGCCCTACCCCAACGGCACCGCCAATGCGTCCGTGGCCCCCACGATCTACGCCATCGACGCCGTGGCCTGCTCGGGATACGGCTTCCAGTCGTGGACGGCGAGCGGCGGGCTCACCGTCGGCAACACTTCGAGTGCGTCGACCACGCTCCAGGTCTCGGGGGCCGGCACGCTCCGGGCCAGCTTCGTGGCCGGCTCGTCGGGCAAGGGGGGGTACTCCGTCAGCTTCGTGACCGGGCCCTCCGGGTGCGGGACCATCGACTTCAACGGGCAGGCCTACGGGTCCGGGGCCCTGAACCGCTCGGTCCCCGGGGGGACGTACTCGATCTCGGAATCGCCTTGTCCCAACTACCGGTTCTCGGGGTGGTCCACCTCGGGCGCCGTGACCGCCCAGTCCGGCTCGACCGCGTCCACGACCCTGTCCGTGGTGGGCTCCGGCACGCTCACGGCGACGTTCGTGCCGTCGAGCAGCCCGAGCAACAGCAACAACAGCAACAACGGCGGCGCGGGCGGTCCCCTGAGCCCCTTCCTCCAATACCTCCTCATCGCCCTGGTGGTCGTGCTCGCGATCGTGGCGGTGATCCTCGCCCTTCGGAGGTCGGGAGGCTCCTCGGGCTCCGGGAGCCCGGCGGTCGCCTCCGCGTCGGGGGTTCCCCCCGCAGGGACCATCGTGCCCATCTCGGGGCCGTCCCCGGCGCCGGCGGCCCCACCCTCCCCGTCCGGGAACGTCCCTCCCCCCGCGCCGCCGCCCTCCTCCCCCCAGCCCCCACCGGCGGTGACGCCGGCGGCGAGCGCGGGGACCATGGCCCCCTCCACGCCCCCCTCTCCCCCACCCGCCTCGGTG
>JAJYEA010000064.1 GCA_021790425.1 Thermoplasmata archaeon | reverse complement strand
CGCCACGTCGAGCTTCGCGCTTCTCGCGACCATCGGGTTCTCCCTGGGGATCGCGGTGGTCCTCGACGCCATGCTCGTGCGCACCTACGTGATGCCCTCCCTGCTGGCCCTCCTGCGGGAACGCGTATGGTGGGTGCCGGGTCGGACAAGGTCTTTTAAGCCACCCAAAAATGGATCGGGGTCGTGAGCGACTCTTCCGTGAGCGCGACGCCGCCCCCCACCCCCGGCAGCTGGCAGTCCGAGGTCCGAGGTTTCCTGCGGGTCACCTCCACCCTGGCGTTGGTGTGGATACTGCTCACGGGGCTCCTCGCGCTGGTCTTCCTGGTGATCTTCGTGATCGACCTCCTCCACCTGGCGGGGGCCGATGCCTTCGTGAGCTTCGTCTACTGGGGCGCCTCGGCGTTCGTCAGCTTCCTGATCTTCGGTGAGACGAAGACGTGGCTCGAGCAGGCGGGCCTCGGCCAGTACGCCCTGGTCCGGCAGGGGATCCTCCTCTGGGCCATCCTCGGCCTGATCTTCGGGCTCGTGCTCGGGTTGCTGCTCATCCTGATCTACGTGCGGCTCGCGCGGGTCGGGTCGGGATTCTACTGGGGCACCGAGTCCCAGTCCCAGCCCCCGCCGCAGTCCCCGGGGACGGCCGCACCACCCCCCCTACCCCCCTCCCCCCCCGCGTCCACGCCGGGCGCACCGGCTCCGCCGTCACCTCCCGGTCAGAGTTAAATAGCCGGTTCTACTTCGCTCGACCATGCGTCCTGGTTCCGGAGCGAGGTGCTCCCCAGGTTTCCCCACCGTCCGGTCACTGTCACTTGACATTCGTCGCGTGGCGTACCTTCGGCGGTCCTGAGACCCGGAAAGCCCCCCCACGGACATAGGACGCTGGGTCCGAAGTGCGGACCCCGAAAGGAAGGAAAAGAACATGAACATGGACCCTAACGCCGCAAAGTACCTGATCAAAGCGAAAATATTTGCCGATGGTGTCGTGGACAAGCCCGACGTCGTGGGCGCTGTCTTCGGCCAGACCGAGGGTCTCCTCGGGGAAGAGATGGACCTCCGCGAGCTCCAGAAGAGCGGCCGGATCGGCCGCATCGAAGTGGCCATCGACTCGAAGAAGGGGAAGAGCGAGGGCGAGATGGCGATCCCAAGCTCGCTTGACCAGGTCGAGACCGCCGTCCTCGCCTCCAGCCTGGAGACGGTGGACCGGGTCGGTCCCTGCCACGCCAAGATCGAGGTCATCTCGGTCGAGGACATCCGCGTCGAGAAGCGCACCAAGATCGTCGACCGGGCGAAGAAGATCCTGGAGACGATGCAGGAGGGGATGAAGGAGACCGGGTCCGACCTCACGGATGAGGTCCGGCGGGCCGTTCAGGTCGAGGAAGTCACCACCTACGGGAAGGAAAGGCTCCCGGCCGGCCCCAACGTGGACACGGCCGACAACCTGATCGTGGTGGAGGGACGGAACGATGTCGTGAACCTCCTGCGGGCAGGCATCAAGAACTGCATCGCGGTGGAGGGGGCGAGCGTTCCCCAGACCGTGAAGGACCTCTCGCGGGGCAAGACCATCACCGTCTTCACGGACGGCGACCGCTCCGGGGAGCTCATCCTGCGCGAGATGCTCCAGACGATGGACGTCGACTTCGTGGCCCGCGCGCCCCGCGGCCAGGAGGTCGAGGAGCTGACGCAGAAGCAGCTGACCAAGTGCCTGCGGAACAAGATGCCGATCCAGCAGTACCTCGACATCAGCGGGTTCGAGGCCACCGGCGCGACCCGTGGCCCGGGCGAGGAGCCCGACCGCGGCCCAGCCCCGCGCGAGGGCGGCGCTCCTGGGGGAGCTCCCCAGCAGGGCGGACCCCGGGGTCCCCCCCCGGCCGCTGCCCCTCCCCGCCAGGCCCCGCCCCCGCCGCGGCCGGGACCCAGCGCGGCCCCGCCTCCTCCTCCCCCGCCCCCGATGTCCCCGCGCCTGACCATGCTCTTCGGCCTGCTCGGCCAGCTCACGAACCCCTCCCGGGCCCGCATCCTGGGCGAGAATGACGCGGTCGAGGCCGAGGTCCCTGCGAAGGACGTGGTCGAAGCGCTCGCCGCCCTGCCCAAGCCGGCCTCCGCGGTCGTCTTCGACGGGGTCGTGAGCCAGCGCCTCCTGGACGTCGCCCAGGGCAAGGGTGTCCGCGAGGTCGTGGCGGTCCGGCTCGGCGCCATCGGCAAGGTGCCGGACGGCGTCCACGTCTACACCCGCACCGACACCGAAGCCTCGCCCTGAGCCGTGCACGCGGTGGCCGGTCGCAAGGTCCCGCTCTCCGTAGAGGAGATCGAGACCACGCGGGACCTCGCGATCCCCTCCGACCCCCTGGAGCGGATCGTGGGGCAGGAGCGTGCGGTGGAGACCGCGCGGATCGCGGCCTTCCAGCGCCGCCACCTGCTCCTCGTCGGTCCCCCCGGGATCGGCAAGTCGATGACGGCCCAGGCGCTCGCGCTCCACCTCGAGCGCCCCCAGCAGGAGGTCCGGGTAGTCCACAACCCCGAGCTCCCCGAGCGTCCCTCGCTGGACGTCGTGGGGCGGGCGGATGTCCTGAAGGAGCGCGAGAGCGCCCAGGCCTCCGAGGGCGAGCTCATCGCGCCGGAGAAGGCGCCGAACTCCGTTGCCGAACGCCTCGGCTACCGCTGCGCCCGCTGCGGGTTCTACTCCCTTCCCTCCGAACGGCGCTGTCCCAGCTGCGGGACCCTGAAGCAGCTGAGCGCCGCGGAGCCCTCGGGTTCCGGCAACCCCTTCCGCGACCTCGTGGGGGGCATCCTCGAGATGACCGTCAACGCCGGGGAGGGGGGGACGGAGTCTGTCCGCACCACCCGGCTCAAGAACGGGGTCGAGGAGGTCGTGGCCTACGAGCGGGCCGGGGAGCAGATCATGATCCTCGACCAGCGCGCGCTCGAGAACCGGCGCCGCCAGCAGAAGGAGAGCCCCCGCAAGGTCATCGTCAAGCTCGACCGGATCCCCTTCGTGATGGCGACCGGGGCGAGCGAGACGGAACTCCTGGGCGACGTCCGCCATGACCCGTACGGCGGGCACCCCCAGCTGGGAAGCCTCCCCTACGACCGTGTCGTCCCCGGGGCCATCCACGAGGCCCACGAGGGGGTCCTCTTCATCGACGAGATCTCCCACCTGGGACACCTCCAGCGCTTCATCCTGACCGCCATGCAGGAGAAGCGCTTCCCGATCTCCGGACGGAACCCGCAGAGCGCGGGCGCGTCCGTCCGCGTGGACAACGTCCCTTGCGACTTCATCCTGGTGGCCGCCTGCAACATCCAGGACCTCCAGCACGTCCTCTCCCCGCTCCGGTCGCGGATCGCCGGGGGAGGCTACGAGCTCCTCCTCGACACCTCCATGCCGGACACCCCCCGGAACCGGCTCAAGCTCGCCCAGTTCTGCGCCCAGGAGATCGTCGGCGACGGGCGGATCCCCCACGCCACGCGCGCGACGGTGGAGGAGATGATCAAGGAGGCGCGGCGGCGCGCCGAGAAGATCGACGGGGCCCACCGCGCGCTCACGCTCCGCCTCCGCGAGATGGGGGGCCTCCTCCGCACCGCGGGGGACCTCGCCACCATCGAACGGTCCGAGCTCATCGAGGAGAAGCACCTGCTCGAGGCGCTGAAGCGCGCCCGGCCCATCGAGGAGCAGATCCGCGAGCGCTACGGGAGCTTCCAGGGCGGCATCCGGTCGGACGTCACCGAGGCCCAGCGCCAGCAGGCGGGCTACTACCTCTGGAACGAGCACGAGGGCGGGCACGGACCGGGCGGCTACGGGTGACCTGCCCGTAGGGTTCTCCGCAGGCCTCTAATCCTCCTCCGCGTAGAGGGGGCCATGACCACGGACGCGTCCCCGAGCCTACGGCTGGAACGGAACGGATCGGTATCTGTCATCACCTTCAACCGCCCGGAGCGGATGAACGCCTTCGGGGCCACCGAGCTCCGGGCGCTCCGCGTCTCGCTGATGGACGTCGCCCAGGACCCGGAGAGCCGCGCCGTCGTGCTCACGGGCGCGGGCAAGGCCTTCTCGGCGGGCGGGGACGTCCAGGAGATGAACGCCTGGCTCGAGAAGGGCGTGCTCCCGCGGCAGTTCCACGACCTCGTGGGAGAGCAGGAGCGGTGCATCCTCGAGATCGTGGGGATGGCGAAGCCCGTGGTCGCGGCTATCCCCGGCGTGGCGGCCGGCGGCGGGATGTCCATGGCCCTTGCCTGCGACTGGCGCATCGCGACTCCCGAATCCTCCCTCGTGGTCGCCTTCCCGACCCTCGGCGCGGTCCCGGATGGCGGCATGACCTACTTCCTCCCCCACTACCTGGGGATCGGGGCCGCCCAAGAGATACTCTACGGGGGCGGAAGGATCAAGGCCGAGCGCGCCCGCGAACTCTCGCTGTTCCACGAGATCGTCCCCGGGGACCAGCTCGCAAGCCGCGCCCTCGAGCGTGCCCGGGAGCTGGCGAAGGGGCCCACCCGTGCCTACGGGCGGATGAAGCGCCTCCTGCTCCAGGCGTTCGAGGGGAGCCTCGAACGGCAGATGGAGCTCGAGCGCGTGGGCATGGTCGAGTCCTCGCAGGGTCCCGAGATGCAGGAGGGGATCCGGGCCTTCAACCAGAAGCGTCCCCCCCGGTTCGAGGAGATCCCCCCCCGGTAGACCCGGGACCGCCGGCAGGCTCCCCCCGCCGTGACCGGTCGGGGCTCAGGCAAGCTCGCGAGGAAGTGATATTACTAGGGCCGCCAGCAAACTCATAAGTCCGGTGCGACTATTCACGCCGCGAGAGCGTCGATCCTGATGCCACATCGAATCTCCATCTGGGAGCTCGCCGCGCTCGCTTGCGTTCTCGTGATGGCAATACCCGGGCTCCCGATGGGTCAAGGAGCCTCCCCATCAGGGATCCCTGATACTCCGACCGGTGCCCTTCGTGCGGTTGGCGGACCGGAGCCGGGGGGAGAGGCGACTCCCCCGCCTCCACCCTCGACTCCTTCCGTCGGCGCAACACTCGACCTTTTGAATAACACCCTGAGCACGGGGAACTTCATCCCGGTCAACGGGGACGGACTGACGTCCGCGGCCTTCGACCCCCAGACCGGGGACCTCTACATCCTCTCGACGAACGAACCGGGAGTGCTGGTGGTGAATGCGACCACCTACCAGTGGACGGGGGGGACCCGTCTCGGCTTCAGCCCGGAGGACATACTCTACGACCCGGAGGACCAGGAACTTTACGTGTCCAGCGTGGCAAACAATTACGTCTCACTCCTGAACCCACGGACCCTCGCCACGGTGGGGCAGATCATCCTGGCTCAGTGCCCGGCCCAGATGCTGTACTCGGGGGTCGTCCACGAGGTCGATGTCGAGAACCAATGCTCGGACACCATCTCCGTCCTGAATGCCAGCACGAATGTCGTGGGGGCCACCTGGTCCCTGCCGTCGGGGCCCGGCGACATGGCCGTGGACCCCGCGCACAACACCTTGCTGATCGCCGCGGGCGGGTTCGTGACGGTACTCAACGAGACGAACGGGGCCCAGGTCGCCCACGTGGGTCTCGGCAGTTCCTACATCGAGAGCATGGTCGTGGACCCTCGGGTCAACCGGGCCTTCCTCGACAATGAACTGTACGGCAACACCACCGTCCTGAATACGACCACGGACCAGACGCTGGGCTTCTCGATCCCGGCGAGCGCGGCTGGCGGTCTCGGAGTAGACCCCACACAGGGGAGGCTGTTCGTATCGATGTACAGCTCGGTGCTCGTCTACAATACGAGCACGTTGGCGTTCATGGGTTTCTTTCCCTCCGGCCCGTTCCCCTCCCTGTGCTACGTGACCCCCCCGGACGAGAGGCTGTTTCTCCTCTACTCGCAGTACGCGAACCTCTCGGTCGACAGCACGGCAACCGGAACGGTGCTGGCCCCATCGATCGGTCTGGGGGTCTCCCCTTGGCAGCTCGCCACGGCCCCTCGCGGTGGCACCCTCTTCGTGATGAACAACGATGGGCAGAACATCAGCCTGGTAAACCTGACCACCGATCGCGTGACGGGCTGGATCACCTCCATCCAGGACCCGGCCGATCCGGTGCTCAACCCGACCACCGACGAAGTCTATGTGACCGGTACTGGGCCGACGGAGAATCTCTTTGCTCTCAACGGGTCCTCTGGGGCGATCGACTCCTCCCACAGCCTCCCGGGGGTCGGCCCCCTGGCCTATGACCCCAACAATCGGGATCTCTACACCTTGCACGACAACTATCCGTTCGGGTTTGTCACTGTTACCAACACCGTGACCTGGTCCTCGGTGGCCACGATCGCCGTGGGGGCTTCTCCGGTTTCGCTCGCCTACGACCCCTCGAACCAAGAGATCTACGTAGCGGAGGAGACCTATGGCAACGTCAGCGTCATCTCGACGGAGAACCAGTCGGTAGTGGCCACCATCCACACCAATTCTCCCTGGCTCAGCGCGATCGCAGTGGACTCGATGGACGGCAAAGTCTTCGTGACCAACGACGTGTTGGGCGAGGTGTTTGTGATCAACGTGAGCATGAACGCCATCGTCGCCACACTGCCCGTCGGAATCTCCCCTGATAGCGTCACCTACGATCCGGGTGATGGCCAAGTCTTCGTCGCCAACGCCGCCAGCAACACGGTGAGCGTCATTAACCCGGCCAACCTCTCGGAGACCTCGACATTCCCGGTCGGGCTCACGCCCGCGGCCCTCGATTACGATGTGTCGGAGAACGCCGTCTACGTGGCCGACTCGACCTCCGGATCGATCTCGATCGTGAACGTCGGCCCGGGCGTTCCGCGCATCACCTCGTTCACCGCCACCCCCTCGGTCACCGACGTCGGGCGGAACATCACGTTCCGTGCCACGGTGGCGTTCGGGAGCCCTCCGTACTCCTACTCGTACTCCGGTCTTCCTTCGGGATGCCTGTCGGCCAACGCATCGCAGATATCGTGCGTCCCGGACGCGCCGGGCTCTTCCACGGTCCAAGTGAGCGTCACGGACCAGCAGGGGATCATCGCCAGCAGCTCAGTGTCGGTTGGGGTCAACGCGGATCCCTTCGTCGTTTTTCTCCGGGCCAGTCCTGCGGACTTGACCGTGAATACGAGCACGGGCCTGAGGGTCCTTGCTTCCGGAGGCACCGGGAACTTCTCCTACCTGTACTCGGGATTGCCCCCGGGGTGTGCCGCGAGCAGCGTCTCCCAATTCACCTGTACCCCCGATGCGGCCGGCTCCTTCCTCGTAGGGGTGATAGTCCGGGATACCCTCGGTGTCCCCGCGTCCTCGAATGTTGTCCTCGACGTGAACATCGCGCCGATGGTAGCGGGGCTCGCGGCCAGTCCCTCGACGGTGGAGGTGGGCACGCAGACCCAGTTCTTGGCGAGCGTGGTCGGGGGGACCGGCCCGCTTTCCTACACCTACCTGGGGCTACCGACCGGATGCACTTCCGAGGACACGCCCGCGCTGCACTGCACGCCCACCGGGGCCGGGGGTTCGATGGTCCGCCTCGTGGCGACGGATGCGGACGGGGTCCAGGCCGTGGCATTCGTGGAACTCTCGGTCGATTCCCGGTTGGGCTTGGTTTCGGCCTCGATCACGCCGGGGGTCATCTCCCTGGGGAGTACCGTGAACATCCTCTTCGTGGTCCAGAGCGGGGTCGGGCCCCTCCGCTACGTCTACTCAGGGCTCCCACCGGGGTGCTCCTCGGTCGATGCCTCCCAGTTCTTCTGCCTCCCGAACCGGACCGGCAGCTTTGTCGTGACCATGAGCGCCACGGACGGCGAGGGAGTGAGCGTCACGGGCACGCAGACACTGGAAGTGCATCCTTCGCCTTCCACCGGGAACCCCTTCGGTGCTTCTCTAACGTCAGGGGACATCACCGACGCGCTCCTCGCCGTTGCCGCGGTAGAGGCGGTCACGATCGCGGTGCTGGTGCTCCGCCACCGTCGGGGCAAGGAACCCCCCCCCGCCCCCGTGATCGAGCCCCCGCCTCTGGTGGATCCGTTGCCGGGCTGGTTCCTCCCGAGCTCCCCCGCTGAGTCCCCGGCCCCCCGCATTCGCGCGGGCGCACCCACGCGCCCGGTGGGTTCTCACCCCTCGGGGTCGAAAGGCAAGCTTAAATAGAAAAAGGGATACGACTCCCCTCGCGGAATGCGCGAGCATTCCGACGGCATCCCCCATGCGTGCCGGGGACCCCATGAACCGGGCGATCCAGGGGATGTCACAGGTGACCCCAGAGGGGGATGGAGCCCAAGATACCCCCCGCCCTTCGGGCGGGGTGACCTCTTGGTGCTGACGATGGCAAGCTCATACAAGGTGAGATGAAAGACAGAAGGATGCAAGGCTCTTAGCCAATTACTTCCCATAGTGAAATCCGGTTGATCCTGCCGGCGGGCACCGCTATTGGAGTCCGCTTAAGCCATGCGAGTCGAGAGGTGCAAGACCTCGGCGCACTGCTCAGTAACACGCGGATAATCTGTCCTCGAGTCGGGGATAATCCCGGGAAACTGGGGCTAATACCCGATAGCCACTCCGTGATGGAAGGCTGGGGTGGCGAAAGCTCCGACGCTCGAGGGTGAGTCTGCGGCCTATCAGGTTGTAGGGGGTGTTACGGACCTCCTAGCCGACGACGGGTACGGGCATTGGGAGATGTCGCCCGGAGATGGGTTCTGAGACACGAACCCAGGTCCTACGGGGCGCAGCAGGCGCGAAACCTCCACAATGTGGGCAATCCACGATGGGGGGACTCCAAGTGGACGCATTTTATGCGTCCTGTTCGTGAGCCTAAAAAGCTCGCGAAGTAAGGGCCGGGTAAGACGGGTGCCAGCCGCCGCGGTAATACCCGCGGCCCGAGTGGTGCTCATTATTATTGAGCCTAAAGCGTCCGTAGCTGGCCGGGTAAATCCCTGGGGAAATCGGGCGA
>JAJYEA010000016.1 GCA_021790425.1 Thermoplasmata archaeon | reverse complement strand
CCAGCCCCTGGGTCTCTTAAGGCCCTCTGCGGACCCTCCTTCCCACGCACGGGGTCTTTTGAGGTAACCTTTAAGTAAGTGCACAAGGTGGCATCGCGGATGGCAAGAGCGCACGCCGCCGGTGCATCCGAAGGGAAGGTACCCTCCTGGGTTCCGTTGGACCAGGAGGAGGTAGTCGAGGAGGTCACCAAGATGGCGCGCGCCGGAGCGACCGCCGCCCACATCGGGGCAACGCTCCGGGACACCCACGCCGTGCCGAGCGTCCGTCTCGTCACCGGCAAGAACATGAAGGATCTGCTCAAGGACCAGAACCTTCTCCCCCAGCTGCCGGAGGACCTCTCCCACCTCCTCCGACGGGTCGTTCATCTGCAGGCGCACCTCGCCCGCCACCCGAAGGACACCGCGAACCGACGGGGATTGACGCTCATCGAGGCCCGTATCCGACGCCTCTCGCGCTATTACAAGCGCAAGAAGGCCCTGCCTGCGGACTGGCACTACAGTGCCGAGACCGCGGCGCTGCAGGTCGAGTAGCCCTCCCCGCCGGTCCCCCATGGAGAGCCTCCTCCCGCCCGCCTGCCGTCGGGACATCGACCGGGCCCGGGATCTCTTCCTGAACACGCGCGGGCGCTGGAGGATCATCTACCACAACGATGGGGATGGGGTGGCGAGCGCCTCGGTCCTGGCCCACGCCCTCGTTCGGCTCCAGACCCCCTTCCAACTGACCCCCTTCACCGATGTCGATTCGGAGAAGATGCGGACGCTGGTGCAGGAGTCCCATGGACCCATCTTGGTGGCGGACACGGGCACGAGCCTCCTCCCGGTCTTGGCGGCTCACGATCGCCCCGTCCTGGTGCTGGACCACCACCGCCCCCCCGCGGGAACGGCACCGACGGAGAAGGGCCCGCTCCTCGTCAACCCCCATCACTGGGGGGTTGACGGGATGACCGAGCTCTCGGCGTCCATGCTCTGCTACCTGTTCGCCCTCACCCTGGACCCCAAGAACATCGACCTCATCCCCTGGGGCCTTTCCGGGGCCATCGCGGACCGCCAGCACGTCGGGGGATTCCAGGGGCTCAACCAGGTTCTCCTCCGAGAAGCCGAGCGCCGGGGCGAACTGGCGACCGAGCGGGCCCTTCCCCTCTCGGGCCGCACCCTGGGAGAAGCGCTCGCCTCCACGGTCGACCCCTATCTGGTCGGCATCTCGGGTCATCCCGAGGAAGCCCAGTCCATCCTCCAATCGCTCTCCCTCGACCCCGCCGCCTCCCCGGAACTCCTCTCGCCGGCCGACCGCGAACGGTTGGCCGGCACGCTCCTGGCCCGGCTCGTGGCCCAGGGGGCGCGCCCCGAGTTCTGTGAGCGGGTCTCCGAGACCCGCTACCGGTTCCCGCGGAACCCCGTGGACGGGGTCAGCCTGTCCCTCCTTCAGAATGCGACCGCCCGGGAGAATGAGCCCTCGGTGGGGATCGCCCTTGCCCTGGGAGACCCCCGCGCGCTCGTCCATGCATGGGAGCTGGAGGCCAAGTGGCGGCGCGAGGTACTGCACAACCTCCACGCGGTGGAGGCCAACGTGCAACGGAAGGACGCTCTGCAGTGGTTCCGAGTCACCGAGCCTTCCCTGGGGGGGGCCGTCGCCGGGTACGCCATCACGTTCTTCCTCGACCCCACGAAGCCCGCCTTTGCGATGGCCCCCCGGGGCAAGTTCGTCAAGGTCTCGGCCCGGGCCACCCGATGGCTCGTCGACAACGGACTGGACCTCGATGCGGTCTGCCGCAAGGCGGCCGAGTCCGTGCATGGGCAGGGGGGCGGCCACCGGGTCGCCAGCGGGGCCACCATCCCTCCGGGAACCGAGGAGAGGTTCCTTGAAGTAGCTTCGAGCGTAGTGGGAGAACAGCTCAGTTCGCTTCGAGGTGCCGCATGACGGAAGAGACCCCTGCAAGCCCGCCCGAGACCACACCGGTGGGGCGCATTTTGCCCCATCCGCTCGAGACGGAGATGCACCGGTCCTACATCGATTACGCGATGAGCGTCATCGTGGGACGGGCGCTCCCGGACGCCCGGGACGGTCTCAAGCCGGTCCACCGACGGATTCTCTGGTCGATGTGGGAGTCCGGCGCGTCGCACGACAAGCCCTACCGGAAGTCCGCCCGCACGGTCGGAGACGTGCTGGGCAAGTACCACCCTCACGGGGACATGGCCGTCTACGACGCCATGGTCCGCATGGCCCAGGTCTTCTCCCTCCGCTACCCGCTCATCGACGGGCAGGGCAACTTCGGCTCCTTGGACGGCGACACCGCGGCCGCGATGCGGTACACCGAGGCGCGGCTCAGCCAGCTCTCCGAGGAGATGCTGCTCGACAACGACAAGGAGACGGTCGACTGGCTGGACAACTTCGACGGGACCCTGAAGGAACCGAAGGTACTCCCTGCAAAGCTCCCCAACCTCCTCGTGAACGGCTCGGCGGGGATCGCGGTCGGGATGGCGACCAACATGCCTCCCCACAATCTCTGCGAGGTCGTGGACGCCCTCCTCCTCCTGCTCGAGAAGCCGGAATCCTCGCTGGACGAGGTGATGACCCTCCTCCCCGCGCCCGACTTCCCCACCGGCGGGATCTTGGCCCGCAACGAGGGGGTGCGGGAGGCCTACGAGACCGGTCGCGGCGCCCTCCGCATCCGGGCCAAGGCGGAGATCCGCGAGCGGGACAACAAGAACGAGATCGTGGTGACCGAGATCCCGTACGAGGTCAACAAGGCGCAGATGCTTTCCCAGGCCGCGGACCTGGTGAAGATGAAGCGCCTCGAGGGCATCTCCGACATCCGGGACGAGTCCGACAAGGACGGGGTCTCCGTCGTCTTCGAGCTCAAGCGCGACGCCCAGCCCGAGATCGTCCTGAACCAGCTCTATGCCCACACGGAGATGGAGCACTCGTTCGGGGTCATCAACCTCGCCTTGGTGGACGACCGCCCCCGGGTCATGCCCCTCATCGCCCTGCTCAAGGTCCACCTCAAGCATCGGCGCGAGGTCATCACCCGCCGCTCCCGCTTCGACCTCAAGAAGGCCGAGGACCGCCTCCACATCCTCCAGGGGTTCCTCGTCGCCATCGAGAACATCGACGAGGTCGTCCGGATCATCCGCCGCTCCAAGGACGTGGCCGCGGCCCAGTCCTCCCTCATGGGCCGGTTCCTCCTGAGCGAGGAGCAGGCGAAGGCCATCCTCGACATGCGCCTCGCCCGGCTCACCGGGCTCGAGCGCGACGCCATCCTGGCGGAGACCAAGGAGAGGGAAGCCGATATCAAGCGCCTCAAGGAGATCCTGGCGAGCCCCGCCGTGCTCGACCGCGTCCTCCGCACCGAGCTCACCGAGCTCCGGGAGAAGCACGGGGACGCCCGACGGACCGCCCTCGTCGACGCGTTCCACGAGCGGACGCTCGAGGACCTCGTTCCGAAGATGGATGTCGTGGTCCTCGTGACGCACGACGGGTACATCAAGCGCCTTCCGCTCGACACCTACCGGCTCCAGCGGCGCGGGGGCAAGGGGCTCGTCCAGATGGAGACCAAGGAGGAGGATTTCGTGACCCGTGCCTTCGTCACGGACACCCACGACAACGTCCTCTTCTTCACGACCCTCGGGAGGGTCTACCGGCTGAAGGCCTACGAGATCCCGGAGGCCGGCCGCCATGCGAAGGGGAAGCCGATCATCAACCTCCTTCCCAAGCTCCAGGAGGGGGAGAAGGTCCAGGCCGAACTGCCCGTCACCGACCTCGCGGGCGACGGTTTCCTGCTCTTCTCCACGGCGAAGGGGATCGTCAAGCGCACGGCCCTCGAGCAGTTCCAGAACATCCGGACGAACGGCATCCAGGCCGTCCTCCTCGAAGAGGGGGACCAGCTCGTGGACGTCGCCCACACCTCCGGGGCGGGGGAGATCCTCCTCGCGACCCGCTCGGGCCAGCTGGTCCGCTGCTCGGAGAAGGAGGTCCGCGCGACCGGGCGCCACAGCTACGGGGTCATCGGGATCCGTCTCAAGGACAAGGAGGACCGCGTCGTCTCCATGGGTGTGCTCTCCGAGACCCACCCTTCCCTCCTCACCCTCACGTCCACCGGCTACGGGAAGCGGTCCGCGCTGGAGGAGTACCGTTTCACCCGGCGGGGTGCCCATGGGGTCATCACGATCCGGACCGGAGGGCGCAACGGCGACGTCGTCGCCGCCTTCCCGGTAGGCGAAGAGGACGAGGTCATCGTCACGACGCAGAACGGGATCGTCATCCGGAGCCCGGTACTGCAGATCCGGGAGCAGGGACGGAACACGATGGGGGTCCGCATCATCCGGCTCGAGCAGGGGGACATGGTCCGCACGGCGGTCCGCCTCGTCGCCCCGGGTGAAGAGGAGGCGACCGGTACTCCTCCCGAGGCGGGGAAGGACCCTTCACCCCCTCCCGCGGAGAAGTGACACCGTGGTCCGCCGGCGACCCCGACCGAGGCCGGTCCTCCGGTGCCCCAAGTGCTTCTCCTACGACATCAACGCCTTGCCCGGGGTCTTCACGGCCCCCACGTACATCTGCCGCCAGTGCGGCTACCAGGGGTCGCTGATCCTCGAAGAGGACCCGCCCCTCGAGACCGACCAGCCCGACAGCACCAGCTGACCGCTACCAGAGGTGCTCGAGGGGATCCTCGGGCAACGTGCCTTGCATCGGAGGCCGGGGCGCGGTCGCCGGCGTGGCGGGAGCCGCCAGCCGGAGATAGACGGGACCACCCCTCCGGCGGGTCGAGTACGCCATCAAGGCGATCGCGACCACGCCCACCACGAGGGCGGACATCCACAGGTACCACGGGGAGACCTCGCTCAGGGAAGAGGTTCCCGACGGGGTGCCCTCGATCCCTTGCAGGGTGTTCCACGCGATGGAAGGGTCGGTGGGAGACGAAACGAGCGTGGCATCGACCACGGTGGGCGAGCTCGTGCTCAGGGCCGCGGAGCCGGTAGCCGGGACTTCCATTTGGGCGGTGAACGCCTGCTCGCTGGCGCGGGCCCCGGCCGCGCCCTGGATGCCGACCGCGAGCCCGAGGTTGGTGGTGGTCAGGTTCCCCGCGGCGGGCATCTCGGGAGGACTCCACCAGGAAGCAAGGGGAGAGTTTGTCGGGGAAACAGAGGTCGGGATCAGGGTCCCGTCTTCCACGAGGAAGTCCCCGCCCTGGAGGCGCACCCCGGTCCAGGTAAGGGGCACACCGGAGACGTTCTCATCGTGCTGGGGGATGGCCACCACCGACAGGCTGCCCGCGGTGGGAGAAAGGCTCCCCGACGGAGACCCGGTGCTCGAAAGCGCGGGGGTCCCATTGAAGCCCCCTTCGCGCGCGAAGTGGTAACTGCCCTGGTACGAGCCGGTCAGGGTGAAGTTCGCTTCCGCCTGGGCGGCGCCGTCGTACGAAAGGTTCGTGGGAAGGAAGCCGAGCGCCGGGGCGAACCCGATCGTCCAAGACGCCGCCAACGCGCTCGACACGTACGCACTGCTGACCTGGGTGGCAGACCCCGCCGCCGAAACCACACGGGTGCTCTGCTCCGTCATGTTGGTCGTCAGTTGGGCCGACTCGTCCTGGAGGGCCAGTGCGGAGACCTGGTCCGAACCGGTACGCATGGTGCCGGAGGAGGTGAGGTTCTGGTAGGCCGTCAACGCCTCGGTGGTGCGCATGGTAACGTTCCAGGTGAGGCAGGCCGGGCACCGGACGGTGAGGCTCGCGGAAAAGTAGGTCAGGGCGACATGGTGGATCACCACCATGTACTCGCCCGGGGACAGGTCGGTCTGGTTCTCGACCGTCGCCACTTCGACGAAGTAGTGACCCGACAGCGAGCCCGCACCGGTCGGAAGCGATGGGGATCCCGCCGCCGAGCCCTGGAAGGCCCAGGCCAGAGAGGCCCCCGAAGACGGGGGTGCGCCCACGGCTCCCGCCGGAAGTAGGAGGAGGAGCAGGGCCGGAAGGAGGCTCAGCAACGCTGTATAGCGGTGACGACTCATGCCAACCCCGGCCTACGAATCGGGATGGCCCCTAGATAAAGGCATGTCCAAGGTCGGGACGGGGTGGGAATGGCGTCGAACGAGCGACCACGGGCATTGACGGACCTCGAGGTCCGCTATCTCTGGAGCGCGCTCGCGCTCTCGGGAGAGCCGGAGTCGATCCGGATCCGGCAGTCGGAGTTGCCCCGCTCCACGTACCATTCCATCCGTACCCGCGCCCTCTCGCAAGGGTGGGTCACCGAGCGATACGTACCCGATCCCTCTCGGCTGGGCCGCACCCGCGTCCGATTTGCACTGGCGGCGTCCATGACCGCCCTGGGCCCCCTCCCGGCACGCTGGGAGAAGGATCCCTCGGCCGCCGTGGTCTGGGAGGGGAGTCGGCTGGCGTTTGGGGTCTTCTTTCCACCGTCGAACGGTCCCGCCCCGGGAAAGACCGCCGCAAGGACCGCCTCGGCCCCCGGGGTCCTCGTCGAAAGCCCGACCGACCCCGATTCGGTTCCCATCTACTTCGACTACGAGGGCCTGTGGGCGCACGTGGTCGGGGCGTCAGGCGTGGTGCGCTATCCGGCCCCGCTCAGCCTTCCCCTTGCTCGTCCTCCCGTCATCACCGCCCGGGAGCGAGCCGCCCTGCCCTCCCTCCTCTCCCAAGGGGCCTTCCAGCGTACCCTTCTGTCCTCCGACAGGCAGACGCGCCGGCTGCTCGACAAGCAAGTGGTCCGGATGCGGACGTTCCTGAACCCCGGCGCGCTCCCGGGCTACCTGGACCGGTCCCTCGATTATGCCCTCTTCGTGCACGGGAGGCTGAAACTGGGGACACCCCAGGAGCTCCTCGGCCTGCTCACCGCCCAGTTCCACATCTACCCCTTCCTTTTCGTGACGGTGGGTGGTGAAGTCCTGCTCGGGGCGCTGGGACAGGCCAACCGTGCTTGGCCTCGGAACGAAGGGGGGTCGGTGAGGGAGGGCCTGGTGAATCGGCTGGATAAGATGACCACCGTGGCCGAGCCCTTGTCGGACTTGCGGGCCGTGCTGGACCACCGATACACGAGCTTCGCATCCCCCTGAGGGCCTCGGCTGTCTCCCTCAGGTAACACAAGCGAATTTGAAGGTACAACCCTCCAAAATGAGACGATGACGACGATGGATTGTAACTGATAATGCAAAGAAGGTGAATTCGATCGCGTCCTTATGTTTCCGTACTACAAAAGACCCAGTCTCATGGCGTGAAGAGGGACCGGGCAAAGGGGTGCGTGTTTGGCATTGGACAAGCGGTTAAATAGGCCCCCTGCGAGTGGGACGGTCATGTCCGCGATAGGAAAGACTGCGGCCGTCGCGATCACCGTTGTCGCTGTGATCCTAGTGGTGGCCACGCTGTACTTCACAGGGGTCCTCGGATCCACCGGGAACGGAACGCTGGACCTGAAGGTGCACGACGCACCGTGCACCGACTGCACGCACGTCTGGGTCACCTTCTCGTCCGTGGCCATTCACGAATCGAACAGCAGCAACGCCAACGGTAGCTGGGTGACGACACCCACTTCCGGCACCCTGGACCTCATGGCCCTGAACGGCTCGGCCATGGCGAAGACGATCGGACTCCTCTCGCTCAAGGCGGGCCACTATCAGCAGGTCCGGCTGACGGTGCAGAACGTCACGGTCGAACTGGTGGGCGGTATGATCGTCCAGGCGACGGTCCACGGACCGACGGCGAACCTGGACCAGTCCTTCACCATCGGGGCCGGGGCCACCACCACGTTGAATGTCGACGTGGACCTGGCCTCCAGCGTCCACGTCTTCGAGGTGGGCGGTCAGGCCTCGGCGACCTTCACACCCAACATCGGGTCCGTCATCGTCACCGGCGGGTAGGTCGGATCGACACCGGGCGGGGTTCGCTGCCCCGCCCCTAACCCTTCTTTTTCGTCGGCTTGGGGCGTTGGACCTCGGTCTCCTGCAGGGGGCCCGAGGGCTGGGAGGCGCTGTCCAGGCCCGCCAGCAATGCGCCGGTGGCGGCATGGATCACCGTCAACAGGTCCTTCATCGCCGAGATCGTCTCCCGGCGCACCACGTCGTCGTCCGGGCCGGATTCGGCGGCCCGCTCGATCGCCTTCTGTGCATGGGAGAGCGTGTTGCGGAGCGACAGGGCGACGTTCACGTCAGCCAGGGGGAGCAACAGCAGCTTCCCCAGGCGTTCGACCTCTTGCTTCTCCCTTTCGCCCATGTCCTTACCTGAAATTCACCGTGAGCCGCCCCCCCACGTACCGCGCTTCCCCCAGCTTGAGCCCGGCATACGAGTACGGGAGGAGGATGGTCCGCTTGTGCCACCCGACCCGGATGTAGAGGGTATCGCCTCGGAGCGACACATCGAGCTTCTCGCTCTCGGCGAACGGGAGCTCGATCGAGACGGCCTTGCCCGACTTCGTTGAGGTGAAACGCACGGGATTCGTAGAGGCGAAGAGGGCCGAGGGGTCCTTCTCCCCGAACACGTCTGTCGAGAGCTTGGTCAGGCGCTCGCTTCCGATGACCTCGTAGGGGTAACGGGGGGACGTGAGGATGGGGAGGTCGCCGAAGGCCTCGCGGATCGTGGCGAGGTTCTGCTCCTGCTCCTTCAACACCTCCGCGAAATAGCCGTCCTTGGAGGAAGCGGGGTAGACCTTGTTCACCACCAGCATCTCGATGGGGATCCCGAACAGGCAGAGGTAGGTGTAGGCCCGCTGCGTCTCCGAGATGACCATCTTCTGCGGGTTGACCACGAGCCGGACCGTGGAGTGGCGAGGATCGGAGAGGAGCTCCCGCACGCTGAGCGACCGGTCGTACAGCTGCTGGATCGCATCGAAGAACCGGTCGGTCGGGAGGGGGGTCTTCATCACCTTGCCGACGGTAGGGCGGGCCACCTTCACCATCCGTTTCTGGATCTTGAAGAAGTGCTCGAAATACCACCGCAACACGTCGGGGAAACTTAGCAAACGGAGCGTGTCGGCCGTGGGAGCGGTGTCCATGATCACGGTGTCGTAGCGCTCCTGACGCTTGTACTCGTCCAGCAGGAGCAGGGCGGCGATCATGTCCATGCCCGGCAGCACCACGAACTCCTTCGCCGTGATCTCTTCCACGCCCTGAGACTGGAGGAGCGCGGTGAAGTAGCCGTAGACCTCCTTCCAGTGGCGCTCCATCTCCGTGAGGACGTCCACCTCGAGCGCGTCGAGGTTCGGGGCCACGGGTATCGGGTCGGGTCCGAGCGACGTGCCCAAGGAATCCCCCAGGGAGTGAGCGCTGTCCGTGGACATCACGAGCGTACGGTGGCCCCGCTTTGCCGCGGCAAGGGCGGTCGAGGATGAGAGCGAGGTCTTGCCCACGCCTCCTTTCCCCGTGTAAATGATGGTCCGCATCGGCACGGCGCCGACCCAGCGAGCGAGATTATTTAAGGGACCCCGAGGGCCCGACGCGGACGTTGCGGGTCCGGGAGGTCGGTCGGCCCGGAGGACCTAGCCGACTCGAAGATCGTGCGCGCTCGCGGTTGCCGATCGAGGACCGGGGAGACACTGCCCGTGGAACGGGGTCCCAGACCCCCCCGAGCTCACCGAGGGCCAGGCGGGTCGACTACGTGCGGACGGTGGTCGAGCACATCTTGTGGCACGCTTCGCAGAAGGATTGGTTACGCATCCTGCTGTGCTGACCCAAGGGGTGGCTGCACCGGGCGCATGGCGTATCCGGCGAAGGGTCTTCACGCATGGCTTTCTTGACCATCCCAGCCTGAATGGAGGCGGCAGATCGTTTGGGCACGGGGGCGTAGGAAAGCGGGGGCATTTAGCGCTGGCGGACCCCCCACTTTCGGAAGGTTGCCCCAAGAGGAGCGGGCCGGTCACGGAAAAATGGGCTACCCGGGGCCCTGAAATTTCGCTATAAGAACCCTCGGAAAGGCTTCGGAAAGCGTTATCTCCCCCAGTTCCTCGTCGGCGTCGGAAGATACCATGGGAGTCCTGAACGACTTCAAGTCCTTCATCATGAAGGGCAACGTCATCGATATGGCCGTGGGTGTAGTGATCGGTCTCGCCTTCTCTGCGCTCGTCTCCGCGGTGGTTGCCGATATCGTCACTCCGCTGGTGGGCGTTCCCGGCCACTTGAACTTCGCCGGCTGGACCTTCATGGTCAACGGCTCGCTGTTCCAACCGGGCGACGTGCTGAACAAGCTCATCTCCTTCCTCCTGATCGCCGTCGTGATCTTCTTCGGAGTGGTGCTCCCCATCGCGAGGCTCGAGGAGCGCCGCAAGGCGAGACTGAAGGCCGCCCCCCCCACCACCCGGGACTGCCCCTACTGCCTCAGCACCATACCGATCAAGGCGTCGAAGTGCATGAACTGCACTTCGGAAGTCCCTCCCGTCAAATAGGGGGACGTCAGCAGGTCAGAGCGTCACCGGACGCCCATCCCAAGCTGCCCGGAAGATCTCTTCGATCTCCTTCTTGGAAGGAGACCGGGGGTTGGTCGTCACGCAGGTGGATTCGTCGGTGCGGCGGACCAGATCCGGAAGGGAGCTCTCGAACCGTTCCCGCGTGATACCGCCAATCTCGGGCACGGTCCGGACCATCCCGATCTCGTCCCACAGGCTGCGGACCCGCGCAGAGAGGTCCTGCGGTGAGCGAACGGAATCGGCCCCCAGCACCTGGGAAAGGTTACCGAACTTGGGCTTCGCGGAAGCAAAGTTGTATTCGATGGCGTAGGGAAGGAAGAGCCCTACCGCCCTCCCGTGCGGGACATGGAAGACGGACCCAAAGGCGTGCCCCAGCGCGTGCCCGATCGTCACCTGCGAGTTGCCGAAGGAGAGACCCGCCATGGTGGCGGCGTAGTGCATGTTCTCCCGGGCATCGGGATCGTCGGCCACCTTCATGGCCCGGGGCAGGTAGCGGAAGATGAGGAGGACGGCCTCCTTGGCGAGCGCGTCCGAGAAGGGATTGGACCAATCGGAGGACATGGACTCGACCGCGTGGCAGAGGGCGTCGGCCCCGGTGTCGGCCGTCAGCCGGGCCGGCATCGACCGGGTGAGCAAGGGGTCCAAGATGGCCCATTTCGCCACCAGCTCCCGATGGGCGAGCTCGAGCTTGCGCCCCCCCTCCCCTTCCGTGAGGATGGTGGCCCAGGTCGTCTCACTCCCGGTGCCGCTCGTGGTCGGGATCTGGACGAGCCGGGATTTCACCCCAAGGACCATGTCGACGATCGGGGTGAGCTCGTAGACGGTGAGTTCGGGCCGCTCGTAGAGCGCGTAGACGGCCTTCGCCACGTCCATGGCGCTGCCTCCCCCGAACCCGATGATGAGGTCGGGGGCGAACCTGCGCGCCACCTCGGCGCCTTCCTGCACCCGGGACATGAGCGGCTCCGGGTCGACCTCCCCGAAGACCTCGACCTCCGCCCCCGCCTTGGTCAGCTGCTCGACGACCGGGGCGACCAGACCGCCCTTGACCAGGGCTCGGTCGGCGACGATCATGGACTTCTTCGACTGGAGCGAGGCGAGGAACTCGATGGCCCCCGGCCCGTACGCGAGGCTCGGGCCGGTGAAGAACCACATCAGTCGAACTCAGTAGGAATCTTGGTGGCGGTCTCCACCAGCTCCTTGGCCGCGCGGGTGTAGCTCATGACCTTCATGGCCTGCCCCTTCAGCTTGAACTTCCCCGTCAGCATGCCCTTGATCGGGTCGATCTCCTTCCCAATCAGCTTCTTCCAGTTCCCGTACGGGCCCTGGTAGATGAAGGCGGCCGACTTCTCCTCCGGGGAGGAGAGCATCCGCGCCTCCCGGCACTTGCCGTGATAAAGGTCGAGGTAGAGCGCGACCGGAGCCTTGAGCGTCTCATCCGGCAGGATAAGGAAGACGAAGTCCCCCTCCCAGGTCAAGGCGGCATCCTCGTAGTTCTTGTTCTGGTTCAGAGACTCCTTGAAGAGGTCGACCCACTCCTGCGACGGAAATTTGGCCATGTCCGGGACAGTTTCTGCCCACTATTAATACGCTGCCTGGGGCCCCGGTCCGGGGCGGCTATATCGGGTACGGAAACTCGGTGGGAACCCGGCGTGCCGCGGCGAGAAGCTCTTCCGCCGCCCGACGGTGGCTGAGGAGCTGGGTCACGTTCCCTTCGATCCGGATTTTTCCGGTGAGTATGTCCTTGACCGGGTGGAGCTTGCCCTGGAGGAGCATCACCCAGTCCCGGTACCGGAGCTTGTACATGTAGTCGCCCTTGGCCAACTTCGGGTTCGGGACCACATGGGCCGACCGGCATTTTCCGTGCCACAAATCGACGAAGAGTGCGGCCTCCCGTGCGGGATCCTCGTCCACGGAGACGAAGACAAAGCTGCCCTCCCAGGTGCGTGCGGCCGCGGCGTAACCGGGGCTGCGATTGACCTCCTCCCGGAAGAGGTCAAGCCATTCCTGGGTCAGGAAGACTGCCATTCGCACCGGGGGGCTAAAATCTGAGCGGCTAAATACTCTTGCGGGGTTCAGGGCCGTGTGACGTGGGGGCGGGCCGTCGCGGTCGTCGTGCTCCTCTTGGTCGTGACGGGGTGGGCCGGAGCCTCCGTCCCGAAGGCCGTTCCTGCGGGGGCGCACTCCCGTGCCACCACCCTTGGGGCAGAGGCGGCCGATGCCCGTTCCACCCCACACCAGACCTTCACCGCGGTGCATCCGACGATCATGCCGCGCGGGAGCACCCGGCTCCTGCCCTCGCTGGGGTCCCAGGGCCCGACCACGGCCATCAACGGCTCGGTCGTCATCAACGGCACCCTGATCAGCAACTACACGACCCTCAGCGGGAACGTGGCGAACTCGGGCACCGGGATGACGACCGGATTCACCACGACGACCGGGACGGCCGGGTACGGTGCCACCCGCGTGTTCGGGACCTTGACGCTCCAGCAGCCTGCCGCACCCCTCAATCCCATCCTGTACACCAACCCGGGTTCGGCGCTCTACCTGGACCCCCCCTCCTCGACTACCTCGGCCACCATCAACATGCAGGGTGACCTTACGCTCGGCAACCCGGCCACGGGGGACGGGTTCGCCATGTCCCAGTCCGGGGGCACCTCCATGTCGGTCTGGGCCAACGCGAGCGGTGGGATCTATGGGATCGGGGGGGCCACCGACCTCAACAGCGGTTCGGACATCGTGGTCACGAACTACGGGCCGGGCACGATCACGATCAACTGCAACATCATCCTGATCTGCCCCGTGCAGGTGGCTCCGGGCTCCGTCTACACACCGTGCATCTTGGGGATCTGCGCCTCGGCCTCTTCGAGCTCGATCACCTGGTCGGGGCCCACGGACTTCAACATCCAGGGGACCGTGAGCACCAGCTCCCCGGGCGTTTACGCCAGCTTCCCCGAGAGTCACGTGGAGATCACGATCCCGGGCACAACTGGCGGCAACTTTTCCATGGTACCATTGCAAGGAAGCCCTACCATCTCCGTCACGGCGGGCACCCAGACCCCGGCCGCCGTCACGACCTACGGGGACCTCCTGATGACGGGCGGAGAGCAACTGGACGCGAATGTTACCGTCCAGGGGACCTTCACGGCGGCGGATCACGTGTTCGTGAACGGGACCTTCTTCAATCAGGGAGGGCTCACGATCAGCGGGAACATCGTCTCCTCCGGTGACCAGTACTTCCCGCACGACCTGTCGCTCGGACCGGTCTTCAACGTGACCACCTTCCCGGGGCAGAACATCACGGTCCAGGGGCACATCCTGGGGGATTGGACGTCCAACACCACCCCGACGATCGACGTGGAAGGCAGCATGGTCACCTCCGGTTCCTTGGGGCTCCGAGGGTACTTTGTCCAGAATAGCTCGGTCGCGCAGATCGAGGGCAATCTGAGCACCACGGGACTGCTCGTGGCCACCAGCGCCCCCGGTGGCTCCATCCTCACGCGGGGCCTGACCGAGTTCGGGGGCAACTTCCTTGCGGAGGGGAACCTCACGCTGCCGAACACCTTCCTGGGCGGCCAGCTCTCGGCGACCGATTGCTCCTTGGTGGGCAACGGGACGACGAACCTCTCCGGAGTCCTCACAGTGAACGGGACGACGAAGGTCGTCAACGGCACGTTCTCGGCCAACGGCGCGAGCACCATCCTTGGGACGATCGCGGGCAACAAGACCTACGTCCTCACGGGCAACGCCACCATGGAGACCCTCTGGGGGGAGAACCTCTCCCTCACCTCCACCGTCGAGATGGGAGGAGTGGCCACGGTCGTCGGGAGCGTGGAGGTCCAAGGGACCATCGCGTCCAACGGCACCTCGACGTTCAACGAGACGACCGTGGACATCATGGATGCCGTCACGGTCCAGGGAACCGCCTACAATCAGGGATCGATATCGGTCGTCGGCACCACCTTCTTCACCGGACAGGTGGACAGCTCCGGCCGGGCGAACTTCCCGGGCATGAGCCTGAACGGTACCTTCGCGCTCGCCGCCGCTGGGGGCAGTGTCTGGGCCCAGGGCACGAGCGGGGTCCAAGGCACCGTGACGCTCTCGGGGACCTTGGAGATCACCCCCCCGACCTCGGGGGCCTCGGGCATCTTCCACGAAGACGGCTTCTCGTCCATCTACGGGGACCTCTCCATGACGGGCACGGTCATCGTGACCGGGGACACCCAGCTGACCACCACGAACGGCGCCCAGCTGTTCATGTGGGGCAACATCGACCTCGGCACGTCGGCCCGGATCGAGGGAGACGTCAACGTGACGGGCGAGGTCACGATCAACGGAACGGCCACGCTGGGCGGGGGTTCCGTGGTCATCGCGGGGGCGCTCGAACAGATCGGCGAGGTCTTCTCCTCAGGGAACATCCAGCTGACGGGCGAGGCCTCCTTCCAAGGGAGCGTCTCCACGTACGGGACCACGGTGCTGCCGGGGATCACGACCGTCGGGACCCTGTCCATGCCCTCGACCGACTTCATCGTCCGCGGGTCCATCACCCTGATCGGGTCGACCGACGCGGACGGCAACGTGATCGTCAACTCCTCGGGGTACTTTGTCCAGGGGTCCGACACGATCCACGGACGCTCCACTTCCACCGGGACCTTCTCGAACGTGGGAAGCGCCCACTTCACCGGGTATGCCCTCCTCGGGGACGCGAGCCAGTTCGGAACCTACCTCAAGATCGTTGGGACCATGAATACCGGGAGCCTGACCCTCACGGGCACCACGATCCTTCCCAACGACGAGGTCTACTTCCCGACCGGGGCGAACATCTCCGGCTCCGGGACCATGAACGGAACGCTCACCGGAGCCGGGACCTCGGTGAACTTCGTGGGCTCGAGCGTGGTCTATGGGACCGTCACCACTTCGGGGCTGCCCCAGATCACGGGTCCGATCGTCCTCTCGCTCCTCGGAGGCTACTTCGCGATCACCCTCGGCACCGAGTTCTACTGGTTCCTCGCCATGGTCGTGGTCGCGATCGGTTGCGGCCTTGTCGCGGCCCTGCTCTGGGTCCGGCGGAAACTGCGGCACATCCTCCGGCCGCCAGTGCCCGTGCTCTACCGGCTTCTCGTGCTC
The DNA here is from genome assembly GCA_021790425.1 of Thermoplasmata archaeon. GTDB lineage: Archaea > Thermoplasmatota > Thermoplasmata > Lutacidiplasmatales > UBA184 > JAJYEA01. The sequence continues at coordinate 26,117 of JAJYEA010000016.1, read as the reverse complement.
ATCGGGGCCGTGGCGATGCTCGCAGGGTCACTCGGCGGGCTTGTCGGTGGCTTTTTAGAGGGTACCGCACTCGCCAACGGACCCATGAACCAGAACGTTTCCGGTGTTGCTGCGCTCTACGAGATTTCCGCGGCGGTGATCACGGCGGGCTTCGTGCTCTGGGTGATCGGGGGCCTCCTGGCCTGGCGTGCCCGGCGCCGCGTGACCTACGCGACCTACCCGCCGGCCCCGTACCCTGTGGCCGAGGTCCCCATCGCCACGTCACCGTGGGGAGCGCCGTACCCCTACGCGCCGCCGTACTCCCCCCCTGAGCCGGGTCCGTCGTTCCCTCCGGGAGGCGGGCCGTGAGCGAGCGGCACGCGCTGGTCACGGGCGGAGCCGGGGGGATCGGGAACCACCTCGTGGGACTCCTCCTCGAGAAGGGATGGCATGTCCGCGTGGTGGACAACTTCTCCTCGGGCACCCGGGCGAACCTGGCCCGGTTCTCCGGCCGCAAGGAGTTCGAGTTCCGCGAGCTCGATGTTCTCGACCTCGACGGACTGAAGGGCGCGATGGAGGGCATCGACTTCGTCTGGCACCTCGCCGCCAACCCGGACATCCGCAAGGGGATCATCGAGACGGACCTCGACCTGCGCCAGGGTCCGGTGGCGACGCGGAACGTCCTGGAGGCCATGCGCGTCCGCGGAACGAAGGGAATCGCGTTCTCGTCCAGTTCGACGGTCTACGGGTTTCCCCGCACCTTCCCCACGCCCGAGGACTACGGTCCGCTCCTGCCCGAGTCGGTCTACGGGGGCAGCAAGCTGGCCTGTGAGGGACTCATCTCGTCCTTCGCCCACACTTACGGGATGCAGGGGTGGATCTTCCGCTTCGCGAACATCATCGGCCCGGGGGCGACCCACGGCGTGATCTACGACTTCATCATGAAGCTCAAGAAGGACCCCACGCGGCTCGAGGTCCTGGGGGACGGCCGTCAGCGCAAGGGCTACCAGTGGGTGACCGACTGCGTCGGCGCCATGGTCCACTGCACGGAGACGGCGAACGAACGGGTGAACGTGTTCAACCTCGCACCCGAGGACACGATCTCCGTCGCGGAGATCGCCCGCCAGGTCGTCGATGCCTGGGGAGGAACGGCCCGCATCGAGTTCACCGGCGGCGAACGTGGATGGGCTGGGGACGTGCCGCAGCAGAACCTTGCCATCGACCGGCTCCGGAGCACGGGATTCCAATCCCGGTACAACTCGCAGGAGGCGGTCCGGAAGACCATCGAGGTCCTCCGCCAGGAACTCGCGTAGACCATGGCCGGCCCGACGATCACCGTCGTGGTAACGGTGTTGAACGACCGCCGGGTCCTCCGCACGCTCGAGAGCCTGGTCGCCCAGACCCTCGCCCCGCTCGAGATCCTCGTGGCCGACGGGGGCTCGAAGGACGGTACCTTCGAGGCGGTCGAGGAGTTCGCCCGATCGCACCCTACCGTGCATCCCCACCGAATGCTCGGGAACATCCCTGAGACCCGGAACCAGGCGTTCGCGGCCGCGCAGGGGGACATAGTCGCCCTGCTCGATGCCGATGAGGTAGCCCCCCCGACCTGGCTCGCAGACCTCGTGGCCCCCTTCGATGACCCGAAGGTGGGCTTCACCGGCGGACCCACCCCGGCGCTGCCCGGGACCGCGTCGAACGTGGGCGCGGCCTACTACAACGCCTATCTCAACCGTTTCTACGAGGAGGTCGCCCGACGGAACCCCCACGCCCTTCCGATGGGGAACTCGGCCTGGCGGCGCATCCTGTTCACGGAACTCGGCAAGCTCGACACGACCCTCTATCCCCGCGCCGCCAGCGAGGACCAGGATTTCGCCCTGCGCGCCCTCGAGGCAGGGTGGAAGGGCCGGTATGCCCCGGACGCCTGGGTGCATCATGATTACTCCGGGCTCACCCTCGCGAAGATGCTGAAGAAGCAGGCCACCTACGCGACGGGCGGCTACGTGGTCTGGCGACGCAAGGGCAGCACCTACGAGGCCTCCGGAGGGCGGATGGCCCCGTACCTCGTGGGGCCCGTCCTCTTCCTCGCGGCGCTCGTCGCGTTCCTCGTCGAGCCGTTCCACCCCGTCTACGCGGGCGTCCTCGGCGCCCTCGGCGTGCTGGCCCTCGGGGTACTCACCCTCGGGCTGATGGCGCAAGGGGTCCGCGGGGACCGGAAGTATCCGGGCTGGCGCTACCGGTCGGTGGAGATCCTGCGGCGGTGGGCCACGCTCTACGGCGCGCTCCGAGGGCTCGTGCAGTACGGGGTCAGCGGCCGGCGTGCGACGTAGGCGAACATCGGGAACCGACCCTCCCGTGGGAGGGAACCGCCCGGGGTACTCTACGGGAGAGCCTCACACCATGATGGCGTGACGGGCCCGGAGGGTCTCCTCGGTCTCCTTCCGCGCGGCCATGACCTCCGCGACGAGCCCGTCGGAGAGGCGGAGACTGGCCGACTCGAAGAGCGTCCCGAGCGGGGCGTAGCGCGAGCGATCGGGGTCGTCCGGGAACTCGAGCAGGATCAGGATCGAGGCGGCATGGGCGAGCTTGCTGGTGGGCCGCGCGGTGATCACGATGAGATCGGCCCCTTCCCGACGGACGATGTTGGCGGTCTGGAGCGAGGAGTTGCTCTCCCCGCGGTTCGAGAAGATCACCACGGCATCCCCCTTCTGCACGATCGGCGTGACCGACTCGCCGATGACGAAGGCCCGGAGCCCCGCCTGCACGAGGCGCATCGCGAAGGCCCGGGCGATGATGCCCGAGCGGCCCGCCCCGTAGACGAAGATCGTGGGCACGTGGGTGAGGAGCCGCACGGCCCGCTCGATCGTCTCGCGGTTGACGAGCTCCAGCGTGGTGGTCACCCGCTGGCCGATGTACCGGACGGCGGACTGAAAGGGCGGACTAGCGCTGTCGGCCATGGGACTTCGATCCTCCCCCCTTGGCCTTCTTCGGTGCGGGCTTCGCCTTGGGCCCGGCCTTGGGCTTCACCTTGGGGGCCGGGGCATGCTTCGCGGACCCCTTGGCGGGGGCCTTCGCGGCGGACTGCTTCACGGCCTTGGCCGCCTTCTCGACCTTGGCGGCCTCCGCCTTGGCGGCGCGGCGCTGGAAGAGCTTGGCGAGGGCGCGGTCGTGGAGGAGCTTCATGTACATCGCGTCGTGCTCCATGAGCGGCGAGGAACTGATCACGGTCGCATCGAAGTTCCTCTCGGCGAGGACCTCCGCGACGTTCTCGAACTTGACCGCCCCGCGCTTGATCGGGGTCATGCGGAAGGAGCCCTTGCCCTGCACCATGACGCCCGAGAAGTTGAGGTAGAGGTCGCCCGGGGTGGCCGCCCTGAACTCTTCGAACAGCGCTTCCAGGTCCTTCCTCTCCTCGAAGGTGGTCCCCTCGCGCACCGCGATGTGGGGGATGTTCAGCACGGGGATCGACCGGGGAACCTTCCGGGCGATCTCGAGCACCTCCTGGCGGGTGCCGAGCACCTCGGGGTGGCCGTTGGGCTCGATCCCGAGCAGGATCTTGTGGCCTCCGGGCAGCGAATCCATCCAGTGCCGGACCCCTTTCATCTCCTCGATGATGCGCTCGAGGGAGGCTTCGGGACCGTCGGGGCCGTAGAAGCCCATGTGGCCGACCATCACGTCGACCCCCAGGGCGCTGGCGATGGCGGACGACCACAGGTAGTTCGAGCGGCTCCGGTCCGCCGCCCCGGGGTTCGTCAGGAAGTCCACGTAGAAGGGGGCGTGCATCGACAGGCGCACGTCGACCGACCGTGCCAAGGCGCGAGCATGCGTGAGGACGCTGTAGTCCTTCGCGAGGAACCAGTTGAGGGTCGTCACCTGGGACCGCTTCGCCAGGGGACGGTCCAGGATCTCCGGCATGGCTCCACTCCCGCCCTTGCCGGGGAGCTGGACCTCCACGATCAGGTGCTCCGGGATCTCCCGAGGGAGCTTGCCCACCTCTTCCGGGAGGACCTCCCGCTGGGCCGAATTGACCTTGATGAACTGCACCTCCATCGCGGTGAGCCCGATGTGGTGCATGTCGATGATGCCGTCGCGCAACGTCCGGCCCTTGCACGAGAGGGGAATTCCCGCGGGCCCGAAACGAATCATCTTGATACCTCAGAACCAACGGATATGGAAGCGCTCAGAAAGGGACGGGCTATAAAAGTTGGAGCCATTCGCGCGTTTCCCTTCCACACGAGCCTCACTCCGTGGGTGGAGCGTCCGAGCCGGGTTTCTCCACGTCCTCTCCACCGGCGAACGTTTCCTGGATGGCGGCGTAGAGGTCCTCGAGACCGGATTGGTCCTGGGCGCTGGTCCCGAAGAGCGGCCATGCCGGGGAGACCGTCTCGAGGGCGCGGAAGAATTCCCGGGACAGCACCCCTTCTCCTTCGCGTTCCATGTTGTTGGTGTCGAGCGAAAGGTAGAGGGTCTCGGGATTCTCGGCCCACTGAAGCACCTGGGTCCGCTCGGCCTCGGCGAGAAGGTCGGACTTCGCGAGCACGGTGAGCATCGGGAGCCGGAACCGGAACTGGACCGTGGAGGACAGGAGCGCGAGGGAAACGAAGCCCGAGGGGTGGCGGGCCAGCAGGGGGTCGAAGAGGAAGGCGATCAGGCTGCGCGGGCCGCTCAGGGACTCCACGATCGACCGGGAGGATTCCCGGAAGGCGAAGAGCTCCACCTGGCCCGGGGTGTCCACCAACAGGTAGTCTACCCCCTGCGCGTCGACGGCCTCCTTGAGCTCGTCCACCCGCATGGCCGCGAGGTCGGCGGCGGCGACCTGGGCCCCGTTCGGGCCCAGCTTGTTCTCCCGCATCACATCGGCCAGCTTCACCCACTCCCGGATATCCACATCCGGGTCGAAGGCCGGGTCCTCATTGCCGGGATCCAGGTTCACGGTGGCCACGGAGTAGTCGGCCTCCTCCATCCACTCCGCGAAGGCGCGGGTCAGGGAGGTCTTTCCCGCTCCGGCCGTCCCGGCAAAGTAGATCGCGACGGGGGGATGTTCCTCGGGCATGGTTTCAGTGGGCCGGCTTCGTCTTCGCCAGCGCCGCGGCGAGCTGACGAAGGGCGGCCTCCTTGGTGACCCCGCTCTTCTTCATGACCTTGACCCGGCCCTCCCCCTTCCAGGGCGCGCGCGGGTACTGCTTGGGCTCGATCTCGCCCCGGAACCCGAGCGACTTGACGGCGGAGAGGATCTCCTCCAGGGTGACGTCCGCCCGCACGGTCTGCCGCTGGGCGACCCTGCGGCCTGCCGCGCGGCTCGCCCCGGTTAGGTAGGCGGGGTAGACGTAGAAGTGGTCGGGCATCCCGGCCGGACTACTGGCTGGGCTTCGAGATCAGAACTCCGTTGAGGACCCCATCCTGACCCGGGCGGGAGGTGAGGCGCACGGATCCGAGGTCGGTCTGGACCACGGCACCCCGGCAAAGGATGTTCCGTTGCACGTAGTTGGGGTTCGCATCGTTCTGCACGACGGTGCTCGTCTTCGTCGTCTTGGTGGTCTTCGTGGCCGGGTCGTAAACGTTGACCCGGTTGTCGCTCAGGATGCGGACCTTGCGGCCAGCGCCGCGGACCCGGTAGAGCTTGAGGGAAGGCTCATCGATTATAGGGAATTGCAGCTCACGGCCGATCTCAAATCGACGCTTCTTCCGATTGAGCGTCAAACGACCACCGGTGCGCTTGCGCTTCGAGCGTCCTTGCCAGATACCCATGGGTCAACCCACGAACGGACCAACTTAACGCTTTTGGCCCGCTCTTCCGTGGGTTGGAGGGGGTGGGCGGACCCCGCAGCCCCCCCGGCAGAGGGTCCGTCCGGGCCTACTTCTCTCGCCACTCGAAGGCGCGGATCGACACGATGAAGAAGACGATGGCGAGGGCCCCCACGACCGCGATGTCCGTCAGGGCGACCCCGACATTGCCGAAGATCATCGCCGCGTTGAGCCCGTCGATCACGTAGAAGAGCGGAAGGACGTGGGCGACAGTGACCAGCCAGGGCGGGAAGAGCGAGACCGGGAAGAAGGTCCCGGAGAGGAACATCATCGGGAAGGTGATGATGTTGCCGATGACGGCGGCGCTCTCGGGCGTCTTCGAGACGGTCCCCGCCAGCAACCCCAGGGAGACGAAGAGGAGCGGGCCGAGGATGAGGAAGGGGAGCATCAACGGGGTGAGCGTCACGTGGGCCCCGAACGCCGCCTGGCCGACCCCCACCATCAGCAGGGTCGAGATCAGGGTCAGGACGATGAACCAGATGATCGTGGACAGCAGCCACTCCCCCCGGGAGAGGGGGGTGAGGGAGAGCTGGCGGAAGAGCTTCTGTTTCTTGTACTCCGAGCTGATGTTCACCATGGCGAACATCGGGCTCGTCAGCACCGAGAACCCGATGAGGCCGGGGATCAGGTAGTCGACGTATCGGAGCTGCTGGCTCCCGACCTGGAGGTTCTGCACGTTGATGATGGGGGTGCCCCGGTAGGCCCGAAGATTGAACTGGTTCGATACCCCCTGGACCGTGCCCTGGACGATGCCGGAGGTGGCCGCGCTCTCCGGGTTGGTGTAGACGGTCAGTCGGAGCGGAGTGCCGTTGAGGTAGTTGGCCTCGAAACCCGCCGGGATGACGAGACCCGTGGACTGGTCGTTCTGGGAGAGCCAGGTGGAGAGGTTCGTGACCGAGGGATCCACCACGTGCAACGTGAGGGCATGGGACTGGTTGAGCGCCTGCAGGAACTGCTGGCTCCAGTAGGAATTGTGATCGTGGTTCACCACATAGACGTCCACCGCGGTGTTGCCAGTGTTCGAGAAAATCGCGCCGAAGAGCAGGATCAGGATCACCGGGAACACGAGTCCGAAGAAGAGCCCCACCCGACCGCGGATGTACCCCTTCGCGAAGACGCTCAGGTTGAGGAAGACCCGGCGAGGGTTCATGGGGACCCCTCGTGTGCCGGCTTCTCCTCACCGCTCTCCCCCACCTGTCCCACGAGCCGGATGAACACGTCCTCCAGGGTATCCGAGCGGGTGGAGAGCGACTCCCACGCGATGTGGCTCTCCGTGGCGAGCCGGACCGCCTGCAGGACGTCCTCCGGACCGCGGACCTCCACGTCGACCGCATGGTCATGGGCGACGACCGTCCGGTCGGTGCGTCCCCGAAGGTAATCCGCGAGCTCCGCCGGTGCGTGGAAGGTGAGCAGACCCCGCCGCCCGTGCTCCCGGATGATCTCCGCCGGGGTCCCCATCGCCACGATGTGGCCGCGGTGGATGATGGCGACCCGGTCGGCCAGGATCTCGGCCTCCTCGAGGTAGTGCGTGGTCAGGAAGACGGTGCGCCCTTCCGCCTTCAGCGAACGGATCACCTCCCAGATGGCCCGCCGCGCCTGAGGGTCCAACCCCGTGGTGGGCTCGTCGAGGAAGAGGACCTCCGGTGCATGCACGAGGGCGAGCGCCAGCCCGAGCTTCTGTTTCTGTCCCCCGGAGAGCGTCTCGAACCACGAGTCGGCCTTGTCCTCGAGCTGCACCCTGCGGAGGAGCCCGGTGACGTCGACCTTCTTGCCGAAGAGGCCCGCATAGAAGGCTACGGCCTCCGAGGGGGTGATCTTCTCGAAGAAATTGAAGTCCTGGGGGATCACGCCCTGGCGGGGAACCAGCTTCGGGTTGTCCTTCCAAGGGTCCAACCCGAGGACCCGTACCTCGCCGGACGTGCGGTCCCGAAGACCCTCCAGGATCTCCACGGTCGTGGTCTTCCCCGCCCCATTCGGCCCGAGGAAGGCGAAGACCTCGCCCCGGTGCACCGACAGGTCGATCCCGTCGACCGCGCGCAGCGAGCCATAGTCCTTCACCAGACCGTGGATCTCGATCACATCGGACATCGATCGACCTTCCGGAGGCAGTGCGGCGACGGAGGTGGTCGGAACATATATAACCCCCGGGCCGTGTCACGCCCTCTCAGGGCCACGATGACCGAGCGGGGGAGGACGTGGGGGGCCTTGGCGAGAGCCAGCTGGATTCTTCTGTTGATGGGGGTTCTCATGACCCCCGCGGGGGCGGGACCCTTCCAGGGTTCTGCCGCCAGTACCCATGGGGGGCCGAGGGCGGCCAGCTTCGGCCCCGCCCGGGCGGCCCACCCAGCGCTGGCGGCTCCTCCCAACATCCAGGTGAGCCACGTGGACCCGAATCCTTCCGGCGAGCCTACTTTGGGCGTGAACCGGTACGGGACCCTGTTGGTCGACTGGGAGGAACAGGGGAAGCTGGATTCCCCCGTGGGTCCGACCGGCTTCGCGATCTCGAACGACAGCGGGACCACCTTCGGCACCCAGCACATCGTGACCGTTCCCGGAGCCTCGTGGCAGTACGATGTCGCAACGGCCACCACCTCGCCCAACGGGACGATGTGGTTCGGCTACGGGGCCTGCAACAGCGGTTGCAGCGGGGGCAGCCTCCAAACGCAGGACTACATCACCGCCATCTGGGACAACGGGAGCAAGTGGTCCCAGCCGATCAATTCCATGCCGTACTCCCAGACGGCCACGTTCGTGGACCGCGACTGGATCGCCTCGACCCCGAATGGGACCGTCTACCAGACGGTGGACGATGCGACGGGGTCCACGACCAACGTGTTCCTCGCCTCCGCCTACGACGGGGTTCACTTCCACACCCCGCAGGTCATCTACGGCCAGAACAACATCCCCATCGACGCCTTTGCCTACAACGACACGCTCTGGGGCGTGGCGGACCTCAATACGAGCAACGATTGCACGATCATCCTCTCGACGAACGGCGGGGCGAGCTGGGCACCGGCCGCCGGATCGTCGCCCGGATGCGATGCCGCCAGCACGGCCGCTGGGGGCAGCATCTCCTGGCAGGTCACGTGGGGGGCGGGAGCGGTCCTCGACCTCGTCTACGTGTCGAACACGGGCGGCGTCTGGTTCACCCAGAGCGGGGACCTGGGGGCTACTTGGTCCACCCCGGTGAACGTGGTGGGGACGGTGCCCGCGGGCACGGCCTACCTGACACCGGCCATCGCGACCTCCCTCTCCAACGGGGACATCGGGATCGTCTGGCTCGATACCCGGTCGAACACGGCGACATCCACCTGGTACGTCTACGAGTCCGACAGCAGCGACCACGGAACCACTTGGAGCCCGGACCAACAGCTCTCGGACCTGCAGGCGGGGACGGGAAGCGGCTTCTGGCCCGGCGATTTCATCGGGAACACCATCACCCCCTGGGGGACCGATGCGGGGGTATGGGGTGAGGACGACAGCCAGGGGAACCTCCAGACCTACTTCGGTCAGACCCCCATCCAGAATGCCTCCGCGGGTTCCCTGACCGTCCACGTCGTCGACGCGAGCAGTTCCCCCCTTTCCGGAGCCTTCGTGCAGCTGCCGGGAAGCGGACCCGCGCGAACGGATGCCAACGGGAGCGTGACCTACTACGCCGTCTCGCCGGGGACCTACACCGCGACCGCCTCCGATGGTGGCTACGGCTCCGGCTCGGCCACGGGCACCGTGACGGCCGGCGGAACCACCACCATCACCATCACGTTGGGGGCGGCCAACTCGGTCCCCACGATCTCCTCCTTCACCGCCTCCCCCTCCACCTTCACCGTCGGGGGCACGACCTACCTCAACCTCTCCGCCTCCGGCGGGACGGGACCCCTCACCTACGCCTACGCCGGTCTTCCCGCTCCCTGCGTGAGCTCCAACTCCAGTACCATCACGTGCGCCCCCTCCTCCGCCGGCGGCCCCTTCTCCATCACGGTGACCGTCAGCGACAGTGCCTCTCCCCGCCACACCACCAGCGCCACGACTTCCTTCACGGTCACCCCGAGTGGAGGGACGGGACCGTCCATCTCCGCCTTCACCGCGAGCCCGGCCTCTATCCCCGCGGGGGGCACCACCTACCTCAACGTCACCGCTTCGGGAGGCGTCGGACCCCTGACCTACGGTTACTCCGGGCTCCCCACCCCCTGCGCGAGCTCCAACTCGAGCACGATCACGTGTGCTCCAAATGCGGCGGGAGGTCCATACACCATCACCGTCACCGTCCACGACTCGGCCTCGACACCCCACTCCACTTCCGCCACCACGTCCTTCACGGTCACCCCGAGCGGAGCGACGGGACCGTCCATCTCCGCCTTCACCGCGAGTCCGTCCTCCGTCCCCGTGGGGGGCACGAGCTACCTCAACGTCACCGCCACGGGAGGCGTCGGCCCCCTGAGCTACGCCTACTCCGGGCTCCCGTCGCCCTGTGCCGGCTCTAACGCCAGTTCCATCACGTGCACCCCGGCTGCGGCGGGAGGGCCGTACACCATCACCGTCACGGTCTCCGACTCGGCGACCCCTCGCCACACCACCACGGCCAACACCACGCTCAGGGTGACCCCGAGCGGGGGAAGCGGGCCGGTCATCACGGCGTTTACGGCCACTCCGGCCGCGATAACGCTCGGAGCCATGAGCTACCTGAATGTCACCGCTTCGGGAGGGAAACCCCCGTACGCGATCGCCTACGCGGGATTGCCGAGCGGGTGCGCCTCCCAGAACGTCACGTCCCTCGCATGCACGCCGACCACCGCGGGGAGCTGGACCATCACGGTCTCGGTCACGGACACCACCCACCGCGCCGCCTCCCAGTCGACGAACCTCACGGCAACCGCACCCACCTACTCCGCGCTCCAGATATCGGGCTTCTCGGCCTCCGTGAACCCGGTCGTCCAGGGCAACCCCACGGTCTTGACCGTCCAGGCGACCGGGGGAGTTCTTCCGTATACGTACGCCTACGCGAGCTTGCCTCCGGGATGTGGCTCGTCCAACACCTCGAGCCTCTCGTGCACGCCGACGGGATCCGGGACCTACATGGTCAACGTGACGGTCTCCGACCCGAAGGGACAGGAACAGCATGCGTCGCTCACCTTGACCGTGAGCGCCCCCACCGCGGGCGGCACCGGCAGCTCCCCAGCGGGTGCCGGATGGGGGCTCTGGGCGCTCGTGGCCGTGATCGCTGCGGTGGCGATCATCGGGGCGGTCCTCCTACTGCGCCGACGCACTCCCGCCTCTCCGCCCCCGCCCCCCCCGGCGCCGAGCATGGTGAGCACCGATCCTCCGCCGTGGCAGGAGGAGTGACCACCGGGGACCGGCCGACCCGGCGCGCCGCGCGCCGGGGGCATTCGGGCCCGAGGAGCAAGACCTCCCGCACCGGTCGGCTTATTACCCGGAGACCCTTCCGCGCCCTCGTTGGGACGAATGGAGCGTGAGACCGGGTACATCTGGATCGAGAAGTACCGTCCCAAGACCCTCAATGAGGTCGTGGGGCAGGAGAAGATCGTCGCTCTCCTGAAGGCCTACGTAGCCAAGAAGACCCTTCCCCACCTCATGTTCGCCGGGCCCCCGGGCACGGGCAAGACCACGGCGGCCATTGCCCTGGCCCGAGACCTGTACGGGGAGGAGTGGCGGGAGTCCTTCCTCGAGCTGAACGCCAGCGACGAGCGAGGGATCGAGACCGTGCGCACGACCATCAAGAACTACGCCCGGAGCTCCACGCTCGGGAACCAATCCTTCAAGATCCTCTTCCTGGACGAGTCGGACAACCTGACATCCGAGGCGCAAGCTTCGCTCCGCAGGCTGATGGAGCGGTATGCCTCGCTCTGTCGCTTCATCCTCTCCTGCAACTACTCCTCGCGGATCATCCCCCCCATCCAGTCCCGGTGCGCGGTGTTCCGCTTCAAGCCGCTGAAGCTGGAAGAGATGCGGCGCTACCTCGAGCGGATCGCCAAGGCGGAGAAGAAGCAGGTGGAGGATGACGCCTGGGAAGCCATCCTCCGGCTCTCGGGGGGCGACATGCGCCAGGCCGTCAACATCCTCCAGCAGGCCTCCGCGGTCACCGAGAAGGTCGATTCCGAGGCGGTGTACGAGAGCTCCGCGATGCCCTTGCCGAAGGAAGTGGAGGAGATGCTCGCGCCCGCCCTGAAGGGGGACTTCCGGGGATCCCGGGAACGGCTCTACGCCCTCCTCGCGGAGAAGGGGGCGAGCGGGGAGGACGTGGTCAAGGCGATCCACTCCTACCTGCCTCACCTCGCGATCCCCGACACCGAGAAGGTGCAGCTCGTGGACTTCCTCGCCGAGATGGAGTTCCGGATCGTGGAAGGGGCCTCGGCGCGGCTCCAGCTCGAAGCCCTCCTGGCCCGCCTTGCCATCCCGCATCTCACGGCGGGTGGCTGACCCTTCCTCGGTGCTCACTCGGGGGCCCGGCCTTCGGCCTCGGGGCCATCATCCACGGGGGCGGAGCGCTTCCGGAGCAGGACGAGCGCGGGCACGAACACTCCGATGTTGGCGAAGTAGGTGCTGAGGCAGACCGGACAGAAGGCGTCGATCAGGACGAGCTCCACGTAGGCGAAGTAGACCGACATGGCGATGCCCAGGGCGGAGAAGACGAGCAGGCCCTGGAGGAGCCGCCCGTCGTAGGAACGCATCAGGGGGATGTCGATCGCCAGCATCGCGAGATATCCTCCCACCCCGATGGACCAGTCCGGGATGGGGCCCACCTGGGTGTAGTTGCTGCTGTCGACCTTGGCGCAGGACCAGTAGGGGCTGATCGTGCACGTGCTGCGCAGCGCCGGGTCGTACGTCTCGACCGCGGCATAGACCGACAGGATGAGGCCCACGACCAGGAAGAAGAGGATCGTGCGGTGCCAGATCGCGGCGTCGGCCATCGCTCAGCGGATGTTGGCCACGATGGCCATCACATTCGCGTTCGCCGTGACTCCGGACGGGGGGGTGATCCCCACCATCTGGTCCGCCTTGACGAAGAAGGCCTCCATCGTCCAGGCCACTTGCTGGATCGTGTTGAACGCATTCGATCCGTTCGACGGGGGGTTCGAGAGCAGGTTCTGCACTTCCGTCGTGGTCATCCCCGACAGGAGCGACGGGGCCACCGGGCCACCGAGGTAGACGAAGAAGCCCCCCACGACGTAGAAGGGGATGCTGCCCTGGGCGTCATACTCGTTCAGATAGTCCTGTTCCACGAACGAGATCGAGGGCATCCCGGCACCGGTGTTCTGGTCGTTGTTGCCTTCCTTGATGTCCACTGAGAGGTAGTTGCTGGAGAAGGACGCCTGCGTGAGATCGACCTCCGGCGTGTTGGGGTAGACGTCGGTCGGACTCGAGTAGGCGTACCCTAACCCGCTCCAAGTTCCGAACTGGCTGAGCGCCCGCACGAACGCCCAGCTCCCCGCGGAACAGTAGGGGCAGGCGATGGAGCCGTAGTAGAACACCACGGGGAGCCCCCCGCTGGTCCATGCCGCGTTTCGCGGGTTCTCGCTGCCCCAGTTCCCGGGCTCGCTGACGTTGAGCGGATGGAGCACGGGGATGCCGGTCCCGACCGCGATGAGGGCCAGGACGCCCGAGATGCCGAGCCCCAGCGCGATGCCGGCGGCGAGCGGCTTCTTCCAGACCTCCGCCAGCGAGGAGGTGCCGAGGATGAGGCCGACACCGAGAAGGACCGCACCGGCCGCCGCGATGAGGAGCACGTCGGGGAAGGCCGGGAGGAACACCGAGATCAGCGAGCTCTCGAAGGCGAACAGGGCCCAGATGCCACCGGCCACGGCGATCAAGAGCCCGACCGGCACGAGGAGCCGCTTCAGTCGCCGTCCCGTACCCTCCTCCTCCGTATCGGCCTTGCCCTTTCGGACCTTGTTCTTGGACTTTCGCGAGTAGTACAGCGCCTTCAGCGCCCGGCCCGAGTCCTCCACGCCTTCGGGAGCGGTGTAGTCCACCTTGGGATCGGCGACGATGCTGTCCCAGTCCATCCCCTTCGAACGAAGACGCTCGACCCGGTCCCAGTTCACCATGCCGTTTCTTGCGAGGCAAGCACCGTTTTTCTACTTTTCCCCACACCGGAACGCGGATTCCTCCGAATCTGCATACTTTTAGCAAATAAAACAGCGAAAACGATTGCGTGTCGATTTCACTAATTGCCGACGAAGTACGAAGGGATAGCTGCATACCAGCAGATACCAGAGCGCCCCCGCTGCTGGTCCTGCGGGACGGTTCGATGACTATGCGGCAGATGCCTCGTCGGAGGACCCTGCTTCCGTCTCCAGGGCGTGCTGACGCATCCGGTAGAGGAGCAGGGCGACGGCCAGGACCCCGACGTTGGCGAGGTAGGCGCTCAGGCAGACGGGACAGATGGCCCCGATCTCAAAGACCTCGACGTACGTGAAGTAGACGCTCGCGACCACGCCGATGAGCGAGAGCCCGAGGATGGCCTTCAAGTACCGTTCGTCGTAGGAACGGATGAGCGGGAGGTCCACCAGGAGGAGCGCGACGAACCCCCCCAGGCCGATCGACCAATCGGGGACAGGGCCCACGGTGGTCCGGCCGCTCTCGTCCACGGCCTGACACGAGAAGAGCGGGTTGATCGTGCATCCCTTCTGCAGGGCCGGGTCCACCACCTCAAGGGCGGCGAAGCTGGAGATCCCAATCCCTAGCACGATGAAGAAGAGCAGCAGCCGATGCAGGACAGCGGCTTCGACCATCGTCAGGAGATCGAGGCGACGATGTCCATGACGGCGGTGTTACTCGTGACGCTCGCGGGCGGGGTCACGCCGGCGAGCTGGTCGGCCTTGACCATGAAGGCCTCGAGATAGAGTTGCTGTTGGTGGATCGTGTTGTAGACCTGTTGATTGGAGCTGGGATTGGCGATGATCTGCTGTACCTGGGAGTCCGTCATCCCCGACAAGGTGGGGGGGTTGATCAGGGTCCCGACATGGACGAATACCCCGCCGACCACGAAGAAGGGAATCGAGCCGCCCGGGTCGTAGGCGTTGAGGTAGTCCTGCTCGATGAGCGAGAGCGGAGGGATCCCCGCGGTGGTCGAGGAATCCACGTTGCCTTCCTTGGCGTCCAGCGAGATCGAGTTGCTCGATAGCGAAGCGGAGACGAACTCCACCTCCGGCGTGTTCGCGTAGACGTCGTTCGGGTTGGAGTACCCATAGCTGATCCCGTTCAAGGTCCCGAATTGCGCCAGCGCCTGCTGGAGCGCCCAGCTCGAGGCCGAGCAGTACGGGCAGGCGATGGACCCGTAGTAGAACACGACCGGGGCATTCGAGTCGCTCCAGACGGGGTTGCGGTTCGACTCGCTCTGCCATCCCCCCGGCTCCGACACGTTGAGGGGGGAGAGGTTGGGGACTCCGAGGCTGCTGGTCCCGAGCGCGATCGCTCCGGGGATCACGAGCCCGAGGATGATCCCGATGGCGATGGGCTTCTTCCACGACTCCCGGAGGGAGCTCGAGGTGCCGAAGACGACCCCCAGACCGAGCAGGACGGCGCCCCCGACGACCACCAAGAGCACGTCAGGGTACGCCGGCAGGAAGACGGAGACCAGCGACGACTCGTAGGCGATGATGGCCCAGAGCAGTCCGGTCACCATGACGATCACCCCGATCGCGGGCATCGCCCGCTTCAACCGGGTGCTGTTCGGGACGGTTTCCTGTTCGGCCGTCCGTGCACGCTTCGTGGAGCCGCGCGACTTCTTGGAGTAGTAGAGTGCCTTGAGCGCCCGGCCCGCATCCCCGCTCCCTTCGGGGGCCGCATAGCTCACTTTCTCATCCGCTGCGATAGCGGCCCAGTCGACCCCCTTCGCGCGCAGCTTCTCCACTCGCTCCCAGTCAACCATGACGGCGCCACTAGACCGATTCCCCATTTGTAGTTTTCCGCTTAAATGACGGTGGAATTGACCCTACTGGACCGGCCGCGGCTCGCGGCCGAGATCCCGTAGGGGGGAGCAAGCCGGGCCCGGGGTCAACCGCGCGGAGGTCCTCCTCCCTGCGTCCGGCCGAAGAGAGCCCCTTTTGTAGTAACGGCGTCATCCCGACCTCGCATGGATCCCGTGATCGTGAAGCTCGGGGGGAGCGTGATTACCCGGAAGTCCGAGGAATCGACCCTGCGCCCCAAGGTTCTCACACGGCTCGCCCAGGAGCTCCTGAGCGGATGGAGCAGTGCCGGCCGTCCCCCCATGGTCGTGGTCCACGGGGCGGGCTCCTTCGGGCACCCTTGGGCGAAGAAATGGGCCCTGAACGCACCCCCCCCAGGCCCCCGGGGGCAGCGGGGGAGGGGAGTGGCGGTCACCAGCTACCAGGTCCGCGTGCTCCACAATCGGGTGCTCAAGGCGTTGCTCGAGTCGGGCATCCCTGCCCTGTCGCTCCCACCCTCTTCAGTGGGAACGAACCATGAGGGGAAGCTCGAGCGCCTCGACCTGGGGCCCGTGAGGGACGCGACGACCCACGGGATGGTCCCGGTCACCATGGGAGACGTGGTGCCGGACTCGGCCTGGGAATTCTCCATTCTCTCGGGGGACACCCTGATGCTCGAGCTCGCCCGGGCGCTGCACCCCGGGCGCGCGATCTTCGTGAGCGACGTCGACGGGCTCCTCGATCCGACGAACCACCGCAAGGTGATGCCCAAGATCACCGAAGCGAACGTCCGCAGTCTCTCTCCCACCGGAAAGGTGGACGACGTCACGGGAGGGATCGTGGGCAAGGCCCGGTGCATGCTGGAGATCGGGCATCTCGGGGTCCGCACGGGACTCGTCAACGGCCTTCGGGAGGGTGTGCTCGAGTCTGCCCTCGGTGGGTCGGAGCGCAGTGGGAGCTGGACCTAGGGTCCGGCGCCGCGACGGAAATCGAGATTACTACCCTCGCCTTCTGCAGGATCCTCCCCTGGCCAGAGAATGACCACCGATCCCGAACCGTTGACCCCGGTCCCCTCCCCTGCCGCCGCTGCCCACGGGATGGAAACCCGGGCTCCCGACAGGCGTCTGCCCTCCGGGAGAAAGGCCCGGGCACCCGGGGACCCCGCGAAGAAGCCCACGCGGAGCCTTTCCGGCGTGACGGTCGTGGCCGTCATGACCTCTCCCGATCACTGCCCGCATGGACGCTGCACGTACTGCCCAGGCGGCGTCGACTTCGGCACTCCCCAGAGCTACACCGGAGAGGAGCCGGCCGCCCTCCGGGGGGCCCAGCTCGGCTACGACCCGTATCGGATCACGCGCCAGCGGCTCGAGACGTTGTCGGACATCGGACACCCGATCAGCAAGGTCGAGGTGATCCTGATGGGGGGAACCTACACCTCCCGGCCGACGGAGTGGCAGGAGGCGACGATCCGCCGGACCTTCGACGCGCTCAACCAGCGGGACTCCACGTCGATGTCGGAGGCCCATGCATGGAACCGCTCCGGGGACTCCCGGTGCGTGGGGCTCACGGTGGAGACCCGGCCGGACCAGGCCAGTTGGGAGCAGCTGACGAACCTGGTGTCCTGGGGGGTCACCCGGGTGGAGTACGGGGTCGAATCGATCCGGGACGAGGTCTTGGACCATGTGCACCGGGCGCACGACGTGGGAGCGGTCGTGGAGGCGACACGGCGTGCCCGCGACCTCGGGCTCAAGGTATCCTACCACATGATGCCGGGACTTCCGGGGATGGACCCCACGAAGGACCGTGAGGACTTCCGGTCCCTCTTCTCGGACGAGCGGTTCCGCCCGGACATGATGAAGATCTACCCTTGTCTCGTGATGCGGGGGACGCCGCTCTACGATGAGTGGAAGCGGGGGGAGTACCGCCCGTACGACGTGGAGACGGCGGCCCAGACGCTCGCTTCGATCAAGGAGGAACTGCCCCGGTACGTCCGCATCCAGCGGATCCAGCGGGACATCCCCGCCCGGCTCATCGCGGACGGGGTCCGCAAGAGCAACCTCCGCGAGATTGCGCTCGACATCCTCGCCCGCCAGGGGAAGCGATGCCCCTGCCTCCGCTGCCGGGAATCTGGTCGCACCCTCCCGCCCGCCCGGTTCGAGGCGCTCGAGCTCCGCACCCAGCACTACCGTGCGGGCGGGGGCGAGGAGCACATGCTCTCGATGGAGGATCCCGACACCGATGCGCTGGCCGGGTTCCTTCGGCTGCGGCTCCCCTCCCCCTTGCCCGAGGAGGCCCGCACGCTCCTTGCGGGGAGCCCGGCGGCCCGCGGGACCCCCGTGATCCGGGAGCTCAAGGTGCTCGGCGCCGAGGTTCCCGTCGGGACAGGGGCCCATGCCCCTCAGGAGGCCCAGCACCGCGGCCTCGGTCGCCGCATGCTGGCGGCAGCGGAGGGGATCGCCCAGGAAGAGGGAGCGGAGGAGATCGCAGTGCTCAGCGCCATCGGCACGATGGAGTACTACGCGAAGAACGGGTACTCGGTCCGGGGACCCTGGATGGTCAAGAGCCTTCGGTGAACCGTCCCGGCCGTCGGGGATCGCTACTGAATTGCGAAGCGCGGCGGGACCTTGGCAGGCCCCAGGGTCAGGGAATCCGCGTGGCGGACGTTGGCGGTCGCACCGGCCCCACGGCGAGCGGATCGGTCCGCTCAGCCGTCAGCCCCTTCTTTCCACTTGACGGAGCATCCGATCACGGAGGAGGTGGTGACGGGGACGGGCTCTCCCTTCAGGGCCGCCTGTAGCGCGTCCCGGAGGTAGTGGTGCCGCGCCTTCTTCGGGTCTTCCCAGGAGTCGTCGATCTTCCCTTGGAAGATGAGTTCCATGGATTTCGCGGCCGGGCCGGCGCCCGACGACCGAGGAGCGAAGAGGAACGGGTGGGGCGTGACGAGGGCCCCGTAGGCCCGGGCCACCTCCTGGGAGTCGTCCCGGAGGTAGGGGAACGGGTACCCCTTCTCCTTCGCCCGGGCGACCATGCCCTCGAAACGGTCCTCCGGGTAGTGCTCGGTCTCGTTCGGGTTGATCACGACCGTTGCCAGCCCCTTGGGACCGAACTCTTTCGAGAGGGCGATAAGACGGCCCTCCCAGGCCTGTGCGTAGGGGCAGTGGTTACACGAGAAGACGACGAGAAGGAGCCGGGATCCGGAGAACTCATCCAGCTGGTGCCGACGACCGTCCACGCCCGGAAGGTCGAAGGGTGGCGGGGAGTCTCCGGGACGCAACTGAAAACGGTCCAATTCTGCCATTGCTCCGTGGAGGACCTCGCCCGATATAACCATCGCGTCGTGTTGGTCGCTTCCCCGGGCGGGTGGCCCCGGCCGTGCCCCGGGAATCCGGCCGCACACTGCGGGAACGGGCTGGCGGGAGCCAAGCTTAAACCACCGCCCCCCCTGCCTCGGAGGCTATGCCGAAGGGACACCGCCTCTCCCTTGGTGCACTCCACCTCCTGAAGGAGCTCGGGCTCAAGGGGGCGGTCGCCCACCCCGTCCTAATCTCGTCGCGGGAGGCCGGGGCGCTGCTCGGCGTCAGCCAGCAGATGGCCGCCAACTACCTGCTCGACCTGACCCACCGGGGATACGTGAAGCGGGCCCTGGGAGCGCGCAAGCAGCACGTCACGATCACGCGCGAGGGCCTCGGAGTGCTGCGCCGCGAGTATGCCGATCTCAAGCAGATCTTCGGGGCCACGGGGTGCCTCCGGCTCTCCGGGGCGGTGGTCTCGGGCGTCGGCGAGGGGCGCTACTACCTTTCGAAGGACGGGTACGTCCGCCAGTTCGAGACCCAGTTGGGCTACACCCCCTTCCCCGGGACCTTGAACGTGAAGCTCTCCGGAGAAGCCCTGCTGACCGTGGAGGAGATCCGGGTACTCGGAGGGGTCCGCATCGAGGGGTTCGAGGCGGAGGGCCGCACGTTTGGCGGGGTCACTTGCTACGCCGCCCGGCTCAACGGCGAAGAGTGTCACCTCATCGTGCCGGACCGCACCCATTACGAGGATGTCCTCGAATTCATCGCGTCGCGCAACCTCCGCAAGGTACTGGCCCTCGCGGACGGGGACCGGGTCGCGATGGAGCTCCTGCGGTGAGCGCTCCGAACCCGCCCAAACCGCTCTCGCTCGCGCGCGAGCGTACCCCCGCGCCGGCGTCCTCGGAGGAGGGCACCGAGTACATCCGGGCATGGCACGAGCGGGAATCCTTCGGTACGGACCCGGTCGATGCCTTCGTCCTCATCCTCAAGACTTCGGGATGCTACTGGGCGCGCGTCCGGGGCTGCACCATGTGCGGCTATGCGAAGGAGACCCTGGGCCGCGCCGCCTCTCGGGAGGAGATCGAAGCGCAGGTGTCCCGCGCGCTGCGTGCGTACCGTGACGAGCCCTATGTCAAGATCTTCACCTCGGGGAGCTTCCTCGACCCGTCCGAGGTCCCGGTGGACGCACGGAAGGCCGTCGCGGAAGCGTTCCGGGGCCGTGCCCAGCGGTTGCTCTTCGAGTCCCTGCCGGAGTTCCTGACCGAGGAATCGGTGGGCGGCATGCGGGACGCCTTCGGAGGCGAAATCGAGGTGGCCGTGGGGCTCGAGACCACGCAGGACGAGGTGCTCCGCCGGTCCGTCGACAAGGTGTCGACCGTGGCCGAGTACCTCGAGTCGGCGGCGCGGGTCCGCCGCGCGGGAGGGTTGACCAAGGCCTACCTTCTGTTGAAACCCCCGTACCTGAGCGAGCGGGAGGCGGTCGAGGACGCCGTGACCAGCATCCAGCGGTCGGCCCCCTACTTCTCCACGATCTCCGTGAATCCGGTGCACATCCAGAACGGCACGATGGTCGAACACCTCTGGCACCGGGGGCTGTACCGCCCGCCCTGGCTCTGGAGCCTCGTCGAAACGATGGTGCGCGGGAAACAGGCGCTCCCGGAAGGGGTGCGCCTGGTCTCCTTCCCCACCTCCGGCGGGAACCGGAGGGGAGTGCACAACTGCCTTTCCTGCGACCCGGGGATCTTGAAGGAGATCGAGCGCGCCTCCCTGACCCAGGACTTCACCCACCTCGCGGACCTTCCGGAATGCGGGTGCCGCGAGCAGTGGAAATGGAACGAGGGACTGGAGGCGCTCGTCCCATGAGCGGCCCCCTCGATCCCCACCTCCCGCCCCATACGATCCCCGCCATCCAGCAGTTCCTCCGCGGGCACCTGGAGGAGTCCGGTGCGAAGGGAGTAATCGTGGGGTTGAGCGGGGGGATCGACAGCGCCCTCGTCGCGCGGCTCGCCCGGGATGCCCTGGGACCCGAGCGCGTGATGGGCCTCTCGCTTCCCGATGCGAATTTCCCAGCCGATCTCCGGGGGGAGATCCGCGACTACGCGGCGTCCTTGGGCATCGGGTTCCGGGAGATCCCGATCGCCGACACGGAGACCGCCATCGAACGGGCGCTCGCGCCGGATGGGCTCGACCTGGTGGCCCGGGGGAACCTCAAGGCCCGCGTGCGCATGATCCTCGACTACACGGAGGCCCACGCCCGGTCCTTCCTCGTGGCGGGCACCGGGAACAAGTCGGAGATCCTGCTCGGCTACTTCACGAAGTACGGGGACGGGGGCGTCGATCTCCTTCCCGTCGGCGACCTCTACAAGACCTCGGTCTTCGAGCTGGGCCGGGAGCTCTCGCTGCCGGAGACCGTGCTCGCACGACCCCCGACCGCCGGTCTCTGGGAAGGGCAAACGGACGAGGAGGAGCTCGGGTTCACGTATGCGTTCGCCGACCAGGTCCTCGTGGGGCTCGAACGGTTGCTCGAGCCCGACGAGATCGCGGAGAAGCTGGGAGTGCCGCTCGAGAAGGTCGAGCCGGTGGTCCGTCGGGTCCATGCGAACCGGCACAAGCGCCGTCCGGCCCCCATCGCGAAGCTGTCCCTCCGCACCGTCGGAGTGGACTGGCGGGACTGAGCGCCACCCCCGGGCGAATCGTCACTAGACGAATCGTTATTCGGCATTCGTCCATAACCCTTATAATCTCATCGGCGTAGACCCGGATGGCATGGATGACGCCAGCGGGACGCAATCCCTCGCGGCACTCCGTGAGAAGATGGCCGGCGAGGTCGTCTTCTCCGCCCATCCCGGCCACACGCTGCGGAAGTGGCGCGAGGACTTCGGGGTGAGCCAGACGGAACTCGCCCGGTACATGAAGACGGGACCCTCCGTGGTGGCCGACTACGAAGGGGACCGGCGGAGCAACCCCGGGGCGCACTTCCTCCGGAAGTACATCGAGGGCCTCGTGGCCATCGACCTCGAGCAGGGGGGCCGGATGCTCAAGAGACTGGGCTCGTCCCCTCACGCCGATGGGATCCTCGGCATCCGCGAATTCTCCGTCTCCGTTCCCTTGACCCTCCTCGCCGAGACGATCCGGGCGAAGCAGGCGAGCAACGTCGACATCCAGCGCGACCTCCATGGCTACACGGTGGTGGACGCCCCGCGCGCCATCCTCGCGATGGGGTCCCACGAATTCGTGCAGCTGTACGGGTGGACCACGCAGCGAGCGCTCATCTTCTCCGGCATGAAGTACGGGCGTTCGGCGATGGTCGCGATCCGCGCCCATCCCCTCAAGCCGGCGGCCGTCATCTACTCCTCCCCCGGTCGCATGGACCCCCTCGCGGTCCGCCTGTCCGAGGTGGAGAATATCCCGCTTCTCTCGACGTCCCTGGGTCCCGAGGCGATCCTGAAACGTTTGGAGGAGATGTGAGACCATGCATGAGGCAGTGAAACCAGAGGCGCCAGCGATGAGTGGGGGCCTGAGCGCCCCGACCCTGGGGAAGCACTCCGGGGAGACCGTCGGGATCGTGAGCTACGGTACCTACATCCCCCGGTTCCGGATCACCCCCGATGAGATCGGACGGGTGTGGGGGGCCGACGGGGTGGGGATGGGGAAGAACCTCAACATCGTCCGGAAGTCGGTGCCCGCACCCGACGAGGACACGATCACGATCTCGACGGAGGCACTCCGCGTGGCCATCGCACGGGGGGGCGTGGACCCCAAGGATTTCGGGGCGGTCTACGTCGGGAGCGAAAGCCACCCGTACGCCGTCAAGCCGACAGCGACCGTGGTCGCCCAGGCCGTCGGCTCGACCCCGGATATCACGGCCGCGGACTTCGAGTTCGCCTGCAAGGCGGGCACCGCCGCGATCCAGACCTGCATCGGCCTCGTCGCGAGCGGCATGGTCCGCTACGGGGTCGCCATCGGCTCGGACACCTCCCAGGGGGCTCCCGGGGATGCGCTCGAGTACTCGGCGAGCGCCGGAGGGGCCGCCTACATCATCGGGCGCGAGAATGTGATCGCCCGGATCGACGGAACCGCGAGCTTCACCACCGACACTCCTGACTTCTGGCGCCGGGAGGGGCAACGGTACCCCACGCACGCCGGACGTTTCACGGGGGAGCCGGCCTACTTCCGCCACGTCACCGAGTGCGCGAAGCGGATCATGCACCGGATGAGCACCAAGCCCGAGGACTACCAGCACGTGGTCTTCCACCAACCCAACGGCAAGTTCCCCCAGCGGGCGGGAAAGCTCCTCGGCTTCTCGGAGGAGCAGATGAAGTACGGGTTGGTGACGCCGTGGATCGGCAACACCTACTCGGGTGCGGCGCTCATCGGTCTCGCGAACGTCCTGGACCACGCGAGGCCCTCGGAACGCGTGCTGGTCGTGGGCTACGGGAGCGGGGCAGGTTCGGATGCCTTCGACATCACCGTCACCGACGCGATCACCCAACTCGACCGCTCGGTGGGGACACCCGTCGAGCATTCCCTGCAGAACGGCGTCAACCTGACCTACGCGGTGTACGCCAAGTTCCGTGGAAAGATCCGGCTCCCGGGGGAGGACTGAAATGCGGGAAGTGGCCATCCTCGGCGTCGGCCAGACGAAGTTCGGGGAGTTGTGGGACCGCTCCTTCCGCGAGATCGGGATCGAGGCAGGGTTTGCTGCCCTCCAGTCGTCGAAGCTCTCGAGCCGCGACCTCTCCGCGCTGTACATCGGAAACATGGCCAGCGGGACGTACATCGACCAGGAACACGTGGCCCCCCTCGTCCTGGACTATTCCGGGCTGGCGGGCCACCACCTCCCCTCGGTACGCGTCGAGGCCGGTGGCGCCTCCGGGGCGGTCGCCCTGCACCAGGGGTACCTCGCGGTGGCGAGCGGACTCTACGACTTCGTCGTGGTCGGGGGAGCCGAGAAGATGACGGACGTCCCCGAGGAGCGGGGCTCCGCGATCGCCTCCTCCGCCGTCGACCAGGAGTGGGAGACGGTCTTCGGAGCCACGATGCCGGGGCTCTGGGCCCTCATCGCCCAACGGCACATGCACGAGCACGGCACCAAGCGGGAGGACTTCGCCCAGATGGCGGTCCTCGATCACGAGCACGCGGGGAAGAACCCCTTCGCGCACTACCGCAACAAGATCTCCCTGGACGCGGTGCTCTCGAGCACGCCGGTGGCCTCCCCCCTCGGGATGCTCGACTGTGCCCCCTCGAGCGACGGAGCCGCCGCGGTCGTGCTGGGTCCCCTCGAGCGCGCCCGGAAGTTCACGGACACGCCGATCAAGATCAGTGCCAGCCAGATCGCCACCGACACGATGGCCGTGATGCACCGGCGGGATGTGACGACGCTCGATGCGACCGTGCTCGCGGCCAAACGCGCCTTCCAGCGCTCGGGCCTCGAACCCTCGAAGATCCAGCTGGCCGAGGTCCACGACAGCTATTCCATCGGGGGCCTGATCGCCCTCGAGGACCTCGGGTTCTTCCCCAAGGGCAAGGCGGGAGGGGCCCTCGCGGACGGGGGACTGGGGCTGGGCGGAAAGCTCGTGCTCAATCCCTCGGGGGGCCTCAAGGCCCAGGGACAACCCTTCGGAGCCGTCGGGATCGCCCAGGTCGCCGAGATCGTCCGCCAGCTCCGCGGGGAGGCGGGGGATCGGCAGGTCTCCGGGGCCACGGCGGGCCTGGCCCACAACGTGGGAGGGACCGGCGCCACGGCGGTCGTCACGATCCTGGAGCGGGTGAACTGAGATGAGCGTAGCACGTTTTTGGCGGGAGACCCTGCGGCGGTACAACCTCGGCGGCAGCAAGTGCACGGAATGCGGGAAGGTCTACTTCCCCCCGCGCTCGGTCTGCCCGCACTGCACCACCCACCGGAAGACGATGGGACGGCTCGAGCCCGTCCAGCTGTCGGGCGAAGGGGAGGTCTTCTCCTACTCCGTGGTCCACGAGGCGGCGGATGGCTTCGAGATGCAGGTCCCGTACGTCCTCGCCCTCGTCCGGATGAAGGAGGGACCGATCCTCACCGCGCAGCTCGTGGATGTGGACCCGAAGGACGTCGCCATCGGCATGCCGGTCAAGGCGGCGTTCCGCAAGCTCAAGGCGGAAGGGGCCGGCGGAGTCATCCACTACGGCTATAAGTTCGCCCCTGTCTTGTCCCCGACCGAGAAGGTCGGGTGATGGAAGGAGAGCAAGAACGTCCTTCGAAGCCCAATTCCCCCCCCTCCCCGGAGTCTGAGTACTCCCGGGGATACGAGGACGGGACCCGCGAGACCCTGCGGGAGGTGGTCTCGTTCATCGCCCGGGGCCACAGCGCCTCCGAGGTGCGGCTCTTGGCCGAGACGCGGCTCGACCACCCGGGAGCCGAGTGGAGGGGTGGCCTTCCGCGACCCCCGGTGAACCGCCGGGTCCCGCTCGAGGCCCTCCTCCCGGGACGCGCCCGGGCAGAAGCCGAGCCGGCCCCCGCTCCGCCCTCGATCCTTCCCGGCTACAGCTACCTATTCTTCGAGACGTCCCCGCACCTGGCCCCGACCTTCCTCGTGGAGGTCATGCGCAAGGGAATGCCCCTCGTCGCGATCACGCGCCACCCCGAGAGCCTGCCCCCCGCTCCGGACCCCGGCCGGTTCCTCGCCCTCCACCTGGTGGGGGAGGGAGCCGCGTCGGAGGAGGCGAACCTCTCCGGGGTCCGGTCCGTGGAGGCCGACACCCAGACCCTGACCGGCATCGTGGAGCGCTTCCGCGAGGGACGCGACGAACCGATCGCCTGCTACTTCGAGGCGCTGGAGTACCTCAACGCCGAGGCAGGGTTCGACCGGACCATCCGGCTCATCCACTGGCTCAACACCGCGGCCCAGAAGGGACGCGGGGTGCTCATCGTCAGCACGGACCCGGCGAGCCTCTCCGCGAGCCAGCTGAGCGCCCTGCGCCGGGATTTCAACTTCGTGCGCCAGGGCCCGGCCTGAGCTCGACCACCACGAGGTCCTCTCCCTCGACACGCCGGCGGGCCGCGATCGAGGTCTCCAACCCTCCCAGACACCACTCGAGGGCATCGAGAGGCTCCCCCTTCTGCCCCTTCACCCGGGAGAGCACGAGGTACGCGCGCCCGGTAGGG
>JAJYEA010000063.1 GCA_021790425.1 Thermoplasmata archaeon | reverse complement strand
GGCTTCACGGAAGAGGGGTTCCAGTCCCGCCGGCTCGCGGAGGAGCCCGAGCAGGAGATGGGCCACCGACACGTAACGGTCCTTCCGGGACTCGGCCTCCTTCTCGGCCGCGTCGAGGGCCTTCCCGAGCTCGCGGGAGACGTACTGCTCGGCGGGGGCGACGTGATCGGCCGTGGGACGGCTCCCCAGCAGGGCCTCGAGGGCCCGACGGAGCCCCTCCACGTCCGCGCCGGATTGGGCGAGGACGTCCGGCACCATTCCCCCCTCCTCTTCGAGCAGGGCCCCGAGAAGGTGGGCGTTCTCCACTCCCTGTTGCCGGCGCTCCAAAGCCCGCGAGAAGGCCTGTTCCAGGGCCGCCCGGGCCCCGTCCGTGAGACGATCGAGACGCATGACCTCTCGAAGACAGGCCACGATATATGGGCTACTCGCTCTGACGCGGACATGGATCGCCTTTCCACGGAGGTAGCGGGGGTCCGCTTCCGCAACCCCTTCCTCCTCGCCTCGGGGATCTGGGGAGAGACCGGGGCGGCGCTCGCGCGGGCCCATCGCGACGGCGCGGGGGGAGTGGTGACCAAGTCGATCGGGAGCGCTACCCGCGAAGGCTATCCCAACCCCACCGTGGAACAGCTGGGCTCCTGGGGGCTCCTCAACGCCATGGGCCTTCCGAACCCCGGGATGGAACACTACGCCGCCGAGATCGCCCTCGCCCGCAAGGAGGGCGCCACCGTGGTGGGCAGCATCTTCGGCGGGGATGCGAAGGAGTTCGCCACGCTGGCCCGCGCCATGGAGCAGACCGGCGTCGTGGCGCTCGAGCTCAACCTGTCGTGCCCGCACGCGAAGGGGTACGGGAGCGAGATCGGCCGGGACCCGGCCATCGTCACGGAAGTGGTGCGCGCGGTGAAGCAGGCCGTCCGGCTCCCCGTCTGGGCGAAGCTCACCCCCAACACGCACGACATCGGCGCCCTCGCCGAGGCCGCCGAGCAGGCCGGCGCGGACGCCATCAGCGCGATCAACACCGTCCGCGGCCTCGCCATCGACCCGGAGACGATGCGCCCGGTCCTCGCGCACGGCTTCGGCGGGTTGAGCGGACCCGCGATCAAACCCATCGGCCTCGCCTGCGTCTGGCAGATCTACGACCGGGTGAAGGTGCCGATCGTCGGGATCGGCGGGATCTCCACCCCGGAGGATGCCTTCGAGTACCTTATCGCCGGCGCCTCGGCCGTCGAGGTGGGGACCGCGCTATCGGCGGGCGGGGATGCGCTCTTTGGGACGCTCTCGGCCGGGCTCGAGCGGCTGCTCGAGCACCACGGGTTCTCCACCCTCGCGGAGGCCGTGGGCGCCTCCCATCGGGTCCGCTGACGTCCCGTCCATCCGGTGGAATCCCTCCGGAGGATGGGGGGAAGGCCTGTCGGGAGTGTTGACCGGGACGACGTGCCCGCCCGGGGCGTGCCGCCCCTCCACGCAAAAGCACCCGCAGGAGGGGCACTGGATCCACCGTCCAGGGTCCGCGCCCCCCCGCGCGGAGGAGCACTCCGTCGGAGCGGCATGGCCGCATACGAGGCAGGGGTGGGCCGGCCTCATGGCCTGACCTAGGCCCCGGGGAACCATCAGCCTTTTGAGCCTCCGCGCCCCCCCGTTCCCCGATGCGGACGCTGGTGCGGGTGGAGGAGGTGGTCCGGGAGACACCGTCCATGGTGACCCTCCGGTTCTCCTACCCCGCGCCCGCCCTCCCGGGGCAGTTCGTGATGGTGTGGGTCCCCGGGGATGACGAGGTCCCCATGTCCCTCTCCTACCGGGAGGATGGTTCTCCCAAGGGGATCACCGTCAAGGTGATGGGGTCCACCTCCCGGCACCTCACCGAGCTCAAGGTCGGCGACCGGATCGGGATCCGGGGACCGTACGGGAACCACTTCCCGCTCGACGGCAACCGGGTCCTGGTCGTCGGGGGCGGGTCAGGGACGGCGGCGCTCGCTCCCGCGGCGGAGGCCGCCCATGCCCGGGGGGCGCGGGTGGACGTCGCCCTGGGGGCGGTCACGGCCGCCGAACTCCTCTTCCGGGACCGGCTCCGGCGCATCGCCGGAGACCTCCAGGTGAGCACGGACGACGGGAGCGAGGGGCACCACGGGTTCGTCACCGCCCTCGTCGGCCCCATGCTCGCCTCCGCCCGCTACGATGCGGTCTGGACGTGCGGCCCGGAGATCATGATGTCCAAGGTCATGGCCGCGGCGAAGCCGCTCTCCGTGCCCGTCTTCGGCTCGATGGAGCGGATCATGAAGTGCGCGATCAACCTCTGCGACGCCTGCTCCCTGGGCCCCTACCACGTCTGCGCCGACGGGCCGGTCTTCACCCACGTCCAGCTGGAAGGGCTGGAGGACTTCGGCCGCTACAAGCGGAGCATGGCCGGGCTGCGGATCCCGGTGTAGGGAAGCCCGGGACGCGGGGGAGACCCCCGGTCCCGGGAGCCCCGGACTACTGCGGGAGGGAGTTCAGGATGTCGATGTCCGTGCGGACCGCCTTCCCGCTGACCTCGAGCTGGGCCTTCTCGTCCGCGGTCAGTTCGACAGGGAGGATTCTCTCGAGCCCCTTCGATCCCAGGACGGTCGGGACGCTCAGGTAGAGGTCCTTCAGGCCGAACTCGCCGTCCAGATAGGCCGAGGAGGTGACGAGCCGGTGCTCGTTGCGGGCGATGGCCCGGATCATCTCGAACTGGGACGCCGACGGCGCGTAGTAGGCGCTCCCGGTCTTGAGGAGCGCGACGATCTCGCCGCCGCCCCCCTTCGTGCGCTTCACGATCGAGGCGATCTTCTCCTCGCTCACGAGCTGGCGCAGGGGCATCCCGTTGACCGAGCAGTGGGAGAGGATCGGGACCATGGTGTCGCCGTGGCTGCCCATCACGAAGCCCACGACGTCCCGGGGGGCCACCCCGACCTCGCGGGCGACGAAGAGGCGGAACCGGGCGGAGTCGAGCGTGCCGCTCTCCCCGATCACGCGCTCCCGGGGGAAGCCGGTGATCTTCTTCACGAGCCAGGCCATCACGTCGACGGGGTTGGTGACGACCACGACGATGGCCTTCGGGGCGTAGTCCCGGATCGCCTCGGCGTGGCTCTTGATGATCACGGCGTTCTTCGCGTTGAGGTCCGACCGGCTCATGCCGGGCTTCCGGGCGAGGCCCGCGGTGAGGACCACGAGGTCGCTCCCCGCGATGGACTTCATGTCGGTCGAGCCCCAGACCTTGGTCGAGAACTCGAGGATGGGCGCGGACTCCTCGATGTCGAGGGCCTTCCCCTGGGGGAGTCCCTCCACCACATCGGTCACGACGAGCTCCTCGGCGAAATCTGCCTCCGCGAGCCTCTGTGCCAGGGAACCGCCGATTTGACCCGCACCTACCACGGAAATCTTTGACCAGCGCGCCATGGAAACCTCGATACGTGCGAGCCGACCCCGTTTATAAGGTCTGGTGACATTCCTGTGAGGCGGAATGGACCTCGAGGCCATCCTACTCAGCCTGGCGGAGCGGGAGCGATGGATCCGCAGGAAGGAGGCGCTCACGGAAGACCTGGAGCGGCTCCGGCGACGCCGTCGATCGCTCGACAAGACCCGCCGGCGCCTTCAGAAGGAGAAGGCGCGTCTCCTCAACCTCGCCAGCAGCCTGGAGCCGGCCGTCTCGGGATCACCCTGGGAAGGCCAGCGGAGCACCAATGAAAGGGGGAAGTCCCTATACCCTCTCCGATGAGATCGCCGCCGTCGAGGCGGAGGAGCGGGTCTGCCTCGCGGAGATCCACGACCTCGAGGTCGAGGAGGGACACCTCGAGACCCAGCTCCGGAAGGCGGAGCGGCAGCTCCACTACTACGACGCCTACCTGAAGGAGGCCGCGAGCGACCTGCGCGTCGGGAAAGGCGGTCTCCGCGAGCTCCTGGGCCGGCTGCGCCGCCCCGTATAGGAAGTTCGTAGGGTGGGCGGTCTGCGGGCAAACGCATAAAGGTCTCGGGGCCTACCTCTCTGGGGTTGGTAAAGAGTGCGACTCGTCATCTACGGAGCAGGGGGCGTCGGGAGCTTACTGGGCGCCTATCTGGCCCGTTCGGGGCACGACATCCTGCTGATCACGCGCAAGCCGCATCTCGAGGCCATCGAGCGGGACGGCCTCCGGGTCGACGGGCTCACGAACATGACCGTGCGCCCGCGGGTCGCGACCAGCCTGCGCACCGGCGAGCGCTCCACCATGGTGATCCTCACGGTCAAGAGCTACGACACGGAGAAGGCCGCCGCGGAGATCTCGAAGGCCCTCGTCCCCCGCCCCGTGCTCTCGGTCCAGAACGGACTCGGTAACCTCGAGGCCCTGGAACGCGGGCTCTCGCACGGCGGTTGGGCGAACCCGCGCTTGAACATCGCCCTCTCGGTCTTCAGCTGGGGGGTCACGTTCGTCGAGCCGGGCCACGTGCGCCACGCCGGCACCGGCACCTTCCTCATCGGGGATTTCGCCGGAGGGCGCGCCGCCCGTCGGTTCGCCTCGCTCTTCGAGGGGGTCGGGATCTCGGCCCAGTTCACCCCGGACATCCTCCGGGCGGTCTGGCGGAAGACGATCATCAACGCGGCCATCAACCCGGTCACCGCGCTCTTCCGTGTCTCGAACGGCGAGCTCCTGACGGAGCCCCTGCGCTCCCACGCCCTCGCCCTGATGCGGGAGGCCATGGAGGTGGCGGCCGCGGAAGGGTTCCGCTTCGCCGAGCACGAGATGGAGGAGGAGTTCTTCCGGGTGCTCGAGCGCACCTCGACCAACCTCTCGTCGATGCTCCAGGACGTCCAGCGCAACAAGCGCACCGAGGTGGACTCCATCTCCGGGGCCATCCTCGAGCGGGGGGCCCGGCACAACATGAAGCTCCCCTACACCGAGAAGGTAGTGAAACGGTTAAGGTCCCGGTAAGTTCCCCCGGCCGGGATTCCCCATGCGCTCGATCCAGTCGGCGCCCCTGCAGGGCCAGCGGGTCCTCGTCCGAGTCGATTACAACGTGCCGCTCACGGAGGACGGAAAGGTCGCGGACCCGAGCCGCATCGTGGAATCGATCCCCACGCTCCGCTACCTGATCGACCGCGGCTGCCGGCTGGTCCTCATGAGCCATCTCGGACGGCCCAAGGGGCCCGAGCCGTCGCTTTCCCTCCGGCCGATCGTCGCGGAGCTCGAACGGCAGCTCGGACGAACGGTCGTCTTCGCCGCGGACTCGGTGGGACCCGCCACCGAGGAGGCGGCCCACCGGCTCGGAGAGGGCGAGGTCCTGCTCCTCGAGAACCTGCGCTTCCATCCGGAGGAGGAGGCGAACGACCCCGCCTACGCCGCCTCCCTCGCCCGCCTGGGAGAGCTCTTCGTGGAGGATGCGTTCGGATCGGTCCACCGCGCCCACGCGAGCACGGCCGGCGTGGCGAAGGTCCTCCCCGCCTATGCCGGGCTCCTCGTGGAGCGGGAGGTGCGCGAGCTGGGTCGCCTGCTGGAGACCCCCGACCGGCCGTACGCGGCCCTGCTCGGCGGTGCCAAGGTGAAGGACAAGCTCCCCCTCCTGCGGAGCCTCGTGGGACGGGTGGACCGGCTCCTGATCGGAGGGGCCATGGCCCTCCCGCTCCTCGCCCCCTCCACCGTGACGGACCCGAAGCTGCGCGGCCAGGTCGAGGATTTCCTGGCGCACGCCCAGCAGGGACGCGCCCAGGTGATCCTGCCCGAGGACTTCGTCCTCCGGGAAACGGCTACGGGAGCCATCCGCGAGGCGGAGGGCGCCCACGTGCCCGAGGGATGGGCCGCCCTCGACGTGGGGCATCGCACCCGGGCCGCCTTCGCGCGGGCCCTCGCCGACTCCCGGACGGTCTTCTTCAACGGGCCCCTCGGCAAGGCCGAGGAGCCCGCTTTCGCCGAGGGGACCCGCGCCGTGCTCACGGCGCTCCGGAGCGCCCCGGGATTCCATGTGCTCGCCGGAGGGGACACGGCCCGCGTGGTGCGGGACCTCGGGCTCTCGGATGCGTTCTCCTATTCCTCGACCGGGGGAGGGGCCGCACTCGAGTTCATCGAGGGGCGCGCGCTCCCCGGGATCGTGGCGATACCGTAGGGGCGGTCCGCCCGACGGTGGCCTCGAGCCACTCCCGGTAGGGAGCGCTCACGGCCTCGGGTCGGAGGGTGACGATCTCGGGCACCTCGTAGGGATGGGCGGCCGCGAGCGCCCGCACGAGGGCGGGGGCGCCCTTCGCCGTGGTCTTGAGGACGGCCAGGCACTCCGAGGACTCCTCCATCGCGCCCTTCCACCAGTAGACCGAGCGGGCGGGGAGGGTCGTCAGGCAGGCGGCGAGGCGCGCGGCCAGGAGCTCGCGTCCCACCCGGCGCGCCGTCCGCTCGTCGGGGAAGGTGGTGAGGACGATCCTCACCGGGCCCCCTTCGGCGGGCCCCCGAAGAAGTCGAGCTTCGTGACCCCCAGGTTCGTCAGGTCCACCACGTAGGCCTGCGCCGGATCGGGCTTCACGTTGCGCATCCGCTGATACTCCGTCTCCCCGATCCAGGCGGAGGCGTTGAGCAGGAGGACCCCGCGGTAGACCTCCTCGCCGGAGGTGTGGGTGTGCCCCGTCACGAGGACGTCCGGCACCGGGTCGACCACCAGCCCGTCCCGCGCCAGGGGCGCGAGGGGAATCTTGTCACCGAAGATGGGGGAGAGGTGGCGCATGGCGAGCATCCGCTTCATCACCTCGGTGGGCCGCTCGTAGCGGGCGGACGGGATGTTCGGGATGATGTCGTCGAACCCCCGGCCGTGGTAGGCCTCCACGACGACGCCGTCGAGGGCGAAGGTGCTGGGGTTCCCCACGACCTCCAGGTTCGGGGGCAGGAGCTTCAGGAGCTCGTTCGCGAGCGGAGGCTGGGGCTCGGCGGGGCAGACCGCGTCATGATTGCCCGGGATCGCCACGATCTGGACGGTGGAGGGGATCTCCCGCATCCGGCGCCCGAACTCCCGGTACTGCTCGATGATGTCCGTGATCTCCAGGTCCTTCTCCTGGTTGGGATAGATGCCGATGCCGTCCACCAGGTCGCCGGCGATGACCACGTGCCGGACCTCCTGCGCCAACTCGGGGTTCACCGACTCGCCGCGCAGGAAGGCGGTCAGCTGATCCCAGGAATCGTGGAGGAACATCTTGGAACCGACGTGCAGGTCGGAGATGAAGACGGTCCGGGAAGGCTTCGCGGAGCGGCCCGAGGTGCGCCCGCCGCTCAGCCCCGGGCGCACCACCTCCTTGACCCGGGCGAACTTCCCCTCTTCCTTGCTGACCCACAGCCGGAGCCCGACGACCTCGTCGGGGAGGAAGGGTTCCTTCGACTGAGGGCTGTCCGCGGGGACGAGGACGGTGGTCTCGCCGGATGGATCGTCGAGGGTGAGGAGGAGATGGCGGTTCTTGGTGGACCGGACCTCCTTGACCATCCCGATGAGGGAGACCTCCTCCCCCACGTGCCCCGCGACCGAGGAGACCGGGACGATGTTCTTGAGCTCCGACCGGGAGCGGAGCAGATGGTGGAGCCGTCGGAAGCGGTCGGTGAAGAGGGCGTGGAATGCTTCCCTCGGCTCGGCCGAGCGCGTGGGGACGGAGTAGCCCTGGGCGATCATCCGGAACGACGGGACCTCCGGGGGCCGGCGGGTCCCGGCCAGGTAGCGGCCCACGACCTTCGCGGTGATCACGATGTCCTCCCGGTCCTCCTCGAGGATGGTGCGGGAGAGGTCCAGCGGGTGGGCTTGGGAAAGGAGGAGGTCGAGGGCGCCCGGATCGAGGAGGCGGTTGTGCTCCTCGAAGAAGCGGATGAGGCCGTTCTTCTCCATCATGGCGATGATGTGGGACCCCCACTGAAGAGGCAAGATGGCGTCGTACGACTTGAACCTTTTCCACGCGGTCCTGCGGAACGGGGCGCTTCCCCGTGCTTAAGGGGTTCCGCGGCCTGACGTCCCCCGATGCCGGACCCGCTCGCCTCCGTGAGCGACGCGGCGCACCGGGCCCAGCTCTGGAAGATCCGCGAGTGGGCCGGGACCCCCCGACCGGCGCAGAGCCTCCGGGAGGACCTGCAGGGGTTCCGGGGCCAGAAGGGGATCTACAAGCCTTCCGGGTCTCCCTACGCCCTCTGGGTCCGCCAGACCCTCCGCAAGGTCTACGCCGACCAAGCACCGGAAATTCATTCGGACGGCTCCTGGACGTACAAGTACTCCCCGGAAGGGAGAGCGGGGAAGATCGACCTGTCGCTCGACACCAACCGTTCGCTCCTGCGGTGCCAAGAGGACCACGTCCCGGTCGGCGTCCTCGTCCAGAAGGAGGGAGATGCTGCCGGGAGGACCTACGAGGTGAGGGGGCTCGCGTACGTGGAGGACTTCGACGGCGATCACTTCATTCTCCGTGGCGAGCCGATCGACTGGGACACTCCCCCCGCCCCGGGGACCCAGGTTCCCCCGTTCGAGCCGTTTGAGCGGAACCTCCCTCGACGCACCGCACGGTTCGAGAGCCTGCGGGAGCCCCGCTTCCGCTGGGTCGTGAGCCAGGCCTATCACCAGAAGTGCAGTCTCTGCGAGCTCGGGTTCCGGATCCGTGGCGAGCCCGTCGGGTTGGAGGCCGCCCACGTCATCCCCTTCAAGGACGGCGGGACCTCCCGGGACGTCCGGAACGGCATCCTCCTCTGCCGGAACCACCACAGCCTCTTCGATGGATGGGCCTGGACGATCGACGAGGACCTCCGGGTGGTCGTGGCGGACGACCGGGACCTCCGGGAGAGCGCGCTCCCGAACCACCTGCTCGCCCTCGAAGGGAAGCCGATCCCGAACCTGCCGGAAGCGCCGGAGCTCCGTCCGGACCGGGCCGCGATCGGGTTCCGGTTACGGGAGTTCTCGCAGTTCTGGAGATGACGCGCGCCCCGCACGGCGTAGAAGAAGGAGGAGCGGCGCTGAGAGAGGGAGATAGCGGGGCATGGATTTGAACCATGGATCTACGGGTTATGAGCCCGTCGGGATGGCCTGACTACCCTACCCCGCTTCGACCCCTGCGGACTTCCCCACGGTATTTGAAGGTAACCTCGGGCGCGACGCCCGGGAAGCGTCGCGTGCGATTTCTTATAAGAAACGGCTGAGTTCGCGGCTGCGAGGTGTCCCTCGTGTCCCATCCGAACCCCGCGCTCTTCGTGGGAAGGCACCGCGAGCTCGAGGAGCTGCGGGCAGGGCACGTGGCCGCCCAGGAGGGGCACGGGAGCTTCTGGCTCGTCTCCGGGCCCATCGGGATCGGCAAGTCCACGCTGCTCGGTCACCTGGAGCGGGA
>JAJYEA010000062.1 GCA_021790425.1 Thermoplasmata archaeon | reverse complement strand
CGCTCGGTGTCGGTCCAGGCCTCCGCCGATCCGGGGCCACGAGCGAGCGGGTTCAGCCGAATGGTGACTGAACACCGAATCCGCTAAGGCAAATCGAACCCCCGACTCCGCCGGACACATTCCGCCCAACCGAGCGGCGCGGAGGCTACCGGGATTCCGCCTCAAGAATGGAGCTCCGACGAAGCGCGTTCGCGTTTCACCTACTCTCTCCTGAAGGCTCGTAGGCAAGCGGGATTGGGTTGGCCGTCGCACCCCAGCGATGCTCCTCGCCGGTTCGGTTGAGCGCCAACCGTCCAGGGAGGAGGGAACCATACCGGCGATCGTGCGTGCACCCCAAGGCATCAGACGGCCGGCGTATACCGTGATGATCACCAAGGATGAGGTAAGGAGCAACAGCTCCTTTCCCTCCGCCCAGTGGTCCGGGCCGGTTCCAGCGGGAACCCCTGACCGGTACGGGGCAACGTCCTTTCCCGTCTGAGCCATCGC
The DNA here is from genome assembly GCA_021790425.1 of Thermoplasmata archaeon. Classification (GTDB taxonomy): domain Archaea; phylum Thermoplasmatota; class Thermoplasmata; order Lutacidiplasmatales; family UBA184; genus JAJYEA01. The sequence continues at coordinate 8,842 of JAJYEA010000062.1, read as the reverse complement.
AGGTACCGGGGCGGGATGCAGTGGCGAGAGCGAGTGCAAAGAAGTCCGTTTCCGCCAAGGGCGACGACGTCCTCGAACCCATGACTCCGGGGGAGAGCAGTTTCCACGATCTCCTTTATGAGAAGCACGATGGGATTGCCCGAATCACGCTGAATCGCCCGCAAGTTTACAATGCGTACGCCACCGGTACGCTGCGGGAGCTGGCCCGCGCCATCGAAGATGCGTCGTTCGACGATGCGATCGGTGTGATTGTTCTCACGGGTGCGGGATCTGCGGCCTTCTGTACCGGTGGGGATGTCCGCGAGTATGCCCAACGGTACACCCAACGCCCTCGGGACTACTGGAAGTACATGGGCCTCTTCGAAGGGGCCGTCGAAGCGCTTCTACGGTGCGGGAAACCGACCGTTGCGCGACTCAACGGCATCACCGTGGGAGGCGGCAACGAACTCCAGTTGGCCTGCGACCTCTCGGTCGCCGCCTCTCACGCATATCTCGGTCAGGTGGGCGTAGGCGTCGGATCCGTAGCATGCGGGGGCGCTACGCAGTGGCTCCCCCTCGCGATCGGGGATCGTCGAGCGCGTACCATGTTGTTCCTCAACGAAAGAATCACTGCTCGCCAAGCCCTAGATTGGGGACTCGTCAGTGAGGTCGCTCCATCGGTACGAAAGGGCGCGAAATTTGTTGACGCTCCCTCGAAGGAAGAGGTCCAGTTCGCGCACCAGAGAAAACACGGCTATGAGATCGACTTGGCGCCGCTGGACGCGGCGGTCGAAATCCTAAGCCGTCGCCTCCTCGGAATGTTCCCGGAATGCCTTCGGTATACCAAACAGCAGGTCAACTTTTGGAAGGAGCTGGCGTGGCACAACACGGTCGGCCACGGCCGCGAGTGGCTGTCCCTCCACTTCGCCAACCGGGAGCCCCACGAGGGAATGAAGGCATTTGTCGAGAAACGGTCGCCCGACGTTGCGGGACTCCGGCAACGGCTCGCGGAGGGAAAGGGAGGCGAATTCCTCTACGGACGCCCGGTACGGCACTGCTCGGGTTGCGGAGCCCAGGGACTCCCGGAGGACTTCCCATTCTGCGGACGCTGCGGCGCCCCACTTCTCTTACCGAGAGCACTCCCTGGGTGACCCATGCCGGAAACTGGCGGATCGTCGGAGACACCTGGTGGCGCGGCTCCGACCTTCCTTCACGATGCCCGCAGCCTCCAGCGCAAGCTCGTGGAGGAGTACTACAGGGATCTAGAGGCGAACGAGAGACCGCGTCGACCGGTGGCCTACATGCTGGTCGGGGGGAACCTTGCCGAGATCCTTCGATCGTTCGGGTTCGAGGTCGTGTTCCCCGAGATTGTGGCGCTCAACTGCGCGATCAAGCATCAGTCGCTCGACAATATCCTGCACGCCGAGTCGCTCGGCTACGGGCTGGATGTCTGCGGGTATGTCAAGAACGACCTCGGGCTCCAGGATCTCGGCGGGAAGACCTCGTTCGGACGGATCCCCCGTCCTGACGTTCTCGTGTGCAGCTTTTCCGGCTGCTACGTCTATGTGAAGTGGTGGGAGGCCCTCGCGGAATCGTACGGCGCGCCGTTGTTCATGTTCGACGTGCCCTACATGCGCGAGGAGGTCCCCCGCAAGGAGGACATCGACTACCTGGTGGGCCAGCTCTGGGAGCTCGTCCACTTCTTGGAACAGCGCACCGGGCAGGCGTTCGACATGGATCTCCTCAAGCGGGTTCTGATCGAGTCGCGTCGTGCCGAGGACGGGTGGGTCGAGTTCCTTCGGGCGGGCCGATTACGCCCATCGCCAATCGAGGCGTACTTCGAGTCCATCTTCTACATGTTCCCCATCAATGTGCTCCGGGGGACCCCGGAGGCCGCGGACTTCTATGACGTGGTGAACACGGAGATCCGGGCGCGGGTTCGGGACCAGACCTATCCCCTGCCGGAGGAGAAGTTCCGCCTCCTCGTCGAGGGAGTTCCTCCCTACACCAACTACCGGGCATTCTGGGACTTCTTTCGGAAGTGGGGCGCGGTATCCGTCGTTGCGACCTACCCCAAGGTGGGTGGTCTGTTCGACCGCGGTTTCCGGCACGACCCGGCCCGGCCGTTCGAGAGCATCGCGGAGTACAGCTTGGGAGCCTACGTGAATCAATCCTGGCCCTTGCGCCGCAAGATCATCGCCGACTACGTGAAAGAGTACCAGGCCGACGCTGCTCTCATTCACGGCATCAAGTCCTGCCGTTCATTCACGGCCGGCCAAGGCGACCTGAGGGATTGGTTGATCCACGATCAAGGGGTGCCGACCCTGTACATCGAGTCCGACCACGAAGACCCCCGCTACTTCGCGCCCGCCCAGATCAAGAACCGCATGGATGCCTTCTTCGAATCCCTCGAGCAGCGCCGAGCCGTGGCGATCGCGGGGGGGAGAACCCCCGCATGAGCGGCGTCGTCGCGGGTGTGGATATCGGCTCGACAACGGCCAAGTGCGTGATCCTGGGCGAGGGTTCCCGGGTCCTCGGGAAGTCGCTGAACCCGGTCGGGGTCGATATTGTGAAGGACGCGGAACACGCTTTGGAGGCGGCGGTTCAAGACGCCCACCTCTCCCGGTCCGACGTTGCATTCGTCACCGGGACCGGATACGGTCGATACAAGGTCTATTTCGGCCAACTCGTGGTCACCGAAATCTCCTGCCACGCGCGGGGAGCGAACTTCCTGTTCCCCGGGACGCGTCTCGTCGTCGATATCGGCGGCCAAGACACGAAGGCGATCCGGATCAACGAGAGAGGCGAGGTTGTGGACTTCGCCATGAACGACAAGTGCGCTGCCGGGACCGGTCGGTTCCTAGACGTCTGCGCCAACGCTCTCGGGTGCGATGTCGGCGAGATCGGGCCGCTTTCCCTCCAAGCCCGGCATGCCGTGAAGGTCACGAGCACCTGCACGGTCTTCGCGGAGTCCGAGGTGACCTCGTACGTGTCCCGAGGCAAGGATCCGAAGGACATCCTCGCCGGGCTGCACGCAAGCATTGCGAGCCGCACTCTCTCGCTGATGCAGCGGGTCGGAGTCGAACCCGAGATCACATTCACTGGTGGCGTCTCCCAGAACGAGGGCATGGTTCATGCCCTTGGTCGTCGGCTCGGAGTGCCGGTCAACGTGAGCCCGCTCTCCCAATACCTCGGCGCGTTGGGGGCCGCGCTCCACGGCTGGGAGCGGCTCCCGGGAGGGGCGGCATGATCACGGGGGGCCTCGACCTCGGCGCCGGAACCATCAAGGGCGCGTTGCTTGAAGACGGCCGCCGCATTCTCGCGACGGCCGCCGCCCCATCGCGGGGGAGCCCGGTCCATACCGCCCACCGCGTGCTCGACGAGCTGGGAGAGGCAGCCAATATCGCGCCCGGCGACGTGGATTACCTCTGTACGACCGGATTTGGTCGGTACACGATTCCTGAGCGGAACCTGCAGGTCAGCGACTTCACCTCCTCGGCGCGCGGCGCCATCTTCCTCTTCCCGAAGACCCGGATGGTCGTCGACGTCGGGGCGCAGGCCTCCCGGACCATGTCCGTCTCCGAGACGGGTAAGGTCCTCAAGTTCAAGATGAACGAGAAGTGCGCCGCGGGAGCGGGCCGCTTCGTCGAGCGCTGTGCCAAGTATCTCCAGATCCCCATCGAGGAGATGGGGCCGAAGGGGCTTACATCTGTCCATCCCAAGCTCATTTCCAGCGTGTGCGCGGTCCTCGCCGAGACCGAGATCATCAACAACGTCGCCGAGGGCGTCCCGCTCCCGGACATTCTGATGGGCGTGTTCCTTTCCCTCTCCCAGCGCGCGTTCTCCCTGATGCGCTATGTGGGAATCCAGCCGGAGGTCACACTGGTCGGAGGGCTCGTCCGGAACGTCGGGATGGTGAAGGCGCTCCACGACACGGTCGGGATGGACGTCAACGTAACTCCTGAGGCGTACTACGCGGCGGCCATCGGCAGCGCGGTCCTCGGACACTCCCGCCTGCTAAAGCTCGCCCAGTCGTCGCGGGGAGCGGGGGGGTAACCGTGCCAGAGCTCCTACAGCTCCGGCCCCCGGGCGAGGGGCCGGAGGGCGGCGAGGCCCCCCCGGGGATCGAGATTTCGCCGGACTTTCGGGAGTTCCGCCAAGCGGAGTCTGTCGACCAGATGGTGCGCCTTGCCCGCGAGGTGCTCGCCGACCCGACGTTTCCCACCGTCCGGGCCTGGCGCAGCGCGGGGGGCAAGGCCGTCGGCTGCTTTCCGGTCTATACACCGCAGGAACTTGTCCACTCCTTCGCCTTGCTGCCGGTGGCGATGCAGGGCGGCGGCGAAAACCTCGAGATCAGCCGTGCCGACGCGGCCCTCGGTTCCTTTCTCTGCTCGATCTCGAAGTCGACGCTAGAGATGGCCCTCACCGGCCGCCTCGATCCGTTCGACGCGTTCGTCTTTCCGTACATCTGCGATGTGAGCCGCAATCTCGACGGTATCTTCACCCGGATCCTGCCGCAGCGCCCCTCTCACATGCTCCACCTCCCGCAGAACTTCACCTCTCCGGCCACAATCCCGTTCCTGGTGGCCGAGTATCGCAGCCTTATCCGGAAGCTGGAGCGGGTCGCGGGCCGCCCGTTCTCTGAATCCGACCTCCGGGCCTCCCTCGAAGTCTTCAACACTCAACGCGCACTTGTCGAACAACTCGCCGAGCTGAGGCGGGAAACTCCATGGAAGGTCACCCTACAGGAGTACTACCTCCTGCTCCGATTGGGGGGCCTGCTCCCCCGGGAGGTCCACATCCCCCTACTGGAGCGGGCGCTCAGTGAACTCAAACGACGGGATCGGAAGAACAAGGACGCGATCCGAGTGATCGTCATTGGTCCGTTCTGTGAGCAGCCGACGCTCGAGCTCCTTCAGCTTGTGGAGGACGTCGGTCTTTATGTCGTGGGCGAGGAGTTCCAGATGCTGCACCGCTGGTGCCCGCAGATTACGATCGGCAAGGATCCCCTCCAGAGCCTCGCGGCGGCCTACGTCCGGACCCCGGTCGACATCGGAGTCCGGAGCACTCCCACGACCAAGGGGGCTGCGGTGCTCTCGCGGGTCGACGCAACAAACGCCCAGGGGGTGCTCTTCCTCACCGCCAAGTTCTGCGAGCCCGCGCTCGAGGACGTGGTGCTCTACCGGAGGGCCCTCGAAGGGCGGGGCATCCCCTACCTGCACATGGAGTTCGAGGAGAAGTCAACCACCTATGAGCAAGCCCGCCTGCAACTCGAAACGTTTGTCGAGTCGATCCTCTTCGATTGACAGCGGATCCGATGAAAGCGAAGTCTCCCGGTACCGTCACCGTCACACGCATCGCGGGCCGCGCGACCGTCACTTGGGAACACGGACCGGCCAATGTATTTGACACCGCCCTCCTGGAGGAGTTCATCCAGGCACTCCACCGCGAGGAGGTTACGGGAGCTCACGTGGTCGTGTTACGTGGAGAAGGCAAGTGCTGGAGCGGCGGTCTCAGCGTCGAGGACCATCTCCAACCCCGGGTCTCGGCCATGTTCGATGCATTCCGCACGACCCTCCGGACGGTCTGGAACCTCCCGCCCCCGACGATTGCTCAGGTTCACGGCCGGTGCCTCGGCGGAGGCATGGAGTTGCTGATGGCCTGCGACCTTGCGGTTGCCTCGGCGGGAGCGACGTTCGGCCAGCCCGAGATCCGGTTGGGGGTCTTTGCGCCGTTCGGAGCCGCGACCTACTCTCATCTCCTCGGCTCCCGGCAGGCCGCCGAACTCCTGTTCCTGGGTACCCCGTTCGATGCCCGGCAAGCGGCGGCGGCGGGGATTGTCAACCGGGTGGTTCCCGAGGACGAACTCGACGCCTCGGTCGCCCTCACCGCCCAGACGGTCTGCAGCTATCGTCGGGAAGCCCTGCGGCTGCTCAAGCGGGTCCTCCGAGCGACGAAAACGGACCCGTGGTCCCGTATGGCGGTCGCCGAGAAGGCGTACCTTGATGATTTGATGGCCCGAGAAGACGCAGAGGAAGGGCTGAGAGCGTTTCTCGAAAAGCGAACCCCCATTTGGAGGGACGGCTGACTTCGGTTCCATGCAGGCAGCCGTCTTTCATGGATCGGGTCGCCCCCTCGTGATCGGGGACGTGCCGCGCCCCGTTCCCGGCCCCGGGGACGCCTTGGTCAAGGTCTCAGCCTGCGGCTTCTGCCACACGGATCTCCACTACCTCGACCATGGCGTCGCGACGGGTAAAACCCCTCCCCTCATCCTCGGCCATGAGATCTCAGGCACGGTCGAGGAACTGGGCCCTGGGAGTTCTATGCGATCTGTCGGAGATCGGGTCCTGGTTCCCTCGGTCCTGCCCTGCGGGAGCTGCGACTACTGCCGATCGGGGCGGGGGAACATCTGTCCCTACCTGAAGATGCCCGGCAACCACCTCGACGGAGGGTTCGCGGAGTACGTCCGGGTCCCGGCCCGGGACCTTGTGCCGCTCCCGGTCGGCCTCGACCTCGCGCGAAGTGCCGTCATCGCCGATGCCCTCACGACACCGTACCATGCAGTCGTCCGCCGCGCGCGGGTGCAGAGCGGAGAGTGGGTCGTGATCGTCGGATGCGGCGGGGTCGGGATCAATGCGGTCCAGTTCGCGGTCGCCGCGGGAGCGAACGTGATTGCGGTGGACCTGCGCCCTGAGAAGCGCGAGGCAGCCCGACGGCTCGGCGCGTGCGAGACGCTGGATCCCACGGAGCACCCCGACCTTGGCCGCGAGGTCCGAAAGAGGTCGGGTGGAGGCGCGGATGTGGCGCTCGAGGTCGTCGGAAAGCCTGAGACCGCGAGCATGGCCCTCTCGACCCTTCGGCGGGGAGGGCGGCTCTGTGTCGTCGGGTATAGCGATTCGGTCGTTCCCATTCCTCTCCACCGCCTCATGTTCTTCGAATACGAGATCATCGGTTCGCTCGGTTGTCGGCCGGTGGACTACCCGCGCGTCATCGAGATGGTGCGGCAAGGGAAGGTGAGCCTTGACGCGGTGGTCACCGCGACCCTGCCTCTTGCCCGGATCGGGGAAGCGGCCGAGGACCTGCGGAACGGCAGGGGATTTCGGACCCTCCTCGTTCCCTGGACATGAGTTTGGCACTTCGTATACCCTACTTGATCTCACAAGCCGAGCCTTCTCCCTGAACAGACTGTGATTTAGGGGTGAGGCGGGACCCGCCGCCCGTTTCTCTCTCGTGGGCGGATGGCGATCGAACGGAGGGCTCATACAGTAATCACCCCCTACGTAGGGGGTACGTGTGAACCGGGCTTCGGTCGAGAGGACGGACGACTTAATCACCCCCTACGTAGGGGGTACGTGTTCAGCTCCTGACGGAGCACTCGATCAGCTGACTGCCGCGTAGAGCTTTGTCGCGGGATTCTCTCCGCGGAGCTTCCACGTCCCGAGCACGCTCAGCAGCCGGGTGAACGCCTCCGCCCCCTTCCAGTTCCTCAACGTCCCGATGATCTTCCGGATCACGATCGCTTCGCGCAGACCCCGTTCCCCGCGGTGGTTCGTCGCGTCCATGCCGGGATGCTCCAGAAAGGTCAGCCACCCCGCCCTCCCATTCCGTAGATACGTCACCACCCGCCCCACTCCCGCCGACCGACTTCGACCATACCGACGGAGCAGCCTCGTGAGCGCCTTCCCTCCCACGGTGAGCCGTCGGGCCCGAGCCCTCGGACTCGCCGTGTCCAATCCCCTCGTCATCTGGTGATACACCTCGCACAGGGCCGCGTAGAGCGCCTTCCCCTCCTCGCTCTCCTCCGCTCCCGTCTTCGCATACCGAAGCAGGTGCGCCCAGCACCGTTGTAGGACCCAGCCGAGGTAGCCCTTCCAGCCATCGCAGACGATCTGACCGGCGTACTCCTTCCCGAGCACCTCCTCGACCACGTCCCGACCTCGACTCGGTCGGATCACCAACAGCAGATCGACCTCGTTGCAGAACACCCAGATCCACACCTTGCGGCCATCGATCCGATAGGACGACTCGTCGGCGTGGACCCACGGAGACGCTCGAAGCCGTCGAAGGATCGCGGCCTCCTCATCCTTCAGCTTCTCGCTCGCTCCCCAGACCACGGCCTGCAGTGTGGCGGGGCAGCTCGGAATCCCCTCCCGCGCCAGTCGTTCCTCGAGCTTCCGATACGGAAGCCGCTCCTCGATCTTTCCCAGCACGATCTTGGCCTGGAGTTGAGGGCCATACCCGGCGGGATCCCGACCGTCCGGGAGTGTCGAGCGAACCTCGGCCCCGCAGTCCAAGCAGTCGTAGACGGCCCGGTCGTACTCCGTCACGATCCGCTTCCGCACCACCTCGACCTCTGGGTGGGTCTCGGTGCCCCGGAACCGAAGGTGCTCGCCGTGGCACTTTCGGCATCGAGCGGCGGTGAGGGCAACCTTCTGGTCCGGGGTCAACGGCGGGCGAGTGACTCCTTCGTGGCCGGGCTTGGGTCCAGGCTTCTTGCGCTCGCCCGACGGAACGAGGGGCCGAACCCGGGCGTAGCCGGGGGAATGGTTCCGCACGCTGGGAGGGACGTTCGGGTTCTCGTGGACCTGAAGGCGCCGACGGAGTTCGGCATTCTCTCTCCGCAGTCACTCAATCTCCCGAGCGCGTTCCTCGGCTTGCTCGGCCTGCCGCCTCAGCTCCTCCAAGCCCTTCTTGGAGACGATGATCTCATCGTCCTCGTCCTTCGGGGTCAGGCGCCAGGGTTGGAGTGGCGCGGCCATGAGTTCCTCGCTCCTTCGGAGCGAAGAAGGCTGGATTTCCACTTTGCGATGGAGAGGAACTCAGCCGCTCAGGCCATCAGTGGCTCGGGGAGCCTGAACACGTA
>JAJYEA010000015.1 GCA_021790425.1 Thermoplasmata archaeon | reverse complement strand
GGGGCCCGTTACTTAAGACCCATGTCGTGGACGAGCCACATCCGCGGTCTATAGTCCGAGGGTGGGCCCGAGGAACACCCCGAGGAGGGTGCCGACGAAGAAGAACGCGCCGATCGCGAGGTTCGCAATGAGCGGGGAACCCCCCTCGAGGTTGTGCGTCTCCCGGGGGGCCTCCGGTGCCAGGGACCGGGCCACGAAACGCGTCTCGAGCGCCGCGAAGATGGCCATGCCGACGAGCGCCGCGTAGTAGAAGATTCCCAGGGAGGCGAGGTACCCGAAGAGTCCGAAGAAGACGATGCTCGCCCCGAAGAGCACGCCGACGAGCGTCACGGCCCGTTGCGGGCCGAGCGCGAGCGGGAGCGAATGGAGACCGAACCGCCGGTCCGTCTCCAGGTCGCCGAGGCTGTGGATGGTCTCGAACCCGGTCCCGAAGAGGAGCACGGCCGTGGCGCCCGCGAGGGCGGCCGGAGGGAGCGCCTCCCAGGTGGCGAGGTAGACCCCGGCAGGGATGATGGACTGCACGAGCCCGAGCAGCACGGTCGTCCCCGCGGTGTAGCGCTTCGTGTAGGAGTACCCCAACGCCAGGGCGAGGCCCACGGGGGCGAGGAGCAGGACGAGCGGGTTGAGGAGCGCGGCGGCCCCGACCACGAGGGCGACGTTCGCCGCGACCACGAGGAGCGCCGTGGAGGTCGACATCCCTCCCGAGACGAGCGGGCGGTCCTGGGTCCGGGGATTCAGCCGGTCGTAGCGAATGTCCACGACCTGGTTGAAGGCGTGGCCGGCGTTCCGCGCGCCGAAGAACGCCAGGAAGATCAGGACTACCGTGACCACCGCCACGTGGAGCCGGGTCGCCGCGACGAGGAACCCGACGACGAGGAAGGCGTTGAGCCCGAGCGTCTGCAGGAGGAGGAGCCTCGAGAGCCCGCCCTTCATCGTCGGGCCGAGAGGACCTGGGCGAGCCGGGGTTCCGCGGAGAGGAGGGCGTCGATCCGGGCCTGGACGGCCGGGTCCATGCGCGCCTCCTCGGGCCAGGGACGCGGGTAGCCCTCCCCGGACCACTTCTTGGTGGCGTCGATGCCCACCTTGCCGCCCACGTTCTCCAGCCGGTTCGACACCGAGAGCTGGTCCACGGGGCCGCGGACAAGCTCGAAGTCCTCGGCGGGGTCCGCCTGGAGGGAAACCCGGTACAGCACCTCCCGGAGGTCGTGGGGGTTCACGTCCTCGTCCACGACGACGATGTACCGGACGAACATCATCTGGCCCAGCCCCCAGAGCGCGTGCATGACCTTGCGGGCGTGGTACGGGTAGCTCTTCCGGATGGAGACGACGGCGAGATTGATGAAGAGCCCCTCCATCGGGAGGTCCATGTCCTTCACCTCGGGCAGGACCATCCGGATGACGGGGAGGAAGAGGCGCGTGATCGCCCGCCCGAGGACCGCGTCCTCCGTCGGGGGCTTCCCCGTCACCGTGGCGAGGTAGGTCGGCCGGTCCCGCCACGTCATGTGGGTCACGTGCATCACCGGGAACGGTTCCGGCAGCGAGTAGTAGCCGGTGTGATCGCCGAACGGTCCCTCGACGTGGCTCTCGCCGGGCCGGACGTAGCCCTCGAGGACGAACTCCGACTCCGCCGGGACCTCGAGGTCCACCGTCCGGCACGGGACGAGCTCGACGGGTCTTCCGCGCATCAGTCCCGAGAACGCGAACTTGCTGATCCCCTCGGGAACGGGGGCAAGCGACGAGAAGATCGAGGCCGGGTCCGCTCCGATGACGACCGCGACGGGCATGTCCTTCCCGGCCCGGGACCATCTCCGGAAGTTCTCGGCCCCCACGCGGTGCGTCTGCCAGTGCATCCCGAGGGTGTCCGCGCCGTAGCGCTGGAGCCGGTAGATGCCGGTGTGGCTCTCCCCGGTCTCCGGGTTCTTGGTGATGACCAGGGGGAACGTGACCGTGGGCCCGCCGTCCTTGGGCCAGCACGTGAGGATCGGGAGCCGGCCGAGGTCGACCCGGTCGGTCTCGTTCTTCTGGCAGGCCGCGGTCGAGACCCGCTTGGGGGCGAGCGAGCGGAGCTGTTGCAGCAGGTCCAGCGTCTTCCCCGGCTCCCGGATCATCGCCACGATCCCGGAGGGGGGCTTCATCGCGAGGAGGTCCGCGATGGTGCCGGCCGCCTCCCCGAGGTCTTGCCTCCCCAGCGCCTGGGCGATGCGCCGGTCGGAGCCGAGGACGTTGATCGCCACGGGCCAGTCGGACCCCTCGACCTGCTCAAAGAGGAGCGCGGGCCCGTCGGCCCGGAGGGCGCGCAGGGCGAGTTCCGTCATCTCGAGGCGAGGGCTCACCTTGGACCGGACCCGGACGAGGTCCCCTTTCTCCTCCAACGATGTCAGGAATTCTCCCAGGTTCTTCCACGCCACGGCAATCGCGCGCCCACGGCTCCCACCTTATTTAAGCCCGCGACGGTGGCGGGGTCCGTGGCGGAACCCCTGGTCGTGGTCGTGGAACGGCTTCCGGACGCCCCTGCGGCCCGGGAACCGACGAAGGGCACCCCTGGCAGCGCGTGTTTTGACGTCTATGCGGCCGAGGAGACCGACCTGCGGCACGGACAAGTGACGCTCGTCCGCACCGGGCTCAAGATGCAGGCGCCCCCGGGCACGTTCCTCGAGATGCGCCCCCGGAGCGGCCTCTCCACGAAAGGGGTGCTGATGGTGAACGCCCCCGGGACCATCGACAGCGACTATGCCCAGGAGGTGCGGGTTCCCCTGACCCTCCTCTTTGGGGAAACCTACCGGATCCACGCCGGGGACCGCATCGCCCAGTGCCGGCTCGTCGGCGAGGTCGAGACCCGGTTCGCGTGGGGGACCGTCCTGGAATCCCCGCACCGCAAGGGCGGGTTCGGGAGCACGGGTCGCTGACGCCGAAGGCGTTCGGGCCGGGAGGAACGACCTTCCCCCCTCGGGTACGTTCTCCCGCTCGTTCGGACAGTCTCCTCATTCCGTAGCAGCGGCAGGGTCTCGACCACGGGTAGACTGTCCGAGGGGCGTCCTCGGGGGACTCGGGAAGACGGTGCGCAGGAACACCAGGAACGCCGCGGACGTTGCAGCGACCGTCGCATAGGCGACAAGGATCAGTGGAGGGAAGATCCCGAAGAGGTATCCCCCCAACTCCGGCGCTACCAGGGTCGGAAGGCGGGTCACCGTGCCGAAGGCACCGATGACGGTGGCCCTCCGTTCGGTCGTCACGTTCGTTCCGAGGAAGACCGAGGGCGCGGTGAGGTCGAACCAATCCACCGCGCTCCAGGCCTCGTAGAGCCCGCCGGCCAGGAGGAGGTTCCGGACGAAAACCATGCCGATCACGATGGCCGCTTCTCCACCGAGGCTGGCGCTCATCGTCGGTAGTGCTCCGATCCGGTCGACCAACCTCCCGGAGACCCATGCCAATCCACCGACAAGAGCCATCTCGACGGAGGCGATCAGGCCGAAATAGGGGACGCTCGCCCCGAGGTATCGGGTGAAGTAGAGCCCCATGAAGGGGGCACAGATTCCTTGTCCGAACCCGATGAAAGAGTATACGCCGAAGAGCGCCACGACGGGAGAACCGAGCATCCACCATGCCCATCGACGGGGGCGGGGATCCCGTCGTGGGGCCGGTCGTTGCAGGGTTCCCCTGGGCTCTTCCAGCAGAAGCGCGTATACGGTGAACGAGACGCACAAGAGGGCCCCGGATACGAGGAATACGACCGGCCAGCCGATCGCCCGGCTCAGGAGCGAACCGATGAATGGCATCGGAATGGCTACTAGGGAGGGTAGCACATAGGGCGCAGACATCGCGGCGCCCCGACGGTCCGCCGTAGAAGATTCGAAGAGGAGCGCGCGCAGCGAGCCCGAGGCGAAGGTTCCTCCGAAGGCGACGAAACCGTACACCCCAAGCACCAGGCCGAAGGAGAGGACGGAGGTCGCGACGGTTTCGGCGAGAAAGAAGGTGCCGACAGCGTTCATGAGCGTCGCCGTCAGGATGACGGGCTTGCGGCCCGCGATATCCGCTATCCATCCGCCCGCTATCGCAGAGAGGAGTGACGTTGCCGTTCCCGCCGCGATGACTACCCCTATCTCAAGAAGGCTGAGACCCCCCTCGTGGAGCAGGATCGCGAAGAGCCACCACCAGAGAGCGGTTCCGCTGGTGAGGAAGACCCCGGAGATTGCGACCGCCCTGGGATTGCCCGGTGGCGCGACGGCGTCCCACACGCTTCGTGCTGGGGGTGGCTCGCCGGGCGGAGATGCGCTGGGGGGCGCTCGCTCCGACGACACTTGCGCTCTGCCCTCCCCGGTCCCATTCCGGCGGAGCGTTAGCACCGGAGATGCAGGACCTCGTTCCGCTGGCCCTTGTCGAGCTTGCCGAGGGCTTCGAAGGCGATCTTCTCGGCCTGGGGCCCGGACCTAGCAATGGGGCTCCGGTCGAGTATGCTCTGGATTCGGGCATAGTCCTTGCCGACCGCCACCGCTCCGCTCTCGGTGCACGCCCCAATTGGCTGGAAGAGGAGGAGGTGTGGATCGCCGTTTAGTGTGCTCGCGACCATGGAGAACACCCCGAGCGGTCTCCGGTCCCGTCGTGAGTTGTTCTCCCAGTACCATTCGGCCAGCTCGTCGACCAAGTCCTCTAACGTCTGTGGGTTGGTTTTCTTGATGCGGTGGGCGGTCACGTAGCCGTCAGCCACGAGACCCGTCATGCCGATGGCGAGCTGTTCGCCCACTTGCAGCAGACGTGGATACCACACCCGGGGCAATACTGACGAGGTGCGGGCCACCAACACGACCCCGCGGGGGTAGACCACCCCGACCGACGGGAGGGCGCGCAGGGCGGACTCCCGGGCGTACTCAGCTTGATAGATGCGTCCGTCGGGAGAGAAGATATTCTCCTTGTCGAAGACCTGCGCCATGGGTCCGGCCATCGATGTGTACGAGGCGAGTGCCGCGCGGACGAGTTCCGCCTTGTTGTTGAACGGCCCCGTCCCCACCAGCGTGTCCAGGTACCGGTCGATCTCATCGGGTATGACGGTTCGAAGCTCTACCATGAAATGGCTACGCTCAGACTCCCTAATAAATACATTGGGACGGATACCCAATGGATGCAGTAAATGGCATTACCTCCCCGTGCAATTCAAACAACGGAGGTGGAGCGCGTGAAAGACACACTGGCGGACGTGATGGAAGAGTTGAATGCCTTCGTGGCGCGACTCCGGGCGAGCCCTGCGGTCACCCCGGACGAACTCGAACATCTCGGCATGCCGAGCAGCCCCGACAGGGGTTGGGGCTAGGTCGTCACACCGGGAGGACAGACGATGCTCGAACTGTCCTCCCGAACCATTTCTGACGCCGCGCTCCCTCGCGACCCCGAGGGGATCTTCGAGAAGGTGCTGCGCCAGCGCAAGATCCTGAAGCTCATCTGGCATCTGACCAACCGATGCAACTACTCATGCTCCTACTGCTACGTCAAGGTGAACCGTTTCGAGAACGACTTGCCCACGGAGCAGATGCTGGCTATCGCCGACACGATAAACGACGCCCGGGTCGCCACCGTGCAACTCACCGGGGGGGAGGTCCTCCTCAGGCCCGACTTTCTCGCCATCGTGGGGCGGCTTTCGTCCGAGATCAAATTGGGGGTCGCCACGAACGGCTCGCTTCTCACCGATCGGATCGTTCGCGCCCTGGCGGATCGTGAGGCTTTCATCTCGATCAGCATCGACCACTTTCGCCATGAACAGAACGTGATCACCCGCATCGGAGCGGACACGGAAGCGCTGCTGGCGACGGTGCGCCGTCTGGTGGATGCCGGGCTCAAGGTGGGTGTCAGCACGGTGGTTACGCGGGCGAACGTACAGGATATCGAAGCGATCGCGTCTCACTTCCGCCAGTTGGGGGTCTCCATCTGGAAGGCCATCGTGCTGAGCGACCTGGGGGAGGCAACCGACTCGGGGATGTACGCCCGGTCCTCGCTTACCTACGATGAACAGGAGCAAGCCATCCGCCACCTCTACCGTTTGCGACGCGAGCTCCTCTCCACCCAGTTCGAGATCCGGTCAAGTGCTACCCCCCACCCCGCATTTTTCGAGACGTTCGGGCAAGAGAGGGGGTGTGGTAGTTCGTGTTACTGCGGGTACGTCAAAGCGGTCGTCAAACACGATGGGGGGGTCGTCCCCTGCGATTCCATTCGGTACCCTGGGGACTATCTCCACAAGGGGTTCGCGGTCCCCTCCCTCCTAGACGGGGGATCCCTGCGCGCCATCTTTGACCAATCTCCCCTCTTCCAGTACTGGGCGCTCGCCACGGCAGGATCCGTACCGGCCGGGTGTTCCAACTGCGAATACTTTGCCCAGTGCCGGGGATTCTGTCGGGGCAACAGCATGGCCCTGGCGGGGAAACCCCCTGGCCTCTTCGGTCCGACGACCGAGTGCGCGCGAAGGACGCGGTTGCGGCACGAGCGCGGAATGCGATAGGTCGCTTCTAGGGGGGTCGACCGTGGAAGAACGGAACGTCAGCGCGATGCCAGAAACCGCCCCTAGAGAAATCCCCTCGTCCAGCGACCGGGCCACGGAGGAAGCGGCGAGCCCCAGCGGGTACCGCGGAATGGCCGATTACTGGGAGCTCATCACGGGCGACCATGCGGACCACGAAGCGGAAATGGACAATCTCGAGTTGCTCCTCCGCCGGCACGGTGCCCCCCGGTCGCAGTCGTTCCTGGACCTCGGATGTGGGTCGGGAGTCCAAGCGACGATCTTGGCGAGCCGCGGGTACGACGTCACCGGGATCGACTGCGAACCCGACATGATCCAGGTGGCCCGCAACCGTGCGGGGAGGTTCCGCATTCCGCCCCGATTCGAGGTGGGCGACATGCGGTCGTTCGACATGGGACGCACCTATGATGTGGCGTACAGCTGGCGCGGAGCCGTCGACCATCTCCTCCGTGACGATGACTTCGAGAGCATGCTGGGGTCGGTCCGTCGGCATGTCCCGAAGGGGGTCTTCATTTTCGAGTTCTGGCAGAATATTGGGCTCCGCCCGCACGTCGAGTACTGGGAGAAACATCACCCCGGTCCCCAACGAGAGGTGCTCTACCTCCAGAACATCCGGTATGACCCGGTGAGCTCAATTCTTACCCGAGAGGCCGAGCTCTATGCCCTAGACTTCGGTGCAGGGAAGCTCGAAGCCCACAGCGTCAGCACCGTGCGGTCCCGAATGCTCACCATTCGCTCGATGGGGGCGTTGGTCGAGCGCGGAGGGTTCGAGGTGCTGGGCTTTTACGATGCCACCCAGCCGTGGCAGGGCCCAGTGGAGCGGGCCCACCCAGCCCACCAGGTCCTCTGCGTGTGCCGACCCCGGCGTCCATTCGGTGCCTCTCCCTTCGGACACGGCTCCTTGGGTTCCACTCACGTCAGTCCGGCCTTGCCAGGACTTCCGTCGGTCCCTCTGCGGAGGTCGACGTGAATCCCGGGCGACCCGTCGCTCAGCGGGGTTCCAGTGGAGGGGACGCCGTCCTTGGTATCCCGCGGGTCGATCACCCGGGGGACCTTCCCGAGGGTACCCCGCAGGGCTCCCGGGGTACCCCGGACTTCCTCCTGTGCCGGTTGGAAATCCCGCTAAGAGAGGGGTCCTCTTTCCTAGAACGTGCCTCGAAACTCCATCCCCGGAATCACCTGCTGGTCCGGAACTTCATGTTCACCGCGGACACCCTGCTGCTGGACATCGATACCATCGGGCCGGATTCCCTAGAGTCTCTGGTCCCTGCCGTTGTGGACTCCCCGGATGTGATCGACGTAGAGCGCTTCATGCCCGGCAAGGGGGCGGGGTTCCTACGTGTGCGTTGCACGCTCTCGGTATCCTGCCTGGCCAGCGTCTTTCAAGCCGCGGGAATCCTCCCGGAGCTCCCCTGTCATGTGCAGGGAGGGACCGTCAGCATTCTGCTCGTCGCGGAGACCAACCGCTTCCACCGCTTGATCTGCGGGATACAGGACCTCAACCCCAAAACGAAGATCGCATCGATCCGGCACGGCCTTACCCAACGTTCGACGAAAACGCTCTCCCCGCGTCAACGCGAGGCCTTCCAGCTTGCCCTCCATGCCGGCTACTGGGATATCCCGAAGCGCATCGGCCTCGGTGATCTCGCACTGGTGCTCGGCGTCACCAAGCCCACCACATCGAAGCTCCTTGCGCAGGTCGAGTCGAAGCTCCTTCGAGAGATGGCCGATGTCTACTTCGCCCCCTTGGGCGGTGGATGACTCGGGCGAACGCAGACGATCGAGGGCGCAGGGGAACCGCCGACGCTTCACCACAGAGCATGCGCATACGCGCGGTCCTTCCCTAGGTCTAGGGGGTGGCGACCCGCCCCCGTCGTGTGATCCGTAATGGCTCACACCCTGTGCTTCGGTCACCCCGAACCCCCCGTACGGATCGCTCCCGTCCCCCGGGGTGAACCCTACGGCCAGGTAATCCCGAACGTCAGCGAGTGGAAGACGAGGAAGTAGGTGACCAGGTAGCCCGCGATCGCGCCCCCGTTCAGGAAGGGGAGCCCGGCCTGCGGGTTGCCTCCCGCCACTACCCGCATCAGGAACATGTACCCGACGAGCGAACCGATCATGACGCCGAGCGCGGTCACGAGGTTGGCGCCCACGGCGAGAGCGGCGCCGTGGGTCGGAAGGAAGATGTACGAGCTCACGACCAGGATGCCAGGGATGACGGCATCGCCGAGCCCCATGAACGTGGCCTCCCGGTCCTCCGGGTGGCTCTGGACGCTGTCCCGGTGCTCCTTCAACGAGCCCATCTGGGTGTAGTCGAAGGAGGGCTGCGAGGGCATGACCATCAGGATCGGGAGCTTCATGTCGCTCACCACGTCGGCGAGGCTGATCATGTGCTTCGTCCAGTAGACGGCCACGGCGTCGTAGACCATGAGGATGCTGAGGAAGATCAGCGCGGGAAGTATCCCGATGAAGATCCCGAGGAGCGCCGTGAGGCTTCCTCCCGCGAGCATCCCGAAGGAGTCCACGATGTACCACTGGGGTTCGAGGAGGAGGAGCAGGAAGGCGAGCGCGGCGACGAGGATCGCGAGGTAGATGCTGGGGTCGAGCGCCATCCCGGTGTCGTAGCCGAGGGGGATGGGGAGGACCAGGGAGAGGGCGGGCTGGAGCGTGACCAGCATGGACATGGAGATCGCGCCGAGGAAGACGACCCGGATGACGGAGAGGCTGTCGGGCGCCTTCCGGGCGAAGAGGATGATGCCGACGGGTGCGACGATGATGGCGATGAGCAGCGGGATGATGCTCGTGACCGAGGAGGGGTTGGCGGCCTGCTGGAGCCCCGCCGAGATGAAGGGGTAGGCGAGGACCAGGGCAAGGGCCTGGACTCCCAAGTAGATGAGGAGAAGTCCGGCACCCTTGAGGTATTTCATGACGGTCCGACGCGGAGGGTGTGGACGGGCCGCTGGGCCCCGCAGGACTCGCAGATGAGCATGGTGACGCGGCCCGCCTTCTCCATGTGCGTGTCTGGCCGGTGGCACTCCAGGCACATCACGAACTTGTTGGTGTAATCCTGGATGCGGGAGTTCACCTGCTCCCCGCTGAGCTTGCTCTTGAGCACCCCGCGGGGGCCGTCCATGACCACCGGGCACCCGAGCTCCTTGGCGAGATACCCGAGGATGTGCCCCGGCTCCCGCCGCAGGCGCTCCGAGATCTCCTTGAGGTTCCGGACGACGGTGTTGCGCCCGTCGTACATGATCTCGGCCTGCGGGACGACGAACCGCTCCGTCGACTTCGTGTCGTGCTTCAGGAGCGAGTACGCCCGGTCGAGGAGGGCCTCGTAGCTTTCCATGGTGCGCGTCCCGAGAGGGAGTCCCCTGTTAAAGATTGCTGGGCGGGCGAAGGGAGACGGGGCGCGCGAGCACGCGGGAACCCGGGCGGGCCCAAAGTTTTTCAAGCCTTGGCCCTATCGCCCACCTCGTGCCGGTCACCAAAGGCCACAGCGGAACCCGCCCCCGGCGGAAGCCCGCCGCCGAGGCCGCCCGGGCGCCGACCGCACTTCCCGCGCCCTCCGCGGCTCCCTCCCTGCCGGAACCGGAGGAGGAGCCGACCCCGCCCGTGCCTTCCACGCCGGCGCGACGCGTGAAGCCCATCGTCCTCTTCGACGCGGAGGGGAAACGAATCTACCTGGGCGGATACACGGACGGCCGGATCGTGGTCGGCCGGGAGGGAAAGGCCGAGGAGAAGAAGGAACCCTCCCGGTCGCGCGGCCTGGTTTTCACCGGACGTTCGGGTCGCAAGATCGGCTTCGGGGTGTGGCCCGATGGATCCCTGGTCGTCGGGCTGGGCCCGTACCCCGAGAAGGAACGGTCCGCCCAGAAGGCTCCGCGCGACGCGTCGGCCCCCGCCGCACCGGCCGAGTGGGACGAGAGCGTCGAACCCGCCACCATCCTCCCGCTTCCCGTGACGCGCCGACCGCCCCGGTCCGCGATGCCCACGCCTCCCGCGATTCCCAGGAAGGCCCCGCAGGGGAGTGCCAAGCCGTTGTCGCCCCGGACCCTGGAGCTGGTCCGCAAGGTGCGGCGCGGCACCCGGTGAGCCACCCGCGCCCCGGCCTCCCGGGCCCTCGGACGGTCGCCGATGCAAGACGGGAGGGCTACGGCTTGCCCGCGAAACCATAATACGGTCTGGGGCTGGGAGCCTTTCTGTCGATGGGGCTGACGGTCGTAGCTCTCGGCGGCAACGCGATCTCCAAGGCGGGGGAGAAGGGCACCTGGGAGGAGTCCCTCGCCAACATGGAGGAGACCGCCCTCCACCTGGCCCGCATCGCCGCCTCGGGAGAGGAGCTCGTCGTCACCCACGGGAACGGGCCGCAAGTGGGTTCCCTCCTGATCCAGCAGGAATCCGCCAAGCTCGAGGTCCCTCCCCTGCCCATGAGCGCCGTGGGCGCCATGACCCAGGGATGGATCGGGTATCTCGTGGAGCAGACGCTCCCCGCAGCGATGCGGACCCTCCGCCCGTCGAAGGCCCGCGCGGCGTGGCCCCGCTCGGTGCTGCCCATCATCACCCGCGTGCGGGTCGATCCTCGCGATGGCTCCTTCCGGCGTCCCACCAAGCCGGTGGGCCCCTACTATTCGGAGAACGAGGCCCGGCTGCTCAAGAAGCAGAAGGGATGGGTGATGGTCCATGATGCCGCCCGGGGCGGGTGGCGACGCGTGGTACCCTCCCCGCTCCCGCTGGAGATCCTGGAGGGGGAGCCGCTGCGGCGTCTCCTCCGGGCCGGCGTGGGGCAGTGGGCGATCCCGGTCGTCTCGGGAGGCGGTGGGGTGCCCGTGGTGGTCCGGGCCCGCGGCCGGATCGAGGGGGTCGAGGCCGTGATTGACAAGGACCGTACCGCGGCCCTCCTGGCTCGCACCCTGCGCGCCACTACGCTCGCGATCGTCACCGATGTCCCGGGCGCGGCCATCGGGTTCCGGACCTCCCGCGAGCGGATGCTGGGCCGTGTCGATGCCCGGGAGCTCCGGGAACACCTGGAGCACGGGGAGTTCGGAGAGGGAAGCATGCGTCCCAAGATCGAGGCCGCGCTCGAGTTCGTCGAGCGGGGCGGTCATCGGGCGATCATCACCAACGCCGAGTTCCTGACCCATGTGATCGGGGACGGCGATTCCGCCGGGGCCCGCGGCACGATCGTGACGCGGACCAGGGCCGGCTAGCCTCGGGCAACGGGTCGCTCGTCGGTCGTGGTCTTCCGCAACAGTCTGTGGATCCCGCTCCCATACTGGAACGCCTTCTTGGGCCGCTCCACGATCTCGGAAGGAAGGCCTGCGGAGCGGGCCATCTCACGCAGGAGCGGCTTGCTCTCGCCCCCCCGGGACCGGTCCGTCCACGAGATGCGTCCCACCGCCTCGACGAACCCAGGGTCGAGGTAGGGGGAGCGCAACACCTTGCCGGCCCGCCGGGCCAGTTCCTCGGAGATGGGGAGGTCGACTCGGTCCAGCTTCCGGAGGTCCGCCTCGCACCGGGCGGCCAGCGCCTCTCCCTGCAGTGCGCGGGAGTGGGCATAGCCGACGAAGAGCTCGTCGGCCCCCTGCCCGCACCACACTACCCGGGTGGGGGCCCGGTGCAGTGCCAGGGCCATCGCGGTCTGGACCGAGAGGTCGGTGAGAGTGAGGCCCGGATGGTCCTCGCGGAGCCGAACGGCCGCCGCGCGCACATCCTCTGCCGTAAGCGGCGCCACGACGGTGGAGAGCCCCATGGCGCTCGCAGACCGCCGGGCGAGCTCGGCGTCCGGCCCTCCGGGAAGGGCGATGGTGAGGAGCTCCAGCGGGACCGCCTCGCGTTGAGCGATCCATGCGAGGAGCGACGAGTCGATCCCGCCCGAGAAGAGCAGCGTGGCGGTGCCCTCCGCGGGTGCCGCGCGACGCACGGCCGCTACGAGGTTGTCGAGCACGTGGCTCCACGACATACTGGCAAGTTCATATGCGGAGACAGCATGTAGCAATTTGGGGTAGCGAAGGTGCGGCTTGGCCTCTTCGGTAAGCCGGTGGACGAGGGTCCCGCGGTCGTGGAGACCGTGCGGCCGATCGAGATCCCGGTGATCACCACGGTCAAGCAGTGCCTCGCCCGTAACGACTACCGGGAGGCGGTGCGCTACGGGTACCAGGCCGCCGTCTACGACATCCAGCGTGCCTCGCAGACGGTCTTTCCCCCCACGTGGACGAACAAGGACATCCTGGAGAAGACCTTCGTGGGCAAGCGGGGGATCATGCCCCAGCTGCTCGCCCAGCTCTACGCGCTGTACGAACCCGTCCGGTTCGGGGCCGCCGATGCCTCGGACGGGACGAAAGGGGATGTCGTGGGCATCTTGCAGAGCATCTACGCCGAGGAAGGGCTGTGGCGGCTCTACAGCCACCGGGTGGCAGGCGGGGCCGTGTCGGCCGCCCCTGGCGTCGACCAGGCGTACCGCATCCGCGGGAGTCACCTGTACGTGCACCAGTCCGAGGGTGCGGTCCCCGCGGTCCCCGGGCAGATCCGCCTGGGGCAGAGTCGCCTCTACGTGGCGCGACGGCGAAAGTCCGACATGGCACGCAAGCCGGGGGCCTAGGCGACCATGGACCCTGTCGCTCTCCTCAACGGGCTCCTGTCCCAGGCCACGGTCGGCATCCCGCTCCTCATCCTTCTCGTGGCGCTCCTCGTGTGGACGCTCGCGGCCCCGCGGATCTACCCTCCCATCTTCACGCCCCGCCCCGTACTGCGACCCATGCCCCCCGACCCGGTCTCGGGGAACTACTGGGCGCTCACGATGGGCGAGTGGTCCACGCCCGTCGGGGGACTCTACTACCGCTTCGTCGCCGCGATGCGGGCCCGCTACGGGGTGGCTCCCTGGGAGATCCCGCGGCGGAAGTCGAGGCTCCGGAAGCTCGGGATCACCGACCGGAAGGCCCTCCTGAAGCTGGACCTGAGCCTCCTGCGGATCTACAACGAGGCGCTCGACATCGAGCGGCGCGGCCCGGTCTCCTTCTTCGGAACGGCCGTCTGGGAGCACCGCCTCCGGCGCCACCGGCAGAAGCTGGCGGACGTGGTCGACGCCCTGGCGCAGCGGATGCCGGAGATCTGGGGGGAGTGAGGATGGCGATCGAACAGGGACCGGTCCCGCAGCACACCCCTGCCCCGGCGGGCGACGCCCGGGCGGTCTCGCCGGAGGAGATCCTGAAGAACCTCCAGCACACGATCGGCGGCGCGGTCGTCGGGTACGACCACCTCGTGCGCTACCTCGTCATCGCGCTCGTCTCGGGGGGCCACGTCCTGCTCGAGGGGGTTCCCGGCCTCGCGAAGACCTACCTCGTCCGGACGTTCTCGAAGACGCTGGACCTCGAGTTCCGTCGCATCCAGTTCACCCCGGACATGCTCCCGTCGGACATCATGGGGGTCGTGGCCCTGAACCCGCACTCCCAGAGCTTCGAGTTCCGGCCGGGCCCCATCTTCGCGAACGTGATCCTGGCGGACGAGATCAACCGCGCCCCCCCGAAGGTGCAGTCCGCGCTCCTCGAGGCGATGCAGGAGCGCCAGGTCACCGTCGAGGGGCGGAGCTACCCCTTGCCCGACCCGTTCATCGTCATCGCCACCGAGAACCCTGTCGAGCAGGAGGGGACCTACCCCCTCCCGGAGGCGGAGCTCGACCGCTTCCTCTTCCGCCTCATTGTCGAATATCCCTCCGAGGACGCCGAGTTCCAGCTCCTGAACCAGCGCGCGAGCGAGGCGGTGCTCGAGCCGACGCAGAGCATCGTCGACCGGCAGGAGATCCTGGCGCTCCAGGAAGAGCGCAAGTCGGTCTACGTGAGCCGGGACGTGCTGCAGTACCTGACCAACATCGTCCGGGGCACCCGGAAGGACCCGCGCATCCTCGTGGGGGCCTCGCCGCGCGCGGGGGTCCAGTTCCTCTCCGCCGCCAAGAGCTTCGCGATGTTCGAGGGACGCAGCTACGTCACTCCGGACGACGTGCGGTCGCTCGTCGTGCCGGTCCTCAACCACCGCCTCATCCTGAGCGCGGAGATCCTGGCGATGCACCAGAGCGAGGGCTCGCAGATCGACGGGGGCCAGATCTACCAGCGCGCGATCCAGGGCGTCCTCGATAAGGTCCCGGTCCCCCGCTGAGGCGTCCCGCACATGGCAGGGACCTGGGCGACCCTCACCCCCCGCAGCACCGGCATCGTGGCCGCGGGGCTTCTCGCGCTCCTGGTGGCGATCTACACCCTCCATCTCCTCCTCTTCACGCTCGGCGTGCTCGCTATCTCCTTCGTGGCCGCGGAGTACCTCAGCTTCTCCTGGTCCACGCGGGGGTTCTCCCCGACCTGGTTCCAGGCCGAGCGCTTCGAGGCCCCGCGCCAGGTGAACCGGACGGGGCTCGGGACCGTCGGGCTCCGGGTCACGCACTACGGCCGGGCCGCGTTCTACGCCGAGCTCTGGGACGCTTACCCCGAGACGCTCCGGCTCGTGGACGGGTCCTCCCGGCTCGTGACGTGGTGGGCACCGGGGGAGACGCTCACCCTCGCCTTCGCCTTCCGGCCGTACCGCCGGGGGAAGTACTCGCTCGGCCCCACGGCCATCTTCGCGCACGACGCCTTCGGGTTCGCCTTCCGCCTCACCTACCTCCGGACCGAGCACGACCTCACGGTCGTCCCGTCGGTCCCCTCGCTGCCGATGGGGAGCTTCGCCGCCCGCCTGCGCACCCGGTTCCTGGGGACCACGGTCCTGCGGCGCCGGGGATACGGGACGGAGTTCCGATCGCTCCGGGAGTACTCACCGGAGGACGACTTCCGGTCGATCGCCTGGAAACGCTCGACGCGCGGCAAGCTCTACGTCAAGGAGTTCGAGCAGGAGATGCGCCAGGACTTCCTCGTGTTGCTCGATGCGAGCGCCGCGATGGGGGCCGGAAGGCTCGGGGAGGACGCCCTGGACATCGCGGTCGACGCGGCGACCGTCCTCTCGAGCTACGTGGGCCGCAAGGATGACCGCCTGGGGCTCCTCGCCTTTGCGGACCGGGAGATCGCTTACGTCGCCCCCGGACGGGGGGCGCCCCATGCGGCCCGCGTGCTCGAGGCGATGGCCGTCGTGAACGCGGAGGCGACCGCGTTCAACCTCTCCGGCGCCCTGGACCTTCTGGCCGGGCGGTTGAAGGAACGCACCCACGTCTTCGCCTTCACCACCGTCGGAAAGCCCTCGCCGCAGTTCCGCGAGGTCGTGGCCCGGTTCCGGGCCCGGGGGCATCGCCTCTACCTCTTCGCCCCGGAGTCCTTCGCGATGTACCCCCCCTACGAGGACCCGCTCGGACAGCGGCTCCTGTCGCTCTCGCAGCGGTCCGAGGGCGCCCGGATGGCGGAGGGGGTCCGGGCCGCCCGGGCGGCGGGGGTGCCGGTCATGGTCTACGACCGGAAAGGGGCGGTCAGCAAGGTGGTGGGGCTCTACTCCACCCTCCGGACGTGGGGGTGGGCACGATGAGGCTCCGATGGCTCTCGCTCGTCCTCGTGCTCCCGCTCTTCGGCTACCTCGGATACCGCCTCATCAGCGCCTTCCGCGGCTGGGACGCGATCACGGTGGTCACGTTCGCCGTCCTCGTCGTCTTCAACGTCTCGCAGATGGTCCCGTGGCGGGGACGGTGGGTCAGCCTGTCGGGGATCTGGTCGGTCGTGGTCCTCATCCTCCTGGCCGGGCTCTCCCTGGGGCTCGCCGGGGGCGTGGGGCTGGACATCGCCGCCGCGATGCTCCTCGCCTCCCCGTTCCTTCTGGAATCCTGGATATGGCAGGGGGACTCGAACCCCGGGCGTGCGTTGCTCGCGCTCCAGCTCGCTTTCCTCGACGGCGTGATGATCGTCGCCGCCCTCGACACGCTCTCGGCGAGCGGGGTCCCCGCGACCTCGGGCCCCCTCATCTACTCCTTCGGGGCCGTGAACGTGGAGCAGCTCCGGGGGCTCTACAACCTCCTCGTCGGCCTCCCGGTCGGGGCGCTCCCGCTCCAGAGCGCCATGGACGCGGCGTTCGTGGTGCTCGGCGGGGTCGCCCTCCTCGGGGTCTTCGTTCCCCTGCTCGAGCCCCAGACCGGGAGCGGGTACGCGCTCCCGATCGGGGACGCCGACCGGGGGCCGGTGACGGTCGCCTACTCCCCGGAGCTCGAGATGGCCCGGGGCGAGACGCTGGCGCTCCTCCGGCGACGGAGCGCCCCCCGGCCCCCTCCCTACTCGAAGCTGCCCGGGATCTGGGCGCTCGTGGCGAGCGGGACGGTGACCCTGCTCTTCGTGGTCGTCTCCCTCGAGTGGCCGACCCAGTCGCTCCTTCCGTCCTTCCTCGTGCTCGGGGGCTTCCTCGTCGCGATCCTCATCATGACCCGGCTCTCGATCCGGGTCCCGCGGATCGCTCCCGCCCCGCCCCGGCCGGTGCAGGCCCCGGGAGAGCCCGCGCCCCCCGTGGTGCGTCCGCTACGCCTCGTCTGACGGTTCGCTCCGGCGCGAGCGCTGGGAGAGGACGACCGCGGCGGCCCCCGCCATGAAGAGGAGGGGGAGGATGAGGAAGGGCCACCAGAGGTTGTGCTCCTGCGGCGGGACGAGGGAGAAGGGGGCGCTGGTGTTTGTGGTGGTGTTGTGAACGGCGGACGGGGAGATGGGCGTCAGCAGGACCACGTACCGGGGGAGGGTCTCGCGGAACTCGAGCGCGATCGGTGTCGTGTTGGTCTCGTACCCCGGGGCGGCACCGGTGACGGTCCAGTACCCGGCGGGCCAGAGGTCGGTGAAGGGGGCCCACCCCTGGGAGTCGGTGCTCTCGTTCGTGGGAAGGGCCCCGTACTGGAAGACCACCTGGGCGCCTCCGATCGGGGCCGAGGTGTTGCGGTCGAGCACGAGCACGCTCACGTTCGCCCCGGGCAGCGGCAAGAGCGTGACGTTGACCGTGGGGTCGCCCACGGAGTACGGCCCCTGGGTCGCGAGGGGGTAGTAGGCGTAGATCCAGGCATCGAAGGTGTAGTTCCCCTCGGGGAGCGTCAGGTTGGCCCACCCCGTCGCGCTCGTGTAGCCGAAGTACTTCGTTCCCGTCTCCTGGGACGTGACATTGACCTCCGCGAGGAAGAGAGGTCGGGGCACGGTTCCGCCCGTGGTACCGGAACGCCCCGCCCCCAGCGCATGGACGCGGAGCGTGCCGTTCACCGGCCAGAGGGTTAGGGTCACGTTCAGTACTCCGGTGTGGTTCAGGACCACGTTCTGCCACGACGGGTGGTAGCCGGGCTCCTGGCCCGAGACGTTGGCCGCGCCCGGGAGGACCCGGGTGGCATTGAACCATCCGGTCGCGCCGGTGAACCCGATGAGCGACACGTTCCGGAAGACCTGGGCCGCTCCCAGTCCCGCCCCTCCCGTACCGTTGATGAGGGCGGAACGCACGTCGACGTGGAGCGAGGGCCAGGGCACGAGGGAGACGTTGAACCAGGAGGGGGACCCGTCGGATACGGTGAGGTTCGTAAGGTTCCCGTAGTAGGTCGGGGCCGTCGTCGCGAGGCTGTCGTTCCCGGGGATCACCCCCGGGAGGAGCGTCGTGCCGGTCGCATTGGTCTGGTTCACCACCCGCCCTTGCGAGTCGGTGACCTCCACGGTGGCCCCGGCGATCCCGAGGGCGGTGGACCGGTCGGTGACGTGGACGATGAGGGTGACGAGGATGGCCACCAGCGTGAGGTTGAGGAAGGCGTGACCCGTGTAGGGAAGGTTGGTGTAGTTGAAGGCGCGCCCGTAGCCGGCACGGGTGCCGTAGAAGTACGCGCCACCGCCGTGCGGCATCGTGTGGTTCCACCATCCTCCCGTCGCGGTCACCCCCGTGGGGGTGCCTCCCGGCGTGGAGTTCCAGTAGAGGTCGACCAGCGGGAGCGGCACGATCTTCCCGCTGACGTTCGCCCAGGCGCGAACGGTCAGGACGGGGAGCGGGGTCAGCGTGACGTTGAGATGGGTGGTGCGGTTGGGGGGAAGGTAGACGCTCGTGTCGTTCGGGTAGTCGGCGGAGTGCGTGGTCTGGACCCCGGCCAGGATGTTGCCGGGGTCGAGCCCGGTGAAGTTCGCGAACCCTTTCGCGTCGGTCGTCGCCGTGACCCCGCTGTAGTTGGTGGGCGCCACGACCGCTCCTGCGACCGGCTTGCCGGCGCGGTTCCAGACCTGCACGGAGAGGTTCGCGGGCGGGGCGGAACGGAGGGTGATATTGAGGAACGTCACCCCGAGGTAGGCGATGTTCGCGGTGCCGCTCGCAGACACGAATCCGAAAGCGCTCGCGTTCACCTGGACGGCCCCCCCGTGGAGGGCGGTCTCGTTGCCCCAGCCCTTGGCATTGGTGTCGCCGAGGGAGGAAACGGACCGGTTCCAGGTGAGGGCCACCCCGCCGAGGGGGACGGGGGTCCCCGTGGCGTTGCTCCACGTGCGGACCGCGAGGACGGGGAGCGGGTTGAGCACCAGGTCCACTTTCGTGCTCTCCCCGGGGATCGTGACGAGGGACGTCGTGGTGTTGTAGTAGTGCGACGCGTTGCCGCCGACCCGCGTGGCGCCCGAGCCCACCGTTAAGAGGCCGGTCCCGTTGATGTTCGTCGACGTGTTCCAGCGGTAGTTGTCGACCCAGACCGTCGCGTTGCCCGGGTAGGCGGGAGCGCCATCGCTCAGGGTGATGCCAACCTCGATGTCCACGCTGGGGCTGAGGCGCCAGAGGGCCGGGTCCGGGACGTAGCGCAGGGCCAGCTGGCCGCCAGCAAGCAGCAACGTCTCGTTCCCCGAGGCGTTGATCCAGGCACACGGGGCAAGGTAGCGGTTCCCGGGAGTCGGATTGGTCGCCGGGTTCGAGGTGGAGGTCCATTGGTTGGTCGACGGGAAGTACTCCCACGTGTCGCGCAGGAGCGTGGGGGTTCCACTGACCACCGTGGCGCCTCCGTACAGGAGGGCCACGCGCTGGGCGGGGTCCCAGGCGAAGCTCGCGAACCCTCGTGCGCTCGGGCCCTTCGTGACGTTCGCGGAGCTCGAGACGCTCGCCGGGGTGACATGCAGGGAATACGTCTCGTTCGTGCACACCAGCGTGGGGGTGTCGGTGCACCCGTCGGCCATCAGGAAGCGGCCCGGAGCCGTCGCGACCAGCCCCGCCCCGAAGACCCCGGGGTGCGAGGGAACGATCTGCGGTGCGCTCCCGGGGTTCGTCCAGGTCGCAGGAACGGTCGAGACGTTCAACACCCAGACGTCGTGGTCCGGGGTCCCGCTCGTGTCGTTCCAGCCCCCCACGGCGACCAGGTTCCCCGAGACGGGGTCGGTCGCGAGCGCGACATCGTCCCGGGCGGGGGGGGCGTTCACCGTGGCGAGCTTGGACCACGCCTCGGTTCGAAAGGAGAAGACCCAGGTGGCGTTCGACGGGGTCGGAGCGGCGGGGAAGGTGAGATTGGACCCGCCGAAGAGCACGGCGGAGCCGCCGCGGAACGCGGGGTCCGAGGCCAGCGAGAAGTTCCCGAGGGGCGGCGGCATGGAGCCCGAGACCGTGCTCCAGGAATTGGTGGTCTCGTTGTAGAGGACCGTGTAGGTCAAGTACGAGGTCCCTCCATCGTAGAAGCTGCCGAAGAGGAGCGCGGTCGTCCCGTTGGAGGCCATCCCCTGCAGCCCGATCCCTCCGGTCTCCTGGAGGACAACGCCAGACGCGGCCGCCGAGGCCCCGTCCCAGACGAAATCGTTGGAAGCCGTGCTGGCGGGAGCGGCGGCGGACCCCGCCGTCTCGTGCCCCGGAATCGACGGCAGTCCGCCCGTCCCTTCGCCGAGGGCGCCGGACCCCGGGAAGAAGGAGGAAAGCACGAGGAGAGCGAGCACGAGGGAACTGCCGACGGCGTGGACGGCTCGGGTACCCCTCCTCACGGCATATCGGACTACCCCGCGGACTCACTTCAAGCTTTTTGCCGCTTTTCGAGGATAAAGCTTAATAATGTCATCCGGTGTGGTCGGCCCCGCCCTGATTATGCCTGACCTCACCGCTGAACAAGCAGTACAGGAAGCGCTGAAGAGCGCAGGGGAACGCCCCTTCAAGGAGACGCTCGAGGTATCCATCAACCTCAAGGACCTCGACCTCACGCTCCCCAAGAACCGGATCGAGGAGGAGGTCATCCTCCCGAAGGGCCGTGGCCGACCCATCCGCGTGGCCGTCTTCGGATCCCCGGAGCTCGTCACGAAGATCAAGGGAGCCGCCGACCTCACGGTGCTCGCGGACCAGATGGACGAGTACTTCAAGGACAAGCGCGCCAGCCGGAAGCGGGTGGGCGGGTACGAGTTCTTCGTGGCCGAGGCCCCCCTCATGCCGATGATCGGTAAGCGGCTCGGAACCGTCCTGGGACCGCGCGGGAAGATGCCCAAGCCCGTGGCCCCCGGTTCGGATCCCTCCGCGATGATCGCCTCGCTCAAGCGCACCGTACGGATGCGCAACAAGGGAAAGCGGACCTTCCATGTCCCCATCGGCACCCGGGACATGTCGCCCGCCGACCTGGCCACGAACCTGCAGGTCGTTCTCGACCGGGTCGTGAGCAAGCTCGAGCGCGGGCGCAGCAACATCTCCAGCGTCTACGTGAAGACCACGATGGGCGCCTCGGTACGGATGTGGTGAGGTAGTTCGAAATGGCGGCCGCTTCAGTCGAGGAGAACGCCCCGCACCACAAGCACGCCGGGGACTCGCCCTCCCGCAAGGAGAAGAAGCGGCTGGCGAAGGCACTCGAGAAGGAGATCCTCGCCCACCCCGTGATCGGCCTCGTGGGATTCCGAGGGGTGCCCGCCTCCAACCTCCAGTCGATGCGCCGCGACCTCGCGGAGCGCAAGCACAGCTTCCACGTCGTTCCCAACAGCCGGATCCGGCACGCCCTCGAGGCGGCCGGCAAGGAGCGGCCCCACCTCAAGCAGCTCGAGAAGCACGTCTCGGACCAGACCGCCGTGGTCCTGACCGATGCGAACCCGTTCCTCCTCTACAAGGAGCTCGAGAAGACCCGGAGCAAGGTGCCCCCCAAGGGGGGCGAGATCGCTCCCGAGGACGTCTGGGTCTACGCCGGCGAGACGAGTTTCAAGCCCGGCCCGATCGTGGGTGAGATGCAGCACGCCGGGTTCCCCGCCGCGATCGAGAAGGGCAAGGTCGTCCTGAAGAAGGACACCCTCATTGTCAAGAAAGGGGCGGTCATCCACCGCGAGGTCGCCCAGATGCTGGCCCGCCTCGAGGTCAAGCCCCTCACGGTCGGGCTCATGCTCCGCGTCGCCATGGACGGCGAGACCCTCTACGCGTCCGATGTGCTGGCGGTCGACTTCGATGCCATGCTCCAGAACATGGTCCTCGCCCAGGCCCAAGCCCTCGGGCTCGCGACCCATGTGGCCTTCCCCACCCCGCAGACGATCCCCCGGCTCCTGGCCAAGGCCAAGCGCCAGGCGCTCGCGCTCGCGTTGGAGAGAGGCTTTATCTCCCCAGACACAATCACCCCCCTGCTCTCGAAGGCCGCAAGGCAGGGCTCCGCAATCAAAGGTCTAACCAACTGAGAGGAAACGAAGATGCAGTACGTCTACGGTGCCATGCTGTTGCACTCGGCGGGAAAGGACATCGACGAAAAGGGAGTGACGGCCGTGCTGAAGTCGGCCGGAGTGGAGCCCGACGCGGCCCAGGTGAAGGCGCTCATCGCCTCGCTCCAGGGCATCAACGTGGCCGAGGTTCTCGCGAAGGCGGAGGCCGCCCCGGTCGCCGCGGTCGCGGCCGCAGCGCCCGCTGCGCCAGCCGAGAAGGAAGCCAAGAAAGAGGAAAAGAAGGAAGAGAAGGGTGTCTCCGAGGAGGAGGCAGCCGCTGGACTTTCGGCCCTCTTCGGCTAAGCGCTCTGTCTATGCCCGGGGCCTGAGGGCCCCGGCCAACCCTTTTTTTTCCTAGCACACGGGTGCTTTTCTCATTCTTCCGCGGATCGCTGTCCGAGAGGCTCCTCCTGGGTATGGGCGGCGCCGCTGTGCGGAGTTGTCTACTGAATGCGCGAGCCGTCGCGTGGTCGTAGATCACTACGCCCGGTTCTAACAGAGACTCCCCGAGCCCTCTCGGTCACCGGGCCCAAGAGTGGAGTGAATCTGCACGCTCGCAGGCTACGCGACAGGCTGCGCCTTGATCCGCTCCACGTCGAGCTTGCGGAGCCACGCCCCGTGTCGCATTCCCGGTGGGTGGGGGCGAGAACGAAACCCGAAGGAGCGGTAGAGCGCGAATGCGCTACGGTTCTGCACTTCCACCTGGAGCCCCACCGGCGCCGAAGGTGCTCGGACTCGGAAAGCCGCCACCGACCGGGCAAGGAGGTGCCTCCCCAGCCCCCTTCCTTGGAATGCGGGATCGATCATCAGGTCACCAATGAAGGGGCCGGTGCCTGGATCGACGGTCGTGAGTATCGCGCCGATAAGCTTCCCTCCCCACTCGAGGACAAACGAGGACTCGTTGTCCAACGAGTAGATCTTGCCCGAGAAGACGCCCCGGATGAAGGTGGAAGCGTCTCGCTCCAGGTCCATTGTGGGCCATAAGAGCTGATCCTCCGATCTCGCGTAGGCTCGGACATAGAGGCGGATCAGCGCGCTCGCATCCTGGGGCTTCGCATGACGTATCGTTCCGAGCGCAAGCTTCCCGGGAACGGCGACACTTCGGTTTGGAGCGAGCACCATCCAAGCGTGGTCGACATGGACATATCCCTGGGAGACGAGTACCCCGGCTTGCTTCCCGACTGCGATGCCCAAGCAGAGGTCCGTGGAGGCCAGGACGGGACCAGACGCTGGATCCTGCTCCCGTATCAGGGTGAAGAGCGCCTGAAGTCGCGTAGCGCTTCGATAGCGAGGCTCGAGATACAGGAACTCGATTCGGCGACCCCGACCAGCGATGGGCCGCCAGGCCACGAAGCCCCTGGCCTTCCGTCCGGCGGGGGTAAGCAACTGGACCACGATGCGTTCCGACTCCCGGTCAGCCCTAAGTCGCTCGTGCTGTCTCTCCGCCACCTTGCCGTCGAGCCGGGACTGTTCCTTGAGACGCAGGCCCTCGAGTCGTTCGGCCTCGAAAGGAAGCTCCTTCCAGGCAACCAGCCGGGGGGCCATGCCACGGGTCATGGCGCGAATGGTAACAACCGTTGCGTTGGATACGGGGTGCGGAAAGGGATCTCCGCACCAAGGACCGCCCTTGACGAGCGGTCAACAGGCCCGCTTCCCCCGGGGTCTATCGGCCGGGAGGAGGCGCCATCTCTAGTGTCTTCTTCGCGAGCTCTGTGATCGCGGACTGCATCGCGACGGGGTAGTCTACCCCGAGCGACTTGGCCACCTTGCGTGATTGTTCTGAAAAGACCCGTTCGGTGGACTCGAGGGCTCTCGCAATGTCGACGGGATCATAACGGGCGAAGAGCGAGGGAAGCTGTTCCTTCACTTCCGGCGGTGCCCATGAGTCCAGAAAGCGTCCATTATGCCAGACGTCCACCTTCCCTCCTGCCTGAACCAGCGTGCTCCACTCCACCATCTGCAGGAGGAGTCTCTTGAGGTAGCCGTCGCACACCATCTTCGCGGCCCAGAGCTCTCCTCGGCGAAGCTTCCTTGTCGCCCAAAGAATGTGATACCAGAAGTCCCCCACGCAAGCCTCGAACTCGGGGGCCGTGGGGTGTGGATGCGGCAGCTCGCCCACCTCGTCCAACTGTCCACCGAGCTTCGCAAGGTGGCCGTCCTTGTCGAGGAGCACCTCGAACCCGCGTCGAAGAACCTGCACGGCTTCCGGGCTCCACCCAAGGAATTCCTGAATGGCGCTCGGGAAGATGGCAAAGTCCACATCGAGGCCGTCCGCGTAGACCACCCGACGCTCCCATCCCTCCCCCACGCCTGTCTTCTCCACGGTGGTCAGCACGACGTTACCGCAGTGCCCCAACCACTCGGGGGAGTCGAGGAGCTTTGGCGGATCGGTCACAAAGAGCGTCACGTCGAGGTCAGACCACTCGTCCGCGGGCGACTCAATCCTCGCCTGGGAGCCCACGATGAGGGCTCCCCGAACCATGGGTTCGTTCGAGGCCCAAGCTCGGAAGCGCTCCACCAAGACCTTGTACCGATCGGAAGGCATGTCCTGCGGTAGGGAGTGCCGTGTCTTGAGTCTTGGCCCGCGAACAAGGTGACCCTTCCGGGAGGGAGTTAGAATGGGTAAGCCAAGTGTGTTCAGGGCGAGGAACGGAGCAGTCCGAGGACCTCACGCAGGTCTCGAACCGACTCACAGGGCTGGGGAGGAACAGCGCCCCTGCGGTTCAGCCAAACGGCCCGCAAGCCCGCTCGCAGGGCGCCAAGATAGTCCGCCTCGAAGGTGTCGCCGACGTGGATAGCCTCGGTTGCGGTACAGCCCGCCCGTCTCAAGGCGAACTCGAAGACTCGAGCGTCCGGCTTCTGGGCCCCTGCTTCTTGGGAGAAGACCACCGGGTCAAGGTCCCGGTCGAGGCCCATGTGGTGGACGATTCGGAGGAGCCGCTCGCTGTGGTTCGAGATGACCCCCAGTCGAAACCCTGCCGCCCGCAACCCGTCCAGCACCTCTCTGACCTCGGGGAAGAGTTGGTGTGAGGCGGGGTCGTCAGCGATTTCGTTGACCCGACGAGACACCTCTTCTCTCCGCACATGGATGTCAAGCGCATCCATCACGGCGGTGTTGTACTCGCGCCAGAACTCGTCAGACCTCCCCAGGTATCCGTACATCTTCTCTTGCCAAGTTCCGTCAATCGTGGCAGTCTTCGACCGCACCTCGTCCTCGGTCAGATCCGCCACGCCGAGTTCGTGTGCGACGAGGACCCAGACCGCCTCAGGGCTCCGCACCTCTGGCGGGCGCGTGGCAAGGGTTCCCCCCCAGTCAAAGAAGATGATTCGAGGTCGCATCTGGGGGCGCGAATGCTCGCTCGCCCATAAGCGGTCGCGAAGGAACGGGGGAGTCATGCTCGGGGCGGCGTCTTGGACGGATAACTCGGAGAGTCATCCATACAAGAGTTCGAGGCCGCATGAACTCCAGTGGTTCCCCATCCACGGTGCGACTGTAAAAGAAGTGACTCTGTTGCTAGCCTTGCCCCGGCAGAATGACTAGCCTGCCCGGGGCCAAGAATCTTGATGGGTCACGGACTCGTCAAGCCTTTCGCACCACCTCCAAGTTTCAGTCGGTCAGCGCCGCATGCTGAACCTCTCTGGAGGGTCGACTTGGGTGGTTACGGATCAAGGAGTGGCCCCAACATGTTTTTCTCTTCCAAATGGATTGTACATCCAGGGAATTGTACGGAAGGGGATGTCGCCGTAGACTGTCGTCGTGGGGGACCAAGTCACCTGAGGCGGAATCATGACCAGTGATTTTCCGGTTTGGAGAAGACAAGAGACCCGGCCACTCGTGAAGGCCTACAACAGCTTCGCGGCCGTTCTGCTGTCTGCCGCGTTTGTACTGACCTTCTTTTTCATTCTTTCCGACACACCCTTGGCGGTGGCCTTGGCACCTGTCCTTGGTGTGGCCGCGTTCTTGTCTTACATCTACCTTACGGAGGTGCGACCTGAACTGAAGAGGTCGAGTCAGTCAAGGGTCGACCGCGGTTCTGGCTTGGCAGAGGGCGTGGCCGCGGCGCAGCCTGATGGCGACCAAAACTCAAGCGTGCCCAGCACCCCGCCAACGCGGGCGGATGCCCACTCGAAAGTGGTTGGTGTCCTTTTCCTCGGAATGTGGCTCGCATGGCTCCTCAGCTTCATCGCGTTTCTCGACGCGAACACGGTCATGTGGGGGGCGTGGGCATCTACGATTGCGGTGAAGCGTGTGATCGCATCCTCCGAACCGCTACTCGTCGTTTCGGGGACACTCTTGGGGGGTGCGATCGCCGTGACCGCATACGCCGAGTGGAGGAAACCGGACTTTCCGCTCTATTCTTTCGAGGGGCTCTGGCACTCCTCACTCAACTTTCTATGGTTCGAAAGGTTCTGGTGGTACTCTCTAACGGCGGAGTCCATTCTCTTTGTCGGAGCCCTGTACGGGCAGGTGTCAGGGTGTCTAGCCCCTTGTTCCCCGCCTGGATGGGGAGACGTCACCCTTCTCAGTGCCTTGATACTCCCCCTAGGTATCGCTGCTGTCGACCTCGTAACTTGCTGCGTATTGCTGCTCAGATCCCGATCGCGGAGAGAGCGGGTTCCTGCTACATTCTTTGCGGCAACGATGGTATGGCTCGTCCTCGCCGGTCTGGCCCTCTACGCATTCTGGGCAGTAATCTCGAATCCATTGCCATGACGGTCCGGAATAGCTGGATCGTCCGAAACCCCTGACCTGCTCCCTAGGACCCCGGGGGAGCTCAAAGCGATCGACACCCTTCTAACCGGGATAGCCTCTTTTTCGCCGTCGAGCCCCCAACCAAGGTGACATCTCTTCCGCCGGCGCAAAAGAGAGGTTTGCGACCGGCCATATTCGGCCCCTTGAGCACAATGGGGCTCATCGAGGACGAGGCCCTCCGCATTAGGAGTGCTTTTTGTGTTTCGATGGTATTCTACGCCCAATGTCAAAGCTGACGACTGTCAAGGCCACCCGCCGGATGGATGCCCCATTGACAGTTGTTGGAGTGATACTCATCGCGACGGCGTTCCTTGGGGCATTCCTTGTTTCCTACCTCACTGTCGGTGGCACCTCCACCCACGGGGCAGTCTGCAACTCGACTTGCTTGCTACCCTGGGCAGCAGAGTTGGTCCTCATCGTGGGCGGTGTTGTCGTCTTGGCCGCCGCCTACGGATTGAGCACCCGAGAGCGTCACCGGCAAACTGACTGAAAGGCATGCCCAGATCCCGCGGACCCCGGGGGGTCAAAAAGGTCGACACTCCCGGACTTGTGAGCGCCACCCCCCCTCCCCGACGACCCCCTTGCTGGGGGTACCCCCCCCAACTCACCGGCGCAAAAGTGGGGGTTTTGACGGGCCGAATCGGGTAGTTTTCAAGCGATCGGGGCAGGTCCGCCAGCCCTGCCACTGCCTACCGTTCGACAGTTAGTGATGTCCACTCGCCCCACTTGTTGCCATTCTCATCCGATGCGGTGTGAACACGTCGCATCACCGTGCACCCCTTGGAAGTGGCCCGTTGGAGAATGGTCTCAAAGGCCTGCTCTGGAATCCCGGTTTCGGGGCTTGCGGTCGTCTCAATCATGAAGCCGCTACCAACATGGAAGGGCATCTTTCGCCCGTCCTTCAGTGTGAATAGTGTACCCTCACTCGCCCAGGGAATCCACTGAACCTTTCCGTGCGAGTAGAGCAAACGAATGCCGTCGTCCCGGACCTCGAGAATCCCGGCACCTTGTCTCATTCGTACCCCAAACATCCAGATGATAAGAACGCCTATCGCGGTGAGGATTCCCTGGCCGAGGAACAGCATTCCCAGGCTCAATGCATCCCCATTCCAAAGGAGGAAGCGAGAGGGCCCCACTAGCGCTGGCCAAAGTGCAATCACCGCCAAACCCATTCCAACCATGATCGCCCGCCCGACATTTAACCGGAGCGAGTGCGGTGTCCCACCCGAGCTTGTCGCAAGATTGTAGGTGATTGTGCCAGGAAGGGGCGTCCCTGAGAGCGATGGCAGATCCTGCCCTGTCTTCCAGTTCTCCCACGCATGACGGAGCATCCGGGCATTTTCCGGGGTCAGGAGGGTCGCCCGGTATCCTTTGAGTCCGTGGGGTGGTGACTTTCCCTCATGCCAGACCACATTGGGTTTGGATAGGCCACCGGGATTCACCGCCAAGATCTGGGAAAACATCACGACTGTTCGCTCCTTCACGGAAGATGGCGGAGTGGGCTCACCCCAGAAGGCGAGGTGGTCCGCCTCGATTTCGAGAGGGTCGCCCGTCCTGCGTCGAGAGCTGGCAACTGCAGTGCGACTTCCTACCAAGAGCATAAGGATCAGGGAAACCCCCACTACCACGGCGTAGGTGGACCACATTGCGACGTTGGGGTACAAAGGGCGAGTCAACCATGCATACACCGCGTAGACCACGGCAACGGCGGGGCCTGCCCTTACGAGATAGAACCTAGTTGTCCCCGGTACTGTGTCGTTCGCGTAGGTCGCCATAGGGCTTGAAGGTGATAAAGGTCCCAATGCCGAAAAGACTTTGCGTACCCGATCCCGGCCCAGGGATAGCGGCATGACCATGCCTGCCCTCCGCAGTTACGTCTTCGCCGGATTGA
This sequence comes from Thermoplasmata archaeon, assembly GCA_021790425.1. Taxonomy (GTDB): domain Archaea; phylum Thermoplasmatota; class Thermoplasmata; order Lutacidiplasmatales; family UBA184; genus JAJYEA01. Next base: position 13,356 of record JAJYEA010000015.1, on the reverse strand, counting down.
GCCACAGCCATCAGAGGGTGGCGAGGACACTCGCTCCAGTCCGGGCCAAGCCCAGAAGGGCACGACGATCTTCTGGTCCAAGAGGAGGCGGGAGAGACCACCTCCATACCCGGGGTGCACCAAGACTCTCCGGAGGCCGCGGGTAGCGACGCTCCAGGGCGTAGAGCAGTAACCCAAACGAGAGTAACCCCACCGAGACGCCCAGTGCACCCATGTCACCAACGGCTCGAGGCACAAGTCGCCCACTTCAATTTAGGACAACACACTCCACCGTGTTGCTTGCCCCCGAAATTACGCTGACATTGGCTCCACCGAACTGGCTAACGTAGATGTCGTCGTTGGCGGAATCGTAGGCCAACGAGACGATGGGAGAGTCCATCGGAGGGACGGGAACGGTTATGTTGGTTATCCGCCGACCCGTGGTACCGGAGATCACCCTGACGTTGTTGCCCGAGTTGGTTACGTAGACGTCGCCGCTGGCTGGGTCGTAGATCGCGACCCCAGGAAAGGGTTGCGATCCTTCGCATAGGTCCGAGTTGTTACCTGACAGGAATGTGCCGTCTTGCAAACAGAGGGTCGCGTTCGCCTGACCCAGGCAGGTTGTCGCAGTCTGCGAAGAAGGCACGTTGGGGGAGAGGCTTGCCAACGCCCCGACATTGTTCTGGTGCCATGGGTTCGTTGCAGGTGGTGTAGACTTTCCCCTTCTCGGGGCCCAATCCCGGCAGGAGGAACAGGATGGCGATTGCGACTGCAATGAGTAGTCTACCCGGCCGTTCCTGGGAATAAACCACGGACCCAAGGATGGCGTGCATGAAGAAAGACGTTCCGACCCTTTGGCTCGATGAAATCCCCCCGAAGGGGTCCATCACTGGGCATAGGCGGTATGGTGGATGGGGTGACGCCCTGGCCGCACCCAACGTGTGCCTACGCCGTGACTAGGGCAGGTGAAACGATCACGTTGGTCCGAGACCCTCGTTTCGACCGGGTGGACCCCTACCTCAAGACTTATTGGGTGGGAGGGCACCCCCTATCCGTTGGTGAAAAGGCAGGGTCATTGGCGGGCCGACTTGGGCAGATGTGGGTCGCATAGGGTCCGCGAGGAACCTATGCCCTTTCAGGAATGGACTAGATAGTTGGCCGGGAACGCCATCGTGGCCCTGCCTGACGTGAGACTCGCCCCTCGGAGACCTCCAACGTTAAGGCGGTCCCGTGCATCGGGAGAGCATGGGTGGACCGGGCCCGCTTCCGTCGGGAGGAAACCTCCCCGACATTTCCCCCTACGACAATCTTCTCGGGCAGACTCCCGCGTTCCGGCTTGCGGCACCCCTCTTCCGGCATTCGGGGTTCCAATACGAACTGTTGGACGGGAAGAAGGTCCCCCAACTGACCATCCAGCCGTTGTCGGTCGGATATTGGGGCCTCACCAACGCCTCGGGGTTCCCGGTCCACTCCTCGGGAGCCTACCGGGTGGTCGGACCCGCGGGGAGGGACCTCGGCACCCTCTCCCGCGATGTTCTCATGACCGACCTTTCGGGGAACCCGGTGCCGAATTTTCCCCTCTCCCCCCGCGCAGGGTGGTCTGATCCCCCGCGTGGCTTACGCCACTCCGTCTCCACCTTCTTGAGCCTCACGGGGCAACCCCTTTTGGTCACCCGGACCGCGGTGGGTTTCCCGGTCTCTCCCCACTACCCTCTCACGGACGAGGGTCTGACGTTCCCCGCCGGAACCCTGGTCAGCCGCGTCACCCCTCCCTCGATCTCCTCGGTCTTGGTTACCCACGCACTTGGACTGCTGGATGGCTCCGGGAGGCCGGTCCTCCAAGCGAAGCACGACGGGTTCGCCGGGATGACCTACGACATATCGATGGTCTCCCGCGCCTCTCCTTTCCCCCACATCATCCACTTGGTGTCGGTGCTTCTCGAGGTGAAGGCGGTCATGGCCATCGGCACCGGGGTCTATATGGGCGCCGTGGTGAACCAACAGGGAGGATACAGCATAGGGGGAACCGGCGCGCTCTCCTGTGCGGTCGTACAGGACACTCAGCCGGTCGCCTGAACGGTCCGCCGACGCCGAGCGGGAGTAACCCGTGGCCACTGGACTCCGCAGGGACCCTACACCCACTGTGGTCGGAAATGTCCCCCATCGTCCCTGGTGACCACGGACATCCCTCCCCTGGATCGGTGCCGAGAGACATTCTTGCGCTGAGGCTATCGGATTTGAATCGACCCGAAGGGTCGCCCACCCTCCATGCCGAGCTACAAGACCTCCCTTGAGGTCCCCACGAGGAGGAAAGTGTCTGAGTCGGGTGCCTCTTGGGCGTGGGGGGGCGCTACCCGCACAACCACAATCTCTTTCAATATGGGAATCTTCACTGGTCGCATGGCAAGGGGGGGTGGATGGATTCGTGTACTGCCTGTCGTGGTCATGATGCTCCTCCCTGTACCGGGGTTCTTGGGCCAGATGGCAATCGGGACGAATCCGGCAACCTCTCCGCACTTGACGGTGGCCGGCAGGGCCTCATTTGCGCCACCATCCGGCCGCTTGTCACCCGCGCACTGTTCCGATTGTGGGCCCCGGGACAATCCATCGGGCACCCCCTCGGAGGGAGTGGCCTCCGACCGGGCGGCGCCTTCTAGCCCCCCCTCGATCCCCACGGTGTCAAAGACGCTCTATCTTGTGAACGACACTCTTCAGTCGGGCAACGGTCTTGGGATCAACTCGCAGCAACCTTATGCGGTGGCCTACGACAGCCATGCTTCCGAGATCTTCGTCACGGACATCGGGACCCAGACCGTGAGCGTGGTCTCCGACCTGACCGGGACGGTCGTGGCCACCATCCCCATCGAAGGGATAGCCGATGGAGTTGCCGTGGATCCCTCGAACGGGGAGGTCTTTGTCTCCAACACCGACCTGCCCTGCGGTGGTGGCATCTGTAACCCGTTGTCTGGCAACGTGAGCGTGATTTCCGACGCCACCAACACCCTCGTAACCTCGGTTAACGATCGCTCTTTCCCAGGCAGTGCGGTCTTCGACAATGGCACGGGCGAGGTCTTTGTCGCGAACGAAAACAATGTGAGCGTGATCTCCGCGACGTCGAACCGCTTGCTCACGGGGATCCCGGTCGGCACTTCCCCCTCGGGGTTGGCGTACGACTACGCCCAGAAGGAGGTTTTCGTGGCCAACGAGGGTACGGGGAACGTGAGCGTGATCTCGGACGTCTCCAACACCGTGGTCGCTACGATCCCCGTGGGCCAGGGTCCCGTAGGGGTGGCGTACGACCCAGCGAGCGGGGAAGTCTTCGTCGCGAACTCTGGGTCCGATGATGTGAGCGTGATCTCCGCGAGGTCCGATGTCGTGGTAACGAGCATCCCCGTGGGGAGCACCCCGTGGGGGGTTGCTGACGATACCTCCCGGGCGGACATATTCGTGGCCAACCAGGTCTCCGGCAACATCAGCGTGCTTTCGTCCGCTACGAACAAGGTGGTGGCCACCCTCAGCGGCCAGACCGGGGTATCATGGCTCGCCTACGACAGCGCGAGAGGGATGGTCTACGCTACCCTCCCAAGTTCCGAGAACCTGAGTGTCGTTTCGGATACGTCGGACAGTTCCGTGGCGACCGTACCGATCGGGGCCAACGCGGGAACGGTTGCCTACGATTCCGGTAGGGCCGACCTCTATCTCGCGGGGCAGAACGCAGCTTCCCCTGCCGGAGTGTCCACGTGCCTGTGCATCCTCTCGGGTACGTCCAACAACCTTTCCACAGATGTCCCGAGGACCGAATTGCCGTATGCTCTTGCCTACGACAGTGGCAAGGGAGAGGTCTTCGAAGCGGACGGAAGCGTAGACACCGTGAACGTTATCTCGGACGCTACCAACACCGTTACGGCCACGGTGACGGTCGGTGGCCATCCGCAAGGGCTGGTCTACGATCCCGCCCGAGGCGAGGTCTTCGCGTCGGTAGATGTGGAGGCGGTGGATGTCATCTCGGATGCCACGGACTCGGTGATCGCTACGATCCCGTTGGGTGCATCCCCCTCTGGCGTGGCCTACGACCCCACCCAGGGTGAGGTCTTCGTTGCGAATGGGGTCAATGTCAGCGTGATATCGGACACCACGGACAACGTGGTCGCCACGATCCCTGTGGGGGCCACCGCAGAGGAGCTGGCATATGACAGCGGTGCGGGTGAGCTGTTTCTCACCGCCGAGCCAGGTGGGCCCCCTCCTCCCCCAGGCTGCGGTTTCGGGTCGGTGATGGTCCTATCGGCCGCGAACGACTCCGTCGTGGCAACCCCGGGGCAAGGAATGGGCCCTTTCGCAGGGATCGCCTACGATGGAGCCACGGGCGAGGTCCTTGTCGCAGATGAGTGCGACAGCAAGCTGGACGTGTACTCGGACGCTACGAACAGTCTCGTGGCGGTGCTCCCCCTGGGATCGGGTACGGATGGGGTGGCCTATGATGCCGCCAGCGGCGACATCTATGCGACCAACTTCTATCAGGGCACCGTGTCCATTTTGTCGTTCGGAACGCCCATCCCCCCCCCAACGATCTCCTCGTTCGTCGTCTACCCCGCTTCCATATCCCTTGGCCAGTCGACGCAGTTCATCGTGTCGGTCGCTGGGGGAACCGGGGTCTATGCCTTCACCTACAGCGGGCTGCCCACGGGATGCGTCTCTTCGGACCAGGCTGCCGTGTCCTGCACGCCGACCACGACAGGAACTTTTACGATCCGAGCGTACGCGAACGACACGGCGGGTCACAGCGCCAACGCAACCGCGACCCTCACCGTGGTCCCGAGCGGCTATCCCAGCATCTTCTCGTTCAATGCCAACCCCTCCCCTATCACGTTGGGTTCCACGACCAACCTGTCCGTGGTTGCCTCCGGAGGGACTGCCCCGCTCAGCTATGCCTACTCGGGCCTGCCTGGCGGTTGCACGACTCTGAACGTCTCCGTGCTCGAGTGCACATCTACGGTGTCTGGTTCCTTCACTGTTCGTGTCTTCGTCAACGACTCAGCGCGTCACTCCGTGACTGACACCACGCTGCTCACCGTCCGCCCTCTCCCTTCTCCAGTTATTTTGGCTTTCGGCGCCTCCCCCAACCCCGTAGCAACCGGCAACGTCACCTTCCTCAATGTCACCGCGTCTGGCGGCACCGGGACCCTCTCCTTCGCCTTCAGTGGCCTGCCCGCAGGTTGCGTTACCGCCAACACTTCCTCGCTTGCCTGCGCCCCCACGTCTGTAGGGAACTTCACGGTACGAGTCTTCGTCAACGACTCATCGAGCCACTCGGCGACCGCCAACACCACCCTGGTCGTGAGCGTTCCTCAGGACGCACTGATGTCCGTTGCCATCTCTCCCGCGTCAGGTACCGTAGTCACGGGGGCGGCCGTCATCTTCACGGCCACCCCAGAGTGCACTACCGCCTGCCCCACCGGGACCTCGTACTCGTGGAGCCTCTCCTCCACTGCCATGGGTTCTATCAGCGGGACTGGGGCGTCTGTCACTTTCACCGCTGGTAGCACGGTCGGAACCGTGAGACTCTTCGTAAATGCCACCTTGCAAGGGTGGACGGTGCCGAGTCACCCCGTCGTGATCACCATCCAGGCTGGTTCTCCTCCACCAAGTACCGCTTCACCCGGTTTGTCGGGCAGTATTGGGTACGTGATGATCGGAGTGCTGCTGGTGGCTGTCACTGCCTTCTTGTTCGTCGTGCGCAAGAGGAGGAAGGAGGGCGAGGCCGTTTCTACTCCCCCGCCAGCGGAAAACTATCAACCCGAAATGTATCCCGGTCCCTATCCACCTTCTCCCTGACCTGACGTAACCTGTTCTTTGTTTCCTCCCTCGTGGTCCGGAAAAAACGAGGTCACGCATCTCTCTTCTACCGGAGCAAATGACTGGCCACTTCCTGGGATTCTCGAGCGTCCGTATCACTCCCTTAGATTGACCTATTAGGGAGGAGGGACATTCTTCCTTGGAGGTCCGCGCGCTTGGAAGAATTCTCCAACCGCAACGTGGAGTGGATTCCCTTGCGGCCAATCGCTAGACCTCTTGCGATCATTGTGGCCCTCATTGCGGCGACAGGCATCATCCTTCTTGCCCTTGTTTTGGCCGTATTGGGATTCCGCATCCCGCGCAAGGATGCTTGGGGTTTGGTTGGGGTGGCCGTTCTCTATGCAGCGCTGGGAGGGCTTGTCACTGTAATGAGTTGGCTCCGGCAGAAACACGAACCTTGTAGACTTGGCCTTACCGATGAAGGCCTCGTAGTTGGGTGGCTAGACCACGAAATGCTCGTCCGCTGGGAAGCCGTACTACCCTACGAAAGACCGGTAGGATGGAGGTACTGTTTGGACCTAACCGTCAACACGAAAAATGCCCCTGAAGGCGAAAAGGTCCGCTTGTTCCTCAGAAAGGCGAATGCCCTGAAGGTCTTCCAGCATCAGGGATACCCGTACTGGAACATTTCTAGCGACCTGAGAGACAGCTTGGGCCTGAAGCCACAGAGATGACAGACTGCATCTCATTCGACGAGAAAGGTCATGACCCCTCTGTGGCCCCAACCCGGGTGCTGATGAAGGGTTCCAGCCCCCACGGTGGTCAAAGGGGGATTCGCGCGGCGACAGAATGACTGAGAGCGTGGTGGTCATTGACCCGAATTGTGGTCGCCTTTTCCTTGCTCCGAGACCTCCTCCGACCACGGGTTGGATCCGACCCGCCTGCGGCACATTGATTATGACCTGCTCTATCCGCGCGGTATGAGCGATGCCGAACTGGCCAAGGAGTTCGTCAAGAGATGGGCGCGGCTGACCGATCATCTGTACACGTGCCAAGCAGGAGTTCTAAGCGAGCTTGTTGCGGAATCAGGTGCACGTCAGCAGGCACAGATCCTGATGAGCGAGAAACTGGGTTCTCCCGAGGAACGACGTGCCGTAGCCATGCAGCTAGCGTTGGCGACCAGCCGCGCACCATCGGCGTGACATCAAGCACAGTCCCTGGGTGTTCTCTCGGTCATAGTCTTCGTTCCCCTGGACTAGGGTCCTCGGGTGCCCGCAGCGCCCTTCCCTGCTCTCCATGACCCTAAAGATGCCACACGGTCGATCCCCATGGTGAGAGGGAGTCGCAAATGCGTGCCTTCTGAGTCCCCAAGGTTCGCGTACCCCTTGACCACTCTCCCGATGTAGGAGCACTAGTGCTGTTGAAACAACTGGTCTAATGCTGTCAAGCGCGAGCGGAAAGATCACGACTGTCACCTTGCCCTCAAAAGTGGGGGATCGGTTCGGGACCACCAAGTCGGCGGGAAGAGTGCCGCTGGGGGCATCGAGGCCCTCCTGGGTGAAGTCCCACCCGACAGCTTCAGACGGGGCCCTCTGCAGGCGCTTCTTCTTCCCAGAGAGTCACTGGACGAGCTTCGCCGAACCCACGGACTAGCCTCCAAGCGTTGAGTCTACCGACTCGTCTTCGCGAAACCGCTCGTGGGAAAGAGCTTCAAGCTCCTGCCTCGGAAGGCTCAGGGGGCCGTTCAATGAGGCCTTCAATCCACCCGAACCGCACCCCCGAGTCCCAAGACCTGATCTGGACATTCACCAGCTCAGCGGGTACCCGAACGTTTGGACTCTCAGCGTGCCACCCTGGAAATGCACCTGTGCGATCGATGGTGAAGCGATAGTGGTGATGGTCCTTGGGCACCGAAGGGACGTCTACGTGAGGTTGCACAACCTGTTGCCTCCTCAGAAGCAATACGTGACGCGTTCGGCTGTCGACCACTCAACCGGATGCGGGGGAGCGATCCCCCCGACGATCCCACTCCGGGAAGATCCCTCTGACCTTGAGGGGCTTACCTGCGCAGAATCTTAGCCAAGGCCCCCGGTGGCGGAACGAAGTAGTATCCCCCGGTCTTGGGTCGAGAGTAGTGAGTCAATGCATCTGGAATCCCATCGGACTCCCCGAGCATGTTCCGTAGCATGCGCTCCAGGACGGCTTGCTCGGCGCAGAAACCGACGAACATCGTCCCATGGTCAAGCACGGTCCCGTACGGGAAGTTTCTCCTGAGGATCTTTCCAAAGGTCTCTTGGTTCGTTCGGCTCACATGAGCACTCACGGGCAACGGGGTCAGCTCGCGGTCGTCGGACTTGGTGCGCCCAATCACCTTCTCTTGGTCGCCCGTAGGGAGGTCCCGCCACATGTCGGACTTGTGTCTCCACTTCTGCACGAGGAGCACCGTCCCTCCCGTTCCTCTGCGATGGGGCGGGATAAGGGTAACGTCGGGGATTTCCCGGGAGGAAGGGTTCTCGGTCCCGTCTACGAAGTCGATGAGGTCACGGTTCTGATGGTACGACCAACCTTGGGTCGCCTCCACCAGTCTTGCGGCATCCCGCGACGCACGCACCGTCGTCATGGCGAAATCGAATACCAAGTCGGGTCGTTCTCCTAGGACCCACAGCACTGCGTCGTGTTGAGTGCCGGGGAAATTCAACCCCCGTCTACCCCGGATATCCTCATCGTATCCGTGGATGTCCGCCGGAGCATCTCGCGGTAGGACCTGACGCCAGAGCTCGGGCCGAAATCCCAGCACGAACTGAACTCCGGTATTGCTCTTCGCCGAAAAGTAACTGCGGGCAAGGCGGGTAATCAAGGTTCTTGGCGATGTTTCGTTCTTCCGGTCGAAAAGGCACAGTTGGTGCGCCCGAGCCCCCGATACGAAGATCCCTGGTTGTCCGGTGGACTTACGCCTGCGCTTCGGACTGTTGTGAGTTGTCGTCATCTCTCGTCCACCTCAGATGTGGGATCGGGGCAAAGACAGTACGGCCCCCCATCTTTCCCTCCGTAAGCTACGGGTCCCCAAACAGATGTGCCGGTCTGGGCGCCCAAACGATACGCGAGCGAATCTATGGACAGAGTGAGCTTTCACGGACCGGCCCCACGATGAGCGGACAGGCTCGACTTCCTATCAAATCTGCGAATCCTCGACCGGGCCGGTTCCGTTCCCGTCAGTCTCTCGTCGTTCTCGGGGTGGTCCTGACGGTCTCGGTGACCCTCATCGCAGTGACCCTCTACTTTGTCGTAGAGAAAGGGGTCCTCTGTGCCGAGCACCTCACGGTCTATACCGTGGGCTTCACGTGGGCCAACGCTTCCCATTCTGCCAACGGTTCGACCTACTTCGAGCAGCTCCATCTGTTTGCTTCCGGAGGCAGTAATTCGACCCTCGCGTTCAGCATTGCGATCACGAATCGAACCGGTGTCAAGCTCCCCATGGGTAACCCTCAGTGCCCGAACTTCCCATCTACCGCCTACTGGAGATGCTCCGGGTCAAGCGAGGGATGGTACGGGATCCTCGACGGACCGACAGGAGCGTGGGTGGCCAATTTCTCCGCCTCTAGTGGGGGTGGCGCATGGATAGGTCTGGGCTCTGACCTGAACGGGGCGAGCCTGGTCCTCGTGTCGGCGAACGTCCTCAACGGGACGGGAGATGTCCTCGCAGCGCACGGAGGCTGGAATGGTCAGGGGTGCCCAACCTACGAGGCCAACGGACAAGTCTCCCTGTAACTGGATGAATTGTGCGTCACGTCGCCTACGATTCGCGCGGCCGAGACCGTGGGAAGACGGGTAGAGCAGATTCCTGCACAAAAAACCGGGCCCAGATCCCGCGGACCCCGGGGGGGTCAAAAAGGTCTACGCCCCCCGAATTGTGATCGCCACCCCACCCCGACACCCCCCAACTGGGGGTACCCCCCCATCCATCGGCGTAAAAGTGGGGTTTGTGACCCGTCGAATCGGGTCCCTTCTCGTCGGTGAGGGTCCTATGAAGACGACTCTCCCTGATGGTCTCTAATCCTTTCGCGCATAGCATTTCGATGTGGAGCTTGCTGCCATCCGCAGGAGCAACTCGGTCAGTCGCTGGGATCGGGCACCCTCATGGGCTGTTGCTCTCATCGGAGCGGCCCTCTTGGTGGTCAGTATCTACTACTCAATCGAGTCGTCCTCTGGATTCCCCCTTGTAGGACCAGCGGTCCTCGGAGCACTCCTACTCTACATTGGCGTTGCCAACGCCTATTCGACCCTTGGCTTGACTTGGGATTGTGGAGCGCCAGCAGATGAGGTCGTGTCGCGGATCCTCTCAACGTTCAGTCACTCCGCATTCGTCCTCACAGAGGTAGATCAGGTCAATCGCCGAGCCACGCTCTTGCCTGGCAAGACGAAGCACCTTCGTTGGGGAGAGCGGCTGGCCATCTCAGTCCAACCCACGAGTGAGAAAAGCTCGGGTGTCTCCCTCAAACGGGTGTGGACCTTGGTGCATCCTGCTTGGTTCTGGGTCACTACGAGGTCAGACTTCCAGGAAGCGGCAGTGCTTGTCGAATCGACCATCCGAGGATTTGGTGGTGCGACTCTATCCGAGGGCGCAGGCTCCCACCAGCCATCGAAGGCGTGAACGATCAGCCCCCTAGGCGTGGCGGGAATGTGTGGTTATCGAGCGGATGGGGTGTTGCCAATCTTGGCTACCAAACTCAGCCTTTCAAGCCTCAAGTTTGCGAGGACCGATACTTACTGTGGTGATGTATCCCTGCCACGAGGTGGACTCTCGGACATCCATGCCTGCGTTGCGACTATTTTCAATCAGTGACGTCCAAGCTTCAAGGGGGAGCAGAGTATTCGGGGACAGAAAATTGGACTCATAGCAAAGTCCATTTTCCGTCTTCCTGAGTCTTAGCGAGAAATTTGGTGAACTCCAAGCAAGGCGGCGGGGTTGAGAACCCCCGGGGTACCAGAATTCCACTCCATCGCTCCCGATCCTAAGCTTGCTTGCGCCCTTTCTGCTCCAAGTGGCAAAGAACCAGAGTCCCACGACTCCGCCTCCAACGAGGAAGGGAATCCCCTCCACTCTCACTTGGTTCTGATGCAGAACAGTGAAAGCATACAGCGCATAGGATCCGCCGGCCAGCAGAAGGATCCCAATCAGGAGCATGAAGTAGGCCCCACTCCGGTCCTTTCGTTTCTGCCACGCACGATGTAGTCTCGAATCGTCAGGAGTTGGTTCTAGTAGAATTTCGACAGGCTCTATCGCTGATGTCCCTGAGTTCGGCATCAAGGGAACGTTCTGAGACATGATATCTTATTGCTCAGGTGCCAGGGCAATAGTTGAGAGTGTCGGTGATTGCCTCGGCACCACCCATACCAGTCGCCGCGTAGTCCATGTATTTGATCACTGTGTCGAACTCACCGAAAACAGGTAGGTCTATGATGGCTGGTGAGACTTTGCCAATCACCATGGCGATTAGTCCAGAGACCAACCCTATATCAGCAAAGGCGAGTGCCTCCTCCCCACTACTTAATAACGATGCAGCGTCGAAGAAGAACACCAAGATTGTCAGGGAGAGAATGGCCGAGGAAGCTAGCAACGTCAAAGACTTGACACCCGTAATGGCACTGATGCTCAACAAGAGAAGGGACAAAACGATGCCAGAAGCACTTCCAAGGATGTCATCCAATAGGGCGAAGGCATCAGCCAATGTGTGAAAGGATACCTGCCGTGAGGCCACGGTATTTGAGGGGGGAATTGTCGACCAAAACGGTCACCCCTCCTAGGGTTTCGGTCGGAGGGGGTTCTCGGGGAGGACCCCTACCGGAGGGGGATGGTTGAGTCGTGGGGTCCAATCATTCAAGCCACGACGTCTCGGGCAACCCCTTGAAATGCGCATCTCCCGTAAGAACTTGCGACTTGAATCTACGCGCGGTAGCTAGGACCAGCCCGTCGGCGGTCCCAGGCGAGGGCAGCCCCAGGGCCTTAGCGTGTTTCTTCAATTCCAGTGTCGCTGTGGCTGCAGCCAGAGCCAACTCAGGATCCGTGTCGATTACTTCAGCTGCCTCTGTCACCTCGAATAGATCCGCCAACACTCGGTCCTTCTCAGTGCCGTGTCTAAGACCGAATGCAGCCACCTCAGCAAGGCAGATGCCGTGCGTCAAGCAGTAATCCGCCTCACCCATTCTCGCCCTTACTGAATGTGCGAGAGGTGAGTCGCGGAGCAATTCGATCCACGCAAACGAGTCAATAGTGAGTAACAAGTCGATCCTTCTCCTGGAAAGGGGGGAGGTGCTTCTGACTACCCTGCAGTCGAGTTAGTGCCTTGGCTCGTCTCTCCTTGATGAGCTTCCTGATCGTCTCATCGGCACTGGTAACATGCCAGGTCTTGCGAAGGTACTCCAGTTCATGAAGCGTCTCTGCCGAAACCCTGACGGAGGTGCTTGCTCCCGACATGATATGCAAGTATGCAAGTATGCAGATAAAGTTATCTCACGCTTGGATCGAACGGCGGAATCGGGTACCTTGAATCCGCAGGGGTAGCACGCGTCTGGGCGGGCTCCCGCAACCTCTTTCTGTAGGGAGGTCCTCACATGAGTCATGGCGCGAGGGTGGAGTCCGTGGAGGAGAGCGGCGTTGGTCGTGGCACTGGTGGTAGCCATGGTAGTGCCCACAATGAGTTTGGAGCGACCACTAACCACGAAGGACCCCTATGAGGCCTGGGGTGGTGGATTGCATCTGCCATCCAACCCAACTCACGTGGTTCCGTCGACCCATATTCCAACGTGCTCGTCCCCCTACTGCATGCATGGTAGGGCCAAAGCGGAAAGTTCTCCTGTGAAGAACATCTCGGTAGGCAGTCTACCCTGGCGTGTGACTTATGATAATGCCAAGGACGAGGTATTTGTCGCCAACTCGGGCTCGAACAATGTGAGCGTGGTCTCAGACAGCAGCAACACTGTGGTCACCACGGTGGATGTCGGGACCCAACCCGATGGCATGGCATATGACAGCGGCAAGGGTGAGGTCTTTGTTTCCAACCAGGGCTCTAACACAGTGAGCGTAATCAACGACACGACGAACATCGTGGTCGCCACGGTCGCTGTTGGTTCTGGCCCAGATGGAGTTGCGTATGATAGTAGTAAGGGTGAGATTTTTGTTGCCGACGGGGACTCTAGCGCTGTGAGCGTGATGAACGATACGACGAACACCGTGATCGCCACGGTTGGTATCGGGATGTGGCCCGCTGGTGTGGTGTATGACGGAAGTAAGGGTGAAATCTTCGTCGCCAACACTGGCTCGTACAATGCTAGCGTGATTAGCGATACGAGCAACAGCGTGGTAGCCACGATCCCTGTTGGCTCCTACCCACATGGCGTCGCGTACGACAGTGGTAAGGGTGAGGTCCTTGTCGCCAACTATGGCTCGAACAATATGAGCGTGATCAACGACACTACGAACAGTGTGGTTGCCTCTGTCCCAGTTGGTTCCAATCCTGACAGCGTAGCATGTGACAGCGTCAAAGGCGAGGTGTTTGTTACCAATGTTGCGTGAGCTTTCACGAA
>JAJYEA010000014.1 GCA_021790425.1 Thermoplasmata archaeon | reverse complement strand
TCCCTCGGATCTCCTGGCTCCTCGGAACGGTCATCCGCCCCCTCCCGAACGGACTGTCCCGTCAACGACCTCGTCCGCCGCGCCCTCGCTGACCTGGTGACCGACATCTCCGTGAAGCGACGGCAGGCGAAGGACAAGGCCGCCAAGCGATTCTGCGAGCTTCGGGGGCTCCAGAGTCTCCGCCAATGCGGGAGCGCGGACATCGATGCGTTGGAGGCTCTGCTCAAGACCTTCGAAAGGATCGACGACTGGTCGATCCATGCCGACTACGGGGTCCCCGCGCCGCAGTTCGAGGAACGGCTCGTCGCCCCCGCGTGAGGTCACCATGATCCCAGACCGAGATGCGAGGAAGGCTTGGGCGACGACCACCTTCATGAAGGAAGGCGCCCGGGTCCGCTCCAAGGTCGATTTCGCGAACGTCCCGAAGGGAACCGTCGGGGTTGTGGTGGCGAAGGACCACACGGGGTGGCCAATCCAGTGGGAGCTCCCAGGTGAGGCCAACGTCTACGGTCCGGGCTACCACGTGAGGTTCCCGAAGCCCCTCGTCGACTGGTTCGACGACTGGGAAGCAAAGCGATTCCTCGAACCGGCGTAGACCGTCCGTCCTCTCCTCGGTTCGCGAGGAGAGGACACGATGGCGGCATCTCTCAAGGCAAAGTGCGACTGGTGCGGGGCCGAGCACGCTCTTGGCCCAGGAGCCAGCCTCCCTGCCTCGGGTGGCGCCCTCGGTGCCCGTGACGATCCCGTGAGGGGCTGGCAGATCGAGTCGTTCGTGTGTGGACCATGCTGGGAAGGCCGTCGGCACTACTGGATCTGTCCTCACTGCGGGAACGGGGGCGAGGAGTGGGCACTCGCGTGCCGAGGGTGCGGGCGGGATCGGCCAGGCCTCCCGCCCTATCAACCCGACTGGGACGCCATCGGGAAGGAGATGGAGGAGCGCAGACACGAGGAGGAGGCGCTCCTGACGGAGGCGATCAGGGAGTACCGGTCAGCGGCGGTGTTCGGATCAGGGCGGAGGCGCGACCGTCTCTGACTCCGCCTCGAGTCCCCTTGCCCAAGGGCTCCTCGCCGCCTCCTCGAACATGCGGTGGTAGCGATGCTGTCCCTCGGCGGGGAGCTCCCGGTTCAGGCGCGCGGCCACACGGCCCCAGGCGAGCTTCGCGAGGCCCGGGCCCGGTCGGCCGTCCCACTCCACGTCCCACGCGGTCTGGAGTCCCGCCGCGAAGATCCTCTCGCGGCTCTCGAGGTGTGCCACGACAACGCGACCCTTCGTAATCCGAATGTCGACCGCGAGCGCCCGTGGCTCCGGGAGGTGCGCGGTGCAGCGGTAGGTCCACCGAAGACGAGGGCGATGGATGGTCCGGAGGACGCCTCCGTCCGAGGTCTTCTCGGTCTCGTCCCAGGAGCCAGACGGGGGATCGAAGGAGTCGCTCAGTTGGGAGAGCTTGAGCCAGAGGGGCTCGACGACCGAGATCGGTGCCGGGATGAAGTGGCGCGCGCGGTAAGTGAGGTGCACTGGACGCCTAATTGCCTCTAGCCTCTTGGAGATGTCTCTCGTAGAGCCGGGTGTCGAGTCCTGAATCTCTCCGGGGTCGACGGGCACGCGCGCAGTCGAACGTCGCGAGTGGGCGACTCCCAACACGCTCGCGGAGTAAGTGTGTCACCAGCCCGCGAGGCTCTCGTGAGTTTCCGGAAACCGGATGGTTGCTTCTCCCTCCATGCGTTCTCGGAGATTCCACATGCGTCGCGGACCACCGTGGTTCAAGTAGAAGGTCGGCTCTACTGGCTCTGCCGTCCCAAGTCAAGAAAACGCTCACGGAGTATCAGATGAACCCGACCGCGCCTTTCACAGCGGAAAGCCAGCCATCGACGGAACGTGTCGCGGCAAGGAAGCCTCGGGCGGAGGGGAAGCGTCACCATCCGTTCACCGCAAGCCTCTGCTACTTTCTCATCGCAATCCTCGTTCTTACCGCTGGAAGTCAGCTCGCGAAGGGCTACCAGTCCCCCGTTGGACCGAACGGGCTCCACATCACCAACTTTGATGCGAACCCCCAGACCGGCGGTGTCGTCCTTCCGGGGCAGGTCGTTCACTTCTACGGGAATATCACCGAGAACCCAGGCCATGTCTGCTTCACTAATGGTGGACCGACCTGTCTCTCCCCCATCACGGCGAATGGGCTGACGAATCCCGGGTATCACCTCTATTGGTTCTTTGGAAAGACCAACACGACAGGGAACGTCACGAACGACACGGCGTTCCAAATGACACTCCCTGCGGGAGTCCCGCCGGGGTATTCGTCATGTTCCCAGGGGACCACGAATACCAGTTGTGTCCCCGTAGTCCCAAGTGGGTGTAGCCAAGACTGTTTTGAAGCTGACACAACATACAGCCACGCTGGAACCTACGTGGTCTCTCTCACGGCCTACGACGCGAACTTCAACTTCGTGATAGCCCAGACCGAGGTGACGGTCGTGGCTCCGCACTTCGGGGTGAAGATCAACTCAATCACGTCCTCGGCGACACCGAATGGTGTGGCGGGACTCCTCGAGGGAGTCCCGGCTATGTTTTCGGGACAGTGCCTCGGTTCGACGCAGAGCTGTGCGAACGTGCTGTTGAAATGGAACTTTGGGGACGGGAGCGTGGGATACGGAACGTCCGCAGCGCACACCTATCTCGAACGAGCACAGTACGCCGTGACCCTCACGGGGATCGACTCCACTACAAACGCCATGAACCGCACCTTCGCGCTCACCAACGTCACGAACCTCCCGCCCTTCGGAGGGGTCTCATCCCGCCCGGGCAGTCTCGTAGGACCTAATCCCATCGCCTACTACCCCAAGGTGACTTCCAACCCGTACACCGTTGTTGTTGGCACCCCGGTGGAGCTATGCGCCATCGGTTACGACTACGAGCCTATCGATGAGCCCAACCTCACGTTCCAATGGAGGTTCCTCGGAGCGAACGACTGGGGCTATTCCTACTCCTACCCCGATCCCGGCAACATCGTCCCACCGGCGGCTCTCGGACAGGATCTCTGCATTCCGGGACCGCCGTTGCCCGGCGTGAGTGGCCTGTCAGCAGCGCCGGTGCTCACCGTGACGAGCCACACCTTCGCCTGCCCCGGGTGGTACAACATCACCACGACAGTCATCGACGAGGAACGGGCGAACTCGACTTCATACCGGCCTTTGGAAGTCCACGTCGTCAATCTCGCTGCCCCACCCGTCGGTGAGATAGCGAACTACACGACCCCGGTCGGCACGACGGCCTTCCTCAACGCCACCAACACGCTCTCGCAGTCGGCCGGCCCTGGCCGGCCGGCAATCACCTTCCCGAACGACGCCGCCTTCTACAACATGACTTGGGCGGCGGGAACACTCGGTCCCACGTACGGGGACATTGGGCGCATCACGGCGTTCCGCCCGGTCAATCAGACGGTCACGCTGACCGCGACAGCCAACACTACCGCCCTCCCTTGCTGCAGCTCCACGCCGGTCAACGTCAACACATGGGCCAAGTTCTATGATGTGGCCCCGACGGTGGGCATCGACTCGGTCTACACGCAAGCGTCGATCACGCTCAAGGTCGAGTCGCCGTACTACTACAGCTACCTCAACTTTACCCTGCTCGAGAACGGCGTGACCCAGGGGTGGTACAACATGTCGTATTTCAAGGACTACAACACGGTCACGTTCGCGCCCATCGACTTCCAGATGTCTGACAACTGGAAGGTCCAGCTGAAATACACGCCGTACGGGGACTCCGGAGGGACCTACGTCGACGTTGTCTACAACTGGCTCGACGACAACACCATCACCGACAACTATGACGCGACGGAGACCGATGCCTCGTCCGACACCACCCACATCTGGTTCTCGAACTCCAACACGACCGCCCAGAACACGGTCTACGACTCGGTCAATTACGAGGCCTTGGGAGAGCCGATTTTCGGTAGCGTTGTCTTCTTCTCACCCGCCCAGACCCATCTGACCGAGACTTGGGCGTGGGGCGATGGCAGTCCTTGGTTCCACGGCAACACCTCCAGGCCGGCGACGCCCGAGCCGACGATGGACACCTGGACCTTCGAAGCGGCTTATAACGTGGGAGCGAACTACGTGTTCAACATCACAGCCTGCGACGAGTGGGAGCTCTGCGGGTACGACCAAATTACCATCGACAGCACGCTCAACTTGACCGTCAGCGACACAGCGCCGTTCGTCCAGCTGGCGGCCACGAACAAGGCGACAGTGGAGGACGGGACGACTACCGTCCCACTCTACGTCACGAACCAGGACAACTTGACGGGACCTGCGAAGATCAAGTGGCAGTGGGGCGACAGCGGCACGTCGACCAACACCTCGATGGGAGGGACGGTCTACGGCACGCACATCTACAACTACGGCGGGAGGTATGCGCTCGTCGTCTACGCGAGCTCGGGACCGGGTCACCTCGGCATACGATGCCCCCCCTCGTGCGGCGGATCGACAAGCGTGAATTGGACGTGGGTCAACGTCGCGAATCCCTCGCCGGTTGCGCTCTATAACATCACGCCCGTGGCCCCGTACGCAAGCGAGCCGGTCAAGTTCCTTGGAGCGAATAGCTCGGACGACATGTTCGGGAACCTGGGATTGAGCTTTGGCTGGATGTTCGGGGACGCAGCACATCATGTGTCTGGAGGCCAGGACCTCGCAGGCTTCCTCTCGAACTTCGTCTACACGAGCGTGGGCACCTACACGACCCAGCTGACGGTGCAGGACCCCGAAGGGCGGTATGGGTATCTGAGCCAGAGCGTCACTGTCTCTCCCACCCCAATCCAGTCACCGTTCCCCGCTGTCGCGAGCGGCTCGACCACGGCCGACATTGCGTCCTGGTACCACGTGACGGTTCCCGCGGGGTCGTCGTTCGCGAAGGTACCCCTGGTCAACGCCACTTGGAATTGGGGCGACGGCTCGCTGCCGAGCTGGGGTCTCAACACGGAGCACACCTACCTCTACCCGGGAACCTGGGAACTAAGCGTAGTGCTCACCGGCCCGAATATGGGCACCCACACGTGCTTCGCAAATACCACGGTCTTGGATGGAACGCCGGTCATCTCGCTTCCATTTGGCGCGGCGGAAATCTATGGCGAGCTTCACTCGATGATCTTCAATGCCTCGGTGCTCGGGGACTACGCCGACCAAGGAAAGTCATGGAACTTCACTTGGAACTGGGGCGACGGGACCAGCTGGAACAACGCGACAAATACTGGTAACCGTAGCGTCCAGGTCCACACGTACAATTACTCGGGTCCGGTTCAGCTGTCCGTGAACGCATCCGGGCCGTACAGAACACTAGGTGCTCCCTCAGCTCTAGTGTCGGACTCGATGATTTCGGCCATCGACTCGGATGGAGACGGTCTGCCAGATTCGTATGAGATTGCGGTCACTCAGACGAACCCCTACCTTGCAGCTACCACCACTTATACACCTCCCCCGGGCCCGCCGCCATTCGCTCGTCAAGCTGGGACGGGATGCACGGACTATGTGGGAGCCAACTGCAACACGATTCCCGGTGTCGGAGCGTTCAACGCAGACGCAGATGGAGATGGGCTCACGAATATCCAAGAGATGCTGGGTCTTGTGACCGGATTCTACAGCGACCCTCTGCAAGCGAACACGGCCGGAGATGGAATCCCCGACGGACAACACTTCTTCACCGATGCGTTCTCTGCGAACGAATCGACCTTCTTCAACGGAACGCCGGCGAGCGATGCGATTCCCGGGGTTTCCTACTTCGGGCCTGCGATAGCATTGAATCAGACACGCTTGATGGTCCAGCTCACAACGACAGGCGTCCCGCTCTATTTGCAGACACCCTCCGGTAAGAACATCTCCTTGGGGACGCAGAACGTTGCTGCCGAAACCTACTATCTCCTCAACAACAGCCCAATGAGCGGCGCATCCTCACGATTCGGCCTGTCTCCGAGCGATCTCTTCGTGTCGGGGACCTGGACCATCTGGGCGAACCCCGCGATGGGGACCTCGGGGTTAGTCTCGACCGCCACGCTTTCCACATCGTATTTCGGTGATCCCGGTCACGCCGACCCGCTCCATCAGGGAATGCTCCAAGGGCACGGGCTCACCACTCCAATCTTCAACTGCTCTGCCAACGTTACCGAGAACTTCTCTGCGTTCGATCCAGCGACGTTCTCGGTGAAGGTGTACACCTACTGGCCCTACACTCTGACTTACTTCAAGCTCAGCGTGCAACAAGGTGTCCCTTACGTCACCTCGGAGAATGCTTCCCTCCTTGGAAGAACGAACAGTGGAACTGCTTGTGCCAAGTCAGGCGGCCCCTATGCTGGTCCCACAACCACCGCAATGTTCGAGGCGACTGCTACGTACCTCGGCGACGCCGACTTCGGAATCTCGGCTTGGAACGCGCATGCCGCGGGCGATCCTGTCCTCACGAATGGCATGAAGGCGCTCGGGTCTGCCACCTACAACTGGACGCGTGGGCAGTACCTCCTTACCGGCGCATCGGGGCCCTTGGCCACGAGCGCCATGCAGAGCATCGACTCGGCCTTCGCAGGTTACCCGGCGGACCCCATGGGCCGGTACTTCGGACCTCTGAACCCGACAGCGCTGAGCACGTCAGGCAGCGGAGCTCCAGACAGTGAGGCTCCTGATCCGATTCACGCGCTGGGGCTGAGGGTCACAATCCACTCAGCGACCGACAACTATTGCTACTTGGCCGCCCAACTCTTTGGCCCGCCGCAGGACATTGTCTCGGTAGGAATGGGGGCCCAGAGCGCCCTTCTCGGGACTCTGCTCTCACAGGGTCGCACGATCTACACTCCCGCCGGCTTTGGTGGTGGAGGGAGTGGCTGTGCTCCCGTACCCGGCTCATGCTCCATCAGTTGTGTCTACACGGGTCAGAGCGGCTATGGATTCTCTTGGGGATCGGTAGCAGGACTATCCTACTTCTTCCCCCTCCAGGCCGGCCAGACCTCGTTCCCGCTGACATTCAACCTGTGGCAGAACCAGAGTCTAACTCAACAGCCGCCGCGTGCGACCGTCACGGTCACTGGATCGGTGTACGACCGCTATCCCCAGTACACCCCGAACGGAGCGCCCATCAATGCAAGCTTCCAGATTGTTCCTCTCTCCAGAGCGCCGGTGCTTCTGGTCAACAAGTCGGCCGATCTTCAGAACGTTTCAGGGTATGGCCTACGCTGGATTGGCGAGCAGCAGATGTTCTCGTTCGACTTCCAGATGGGGGCTGGGCTGGGCCCGTACTTCAAACCCGGACTCAACGTGATTCTGGAAAGTCGCGCCGCCTACCTACAGTCTGCGGCGAGTGTCTCGAACCTCACGGCTCTCAGCTGCCTTTCCAGTGCCCAGGTCGAGGCCAGGCCGAACAATCAGAGCGGAGAATGGGGAGCAGCAGAATCCTGGCAGGCGAATCTCAGCACAAATCCCTCATGTGGGACGAGCCTCCTGCAAGAGCTGCTCCCGCTGAACAACACCGGTTCCCAACTACCTCTCTCCACGAGCCAGGCCTGGCAGCAGTTGAACACCACCCAGCTTGAGCTGCTCGGTCTGAACCCGCAGACCTTGTTCTTGGTGCCCTACCTGGTTCCGTCGGGGTACTCGACGGCTTCTGGGACCCCCCCTACCAATCTCTTGTCCGATCTTGGGCAGGCAGCTCTGAACGGGTTCAATGCCTTGGCCGGGGGTTTGCTTGCTCTGGCCACGTTCCTGGCGATAGGTCTGCTGTTGGGGCCTCTAGGCCTGCTTTTGTGTGGGCAGTTCGGGTCGTGTGGTTCTCTCCTTGGCAACGCGCTCTCGTTCTGGGTGGGCGTGTTCCGAACTCTCGCCACGCTGACGCTCCAGTGGGCGCTGGCGACTCTGGAGGCGGCGGTTCAAGCGATTGTGAACCTAGCTCATGGGTACGAGAAAGCGCTCAATGCCGCAGCGAACGGCTACATCGGCTCTTTCGAGACGGATTTCGGCACATCACCCGAGCTGGGAAACGGATGGAACTCTACCACGAACTTGTTTCTGTCATTCCTCGGAGGAGGGGGCATTTCGAGCATCTTCTCCATGGCGGCAGCGGTCCAAGACCCATATAGCACGGTGCTGCAACTCTTGCTCCCGTACCTACCACCGAGTTCACAGCAACTGCTCAACACACTGTTTCAGGCCTTCGGGGGAATCGCGATGGGTGGGGGACTCATCGGCGACGGATTGGGAGTGGCCAACGGCATGATTGGCGCCGCGGGCCTGACCGGAGCATTCTACGGGCTTTCGACTGAACTCTTCCTGACTGGGATGACCAACAAGGTGATTAGTCACCCCTCCACAACTCCGATGCCGTACAATGACAACCGGACGCACTTCGTGGACTCGACTAACCGTGTGTCGTTCACCAACATATCGATCCTCTACGCAGGAGTGGACACCACTGGTCGCTCCAATGCTTCCACGGCAGTAGAGTGGACGAGGTTCGCAATTGGAGCGGCAATCACGCTCGACGCGCTCTTCTCGTTCCTCGGAGCATTCTCTGCATGGCGCGTTTTCGCCAAGGCCTACACTAACCTCGACAATATCATCGGTCCAGCCAAGATTAGTTACCAAGACGCAATGAAGACAGAAGGAGACGCTCTCTCCTTGGACGTGGCCGTCGCGGGCATAGGCCTCGCCCTTGCGATCACGGGTCTGGTCATTGGGGCCATCGTTCTCGCCTTCCAGGCGAACGAGAAGGTTCATGCGGCCGACGAGATTCTCCTCACAATCACTTGCGTCTTGGACTTCGTCGGCGCTCTTATGGCCCTAATCGCCACGAAGAACCCTTACGTGGCCATAGCTTCGGGAGTGGCCCTCGACCTTGGAATCTTCCAGTTCTGGTTGGTCAATTACCATGCGTAGAACGGATGCCGAGCATCCGCGCAGTGCGCCGCCTGGGCAAGTGGATAGGGACCGTTGGGCGATTCTCCTCCGATTCCTTCTACCGGTATGGGGTATCGGTGTTGCGGTCAATCTGCCCCTGGCGTACTTGTTCGGAGTTGGGGCGCTAATATCGTTGCTTGTGTGGATACCGCTGTTTCTGCTAATCTCGATTCTGACCATCCTTCCAAGGATTCCGAGAAGGGTGATCATGTCGAGCGACACTGTCTCTTTCCAAGGTCTAGGAGCACGTAGAATACGCGACGGGGCGGACACCCCCCCCGTGAATGTGAGCTACACTGACATCGTGAGTTTGAGGACGATTCTGGGAGTGGGGGTCACCTTCAGAATGGGTAGTTTCGATGTTAGGGAGGTTGCCTATCTTTCGAGGGAGGATGTACTTGAAATTGCGCGACACATGCATGCGGGGGGACCCGCGAAGGGCATCACTGGGGGTGCTTGAACGAGGAAGTGGGAACCTCTCTCATTGGGCACGCAACCGACAGGATAGGGAGCACGCGGTGAAGAGGGGGACGAGCTCAAGGCCACTCACGGTTCCTCCACGCACCGACGTGCAGGTCGTAGATTCGTGGAGGAACTGAGAATGGCATTGGAGACGGAAGGTCAAGGGTGGGTACCGGTGATGCTCCCAAGACGCGAACCAGACCTCGATGATAGAGTTGACCTGAGAGTCGACGCACCGCTTCCATTCGTCCTAAGATGGCTGGAGAACTGGAATCGGAGCCATCATGACGACTGGTCCGCCCCTGGAACTCTTCAACTCCATGAGACCGTTGAGATGGTGGGTGCTTCGCGAGTTCATCGGACGATTGCAATCCCCCTTCCACGTACGGGACGACTTTCCTCAACACAGACTTGGCTTGAGTACTCGAGCTCGCGCCGATGGCGGACGGTAGCCGAGTCCAAGATTGCCGGGGAACTGCGGTCTCTCGCTGAGTACGAGGAGCAGGTGGAGGATGTGGGTTCCTTCATCGTCTGGAGCGTTCATCGCCGCTGTTGGTACGTCGACTCCGTTCGGGCGCAGTATCAAGGCTTCTTCGCTAGGCATAGGGAGACCTCACAGCTACGCGATGTCTACGGTACTGAGGCAAGCAAGCTTGTGAGGGCGTTCAAGAACGAGGAGAAGTTCGGTCCCAAGTAGCGCATCCTGGCCTGGATTCCGCGTGAAGGTACACCACAGGTCCTGAGCTGACCCCCGCTTTCACCTCGAGGCTGCCCATCGGTCGAGGCAAGGTCTCAAGTAGGTCATGTGGTGTACGTACAGAATGGCCTCCCCGTGTCGTTCAAGAAGGTCTGCCCGAGCCACAACGGCTACCCCGGCTACTACGCCTACGAGTACGAGTCCTACTACGACCCGAAGCTCAGGCGCTCCCGTCAGCGGATGGTCCGCTACCTCGGCCCCTGCGACAAGGGCGGGAACCTCCTGAGGCCGCCTCGCTCCCGCTTCGTGGGGACCACCACCTTCCTCTCCGGGGGCCGCCTCCTCGCCTTCTACCCCGCGGTGGTCGAGCTCCGACTTCGGGAACTGGCCCGCCGGGCCCTCCAGGTCGACGAGGAAGGGGCTGCACACTTCGTGTCCCTGGTGCTCAACCAGGTCAGCGATGGCGTGGC
This sequence comes from Thermoplasmata archaeon, assembly GCA_021790425.1. Taxonomy (GTDB): domain Archaea; phylum Thermoplasmatota; class Thermoplasmata; order Lutacidiplasmatales; family UBA184; genus JAJYEA01. Next base: position 31,745 of record JAJYEA010000014.1, on the reverse strand, counting down.
GGACGAACACCTGCCGGAGTGGGTCCAGGCGGGTCCCCTGCCCCATCTCCTCTCCTTTCCGACGGGCGACCTCACGCCCGAGGCCTTCGAGCGCGTCCGGTCCTCCCTCTGTGACCTCTCACCGAAGACGAACACCATGACGGACCGCGGGGTCGAGCTCCAGAAGGCCCTCACCCGGGCCTGGCGCTCCCGTACTCGGGAGCGCCCCGGGGTCTACTATGACGTGACGAAGGTCGACTACCACGGCTGGGCCAACCCCCTTGCCGAGCCGGGCCACGACGCGAACGGAGGGGTCTCGATGGTGATCGGGTTCGGCTTGGTGGTCTCCGAGCGCGAGCACCACCCCTACCTGTGCCAACCCCTCCCCGGCAGCCTGCACGATTCGCTGAGCGTCGAGGATGTGGTGACCATGCTCCAGGAGCGCGGCTACCGCAAGCTTCGACTGGTGATGGACCGCGGGATGCTCTCGAAGGAGAACGTCGAGCTGGTGAGAGGGGCCGGCTACCACCTGGTGGGGTTGGTCCGGGGATGGGACTGGGAGACGATCGCTCTGGCCTCCCGCTGGTCGGAGGAGGGAATGGAGCAGCACGAGAACGCGGTGGAGACCTCTCGGGGGTCGGTGTATACCCGGGCGATGACGGTCCCCCTCTTCGGACTTCCGAGGGTGAGGGTGGCCGTGGTGGTGAACCCGCGACGGAAGATGGAGACCCGGGAGGCGAGGGACCTGGCGCTCCTGGAGTGGGAGAAAGGAACCCTCTCGAAAGGGCGCATCGAGGAGCTCAAGCGAGAGCTTCGGGTGCAGAACCCGAAGCTGAGGATGAAGAAGCGGTATGCCCCGGGGCTCCTGATCAAGAGCGCCGGGCGACGGGGGGCGGAGGTGGACCGCGAGGCGGTCCAGCGGGACCGGGGGCGGGACGGGCGGTTCCTGGTGTTCAGCACGGACCTCACCCTGAGCGGACCGGAGATGTACGAGACCTACTTCGCGAGGGACGGGATCGAGAAGGTCTTCCGAACGGGGAAGGGGGAGCTCCACCTGGAGCCGGTTCGAAAGCACCGGTTGGACCGGATGTATGCGAGCGCGACGGTGCTCTACACGGCATGGTTGCTCTGGAGCTGGACGGAGCGGACCCTGAAGAGGAAACTCCCGAAGATGAGCCTCGCCGAGGCCCTGAGGCTCCTCGAGAAAGTGCCGTGGGTGAGGACGGGCGTGGGGAAATCGGTCCGGGAAGGGGTGCCCCGCCTCTCGGGCAAGCAGGAGGAGGTCCTCACCGCCCTCGGGGCGACACGCTATCTGCCTGTGGTGTAAGCCTCACGGAACCCAGGCCTGGGTGTCTTGTGCGGTGTACAAACTTCCTCCGAATCGGTCCCCCTTCGTGACCGGTTGGTTCTGAGGGGCGGGCAGGGGTAAGGACGAGCCCCAAGTAGGGGCCCGCCCTGCACGGGCTGCTACACCCATTGCGGCCACTGAGCGTTGGATAGGGCCGCGTACGGCCCACTGATCTCGACCTGGACAGCAGGGGTGAATCTCCGAGGTGAACCGCGTAGCACCTGGACGCCGGGAGCCCCGGCCTCTCGAGGAGGATCTCTCACTCCACCGAGGGGATGAACCGCCCCAGGTTCAGCTTCGAGAACACCAGGGCCTCCTCACGGTCCATCTGCTCCAGGACCATCTTCGGCGAGCCGTCCGGACCTCTCACGAGGACCACCCGGATACGCTCCAGGAGCTCCACCAGCCTCGGCATGGACAGTTTGAGCTCCCGTAGCTCCCACTGGAGGTAGCGGAGCAGCAGCAGCCCCATCACGCACAGGAAGATGTGCCCGGGCACCGTCGCGTCGTGCCACAGGTAGAACGGCTTGACCGACACCACGTGCCGGTCCTTCAGCCACCGAAAGTCCTCCTCGACCTGGGCCCGCGCCGTCATCCCCTCCACCAGCTCGGCGTCCGAGAGACCCTTCACCGGTAGGTCCGTGATCAGCGCCGCCTTCCCGAACGAGGCGATCAGGCGGGCCTCCGCGGCCTCGTCCACCCGGACCGCCGGGAGGTACCCGTTCACCACCTCCCCCTTTCGCATCACCTTCACCACCTCGACCTTCACCTCGAACTCCGAGGAGTAGTCCCTCGGGACGAGCTCGGTGATCTTCCGCCAGAGCGCCTTCTCCTGGAACGCCGGGGCCTTCCGCAGCCTCTCCGCACCCGCGAGGACCCGGGCTCGGATCTCCTCCCAGGCCTTCCGATCGTGCTCTGCCTCGGCCTTACGGTGGACGACAAGCACCCTCCAGTTCTGCCCGAACCCGTTCCAGCGCGTGGCGAACCCCAGGACCTGCCTTTCCTCCCGGTCCTTCGTCACCTCGTGGAACTTCTCGAGGGGGGTCTCGAAGAGCTTGCGGGCGTGGGACCGGTTGAGCGCCGCGATCACATGCATCGTGTCGGTAACAAGCGCGAAGTTGTCCTCGGAGTTGATCCCCCGGTCGAAGACCATGATCAGCTTCTTCGTGGCCACCTCGAGATCCACCAGGCGCTTCACCAGCGTGTCGAACACCCGGGCGAAAACCTTGGGGTCCGCCTCGTTGGCCGGGTAGACCTCGGTGAGGCAGGGGAGGTTCCCCAGCGTGACCATCCCGAGCCCGACGTGGAGCTTGTCGTAGCGCTTCTCCTTCCCGTGAGCCCTCTTCCAGAGGGACCCGCCCCGGTGGTAGGCGAAGAAGTTGGTCGTGTCGAAGAGGAGGAAGCGGGGGTCGATCCCCTTCGCGAGGAGGGTACGAAAAACCTGCTCCTCGATCTTGCGGGTGGCCGCTCGGGAGAGGGTCCCCTCACCGCGTTCGGGACCCTCGCCCTTCCCGTAGAGGCGTTTGAGATAGCGACGGAGGGTCCGGGAGGAGGGACGGCCCATCGAGGGGACCAGCAGGTCGAGCGCAGAGCGGGAGACCCACGGGGCCATCTCCTCACGAGAGAGCGGCTTCTCGACACGGCCGACGAGCTGCAGGAAGAGGACGTTCTCGACCCGGTAGCCGTCGAAGAGGCGGCGGGGCGTGTGCTGGGCGAACCCCTCCTGGAGCCCGGTGGCCCTGAAGGCCCTGGTATTGACTGAGCACTATTCCTTTCAGATTATTCCGCGACCGGGCGCCATCATCTCCATGCCGCCGTGCCCTACACCAGGGGAAGGGTGGGGACTCTGGATCGGTGGGCGGCCTATCGCTCAACCGTCGACAGGCTCTGGGATGGCTCAACACGGATCACGTACCCCACGTTTTGCCGAGGCCTGGAAGAACGGCGCCGCAGGCTCCCCGCCGCGCTGAGGGCCCAACTCCCGAATCCCTCCCCAGCCACCTACAGCCGGGTCTGGACGGCCTTCTACAAGGACCACCGACTCCGGCGATTCCATCCCACCGCGCTCCTCCGGCTTCTCGCGGAAGGGGTCGCCGAGGGGGCTTGGGACCCAGCGGCCCCTGCGCGCTCCGTCGTCACGACGGCGGGCCGTTACCTTTCGAGACGCGGGGCGATTCCTCCCACGCCCGACCGTCTTCGGAGATTCCTCCAGACGCTCCGCGGCAGGCTCCACCGTCAATCTCGACTCGAGCGACAGGCCTTCCTTGCCCGCGCAGCCGGGATCGCGATGTCACGACGGGCCCTTCCACGTAGGGTCGTCATAGTTCGAGAGCTTCTGCGCTTTCCTCCTGCGGCCCACGGCAAGCCCAACCTCGACAGGCTCGTCGCGGAGAGCACCTGCCGGCGGGAGGTCCAGGAGACCCTCCGGTCCATGGGGCTCTTCCAAGAACGCCTCCTTGCTCATCCCGCCTGCGAGGAGCTCTACGACTTCTTTGAGCGCAGGGCCAACAGCACCCTCGACCGTTGGGAGGAGAAACAGGTCCTCCACGCCCATCGATTCTACCTCGCGTTCCGTGGCCAGCAGGCTCTGGACAACTGCCTGTTCATCTTCGCGCGCCGGTGCAGCTCGATTCGCAAGAGGTCCAAGAAGCAGGCGAAGGAGAGCATCGCCGAGGCCAGCCAAGCCCTCTTCGAGCGCGGAGACCTCAAGTTCCAGCCCCTCTATCGAGCCCTTCTGGGTTCGCCCCGGGACGGTCCCCCCGAGAGGTTCCATCGGTTCCGGCCCTTGGCCAGGACCCTGGCCGAGCACGAGACGGAGGTACGCTCCCGCCGTGGTTTCTACCGTATCCTCGCCAGGAAGGCCGTCGTCGCCCGGCAGATGGTCCCCCACCTGCGAGGTGTTCCCTTCGAGGGGAAGGACGCCCACGCACGAGCCGTGGTGGCCATCCTCCCGGAGGTCCTCGAGGTGAAGCCCTTCCGAACACCTGTTCCGGCCCACCTCCGGCGGCGCCTAAGATTCCTCCCCGTCCCGGACGAACTGATGACCGAGCGTCGCGTCTTCGACACCATCGTCCTGCTCACGCTGGCCGACATGCTGTGGGCGAGAAGGGTGGTCTGCCCCGCCTCCCGTCAGTTCAGGGACGAATGGAAGCCCGTGCGGGAGGTGAGCACTCCCTCCATCGCCCCTCTCGTCGAGGCCCTGGCGACGACCCGACGGGAGATTGGACAGGCATGGGAGGAGTTGGCGCAAGCCCCACGAGGCCTGGCCATCGAGGGTGGACGGCTGATCGGGCGACGGCCCTCACGGAAGTGGGAGAAGGCGCAGGAGCGGGCCAACGAGCGGGCCCGGCAACGGTTCCTGGGCAGTGTCCCGGACGTCACCCCCGCCGGGGTGCTCCGGGATGTTCACGGGTGGACAGGGTTCCTGGAGGCATTCGCCCCAAAGCATCCCGAAGCGCGGCGACTGCCGAAGCTGGAACGGGAGACCCAGGCCATAGCTTGCATCCTGGCCCGGGCCATGAACGTGGGGGTCCGGGCGATGGCCGGCCTCTTCTCCAAACGGATGACGTTGGGGAAGCTGAAGAACTTCGATGAGGTCCATCTGACCGCATCGACGTTGCGCGTGGCCCTTCGGCAGTTGCTGGAAGCCTGGGAGCGGGAGGGGCTGGGGCTCCCGTGGGGAGACGGGAAGGGGTCGGCGGCGGACGGGAAGTCCGTGATCTCCTCGGAGAAGACGCTCCAGTCGGGTTTCCACCCTCGGCACAAGAAGGTGGGGATGACCGTGTACTGGATGATTCGGAACGACGGCGTAGCCGTGCAGATGGGGCTGATCTCGCCGAGGGAATGGGAATCGTGGTACCTCCTATCCTCGATCCTCGAGCCCTTCGGAGGGACGAGCCCGGAATGGGCGGCCGGAGACACGCACGGGCAACACCTGGCGCTGTGGGCGCTCTCCCTCCTGATGGGCAAGAGGATTCTGGCCCGCTTCCGGGGCCTGGGGAAGGTGAAGCTCTACTATGACGAGCCTGCGGAGGGACTTCCCGTCGAGGGGGTGGGACAGATCGACTGGCGAAAGATCGAGCGTGCGCTCCCCTCGCTGGGGCGATTGGTGAAGGCGTTGCAGGAAGGCAAGGTCCACGCCCGGGACATGCTCCGGGCCTGGAACATCTACGACGAGGAGGGGAGGAACGTCAGCGAGGCCCTTCGAGAGCTGGGGAAGGCCGTGCGTACCATCTACGTCCTGAGGTACGCCCTCTCCCCCAATCTCCGGCGCCAGGTACGGGAGGCGTGCAACCGGGTGGAGCGGTGGAACTTCTTCGAGACGGATGTGAACTGGGGTCACGCGGGCCGAATGCAAACCCGGGATCCACGTCGCCAAGAGGTGAACGTCCTCTGCCGGGTCCTACTGATGAACGCGATCGTGTTCTGGACGGCCAAGAGGTACGGCTCGAAGCTACGAAAGATCCCTGCGGCCACGCCCGTGATGTGGGACCACGTGGCGATGATGGGGAGACAGGGGTTCACCTAGGATGCCCCGGCTATCGAGGAAACGGGTCAAAAACGAAAGAAGTTGTTCTCAGTCAATACCAGGGCCTGAACGCGTGGAGGAGGCCCGCTCCCAAACCGAACGGGAAGGAGCGGAGCGGGGTGGAGGGAGGTCCCTGGAGCTTCGCGAAGAGGGCGTCCGCGGTCCCGAGGTAGATCTGCTTGACGTTGCGGGGGCCCTTCGGGGTCCGCACCTTCTGGACGAGGCACATGTAGTGGCGGCCTCGGGAGTTCTTCCGCTCGAAGGACCACGCCATCCATGTGCTACACTACCTCCGGGTATATAGCCGGTTCGGTCGAAAAGGTGCCCAGGTGTCACCCCATCTACCTCGAGAGTCGTGAGGGCGACCAGGGGCCCCCGGGGGGGTCGGCGGCCGGACAACTATGTATGTGCTACACTTTTCACGTCAGAGATCTCGCCGGCTGTCCAGGTTGAGCTGATCACGCGGTTTCCCTCGGGGGAAGGGTTCATTACGTACGTCCCATGATGGGACGTACATGAGCTACCTGAAGCGCAAGCCCCGAAAGCTTGCGGACGGGAGCATCCAGGTCTACTGGTACCGATGCGAAGCGTTCCGCGACGTGAAGGGGCGTCCCCGAGAGAAGATCCTGGAGTACCTCGGGGTCAATCCCCAACGCCGGACCTTCCCCCTCGACCCGGCCCTCGCCGCCAGGGTCGCTCTCGCGCTCCTGGAGGGCAAGCCCTCCTCCACCGTGATCTGGGACCGGCTCAAGGACCTCGGCCTCGACCTCCCCGGTCGCCCGCAACAGGTCTCGCTCACCTACAACCCCCCCCTGCGGAGGTACTCTCTCCATTGCCAATGATCCCGGACCCCTCCGCCGTGAACCCCACGAGCACGCCTGTGCGCCGAACTGCGGGCGTCCTCTCCAGGTCCTGAAGACCCGGACCCACACCGTCCTCACCCCGACCGGGCCCCTCCCGGTCTGCGATGTCACCCTATGCTGTCCTCACCATCGGAGGCGGGTCTTCTCACCGCCTCCCCTCACGCCCTATCGCAGCAACCTCACCTTCGAACTGATGGCCGAGGTGGGGCGCCTCCACTTCCTCGAACACCGCCAGTTCGGGGAGATCGAGGCGCTCCTCACGGCGCGGGGTGTGCGCGTCCCGCGCCGTACCCTCCAGCACCTGGCTGACGGGTTCGCCCTGCGCGTGGTGGCGGTCCACCTCGAGAGTTGGCCTCTCCTCGCTCGACATCTTCGTCAGCAGGGAGGATACGTGCTGCTTCTGGACACCACCGGGATCCCGGGACGGCTCACGCTCCAGCTCCTCGACGGGTGGAGTGGCATCGCGCTGCTCTCCGCCTCGGTCGCCCAGGAGAGCCGGGAGGACGTCTCCCGCATCCTCCGGATCCTCGATGACGCGCTGGGCCCTCCCGTGGTCGCCGTGCGGGACATGAGCGACGGACTCGACCAGGCGCTCCGCGTGGTCTGGCCGAGGCTCTACATCCTGACGTGCCACTTCCACTATCTCAAGGCGGCAGGGCTCCGCCTCTTCGAGGTCTCCTACGCCCGACTCCGCAGCGCCATCGACCGCATCGGAGTGAAGCGGCGTCTGCGGGCCCTGGCCAAGAGACTTCGGCGAGAGGGAGGGAAGAGCCGCGAGGCCGTGCAGACCCGGACCTGGGCCGAGGCAATCCTCGCCTCCGGCAAGGAGGCGAAGGGTCGTCCCTACCCGTTCTCCCTCTCGGCCCTGGCCTTCTGGCGTCGGTGCGAGGAGGTGCGGAGCGAGCTGAAAGCGCGCCTCCACCGGGCAGGGCGGCGGGCGACGGGCGCGCCGTACCGCAAGCTGGAGGGGGTCCTGGACCGTCTGCTGGCGCCCTCCCCGCGCCAGCATGGTCTCGCGAGGGAGGTCCGTCGTCTGGAGGCGAGGTGGACTTGGTTCGAGCGTCTGCGGAAGGCGCTCAAGTTCCGCAACGGTCCGGTGCCCCTGGCGACGACCGGCCATCTCAGCGAGCGGGCGCTGGAGCACGGCCGGCGGCGGCTGGACTGGCTCTTGGGGAAGCTCCGGGCCGAGGAGGAACAGAAGGGAGGGGACCACGACGAACGGGAGCTCCGTCGTGCTCTGGGCCGCCTGCGCGAGGACCTGGAGCGTAGGCGTGGCGAACTCCTGGCTCCGAACGTGAAGGTGGGGAACCGGGTGAGACCGGTGCCCCGGACCACGGCGCTTGCGGAGGGGGAGTTCCGCAAGTTGCGTCGGCACGGCCGTCGGGTGAAGGGTGTGGCCGAGGTGGAGGGACCGGTCCAACGGGAAGGTCCGGGGCTGCTGCTCCTCGGGAACCTGCGAGACCCGGCCTACGTCCGTATCATGTACGGCTCCGCATCCCGGGTGGCGGAGCGCCTGGGCCGGGTCGGTCCGGCCGCCCTTGAGCAGGCGAAACTGCTCACGGGGCTTTCGGGCTGATCACGTCAGGTACAACCCTCGGCGGCCACAATGGGGTTTCGGGCCGTCGCCCCCCGCCCGGGGATGAGGCTGGGGGTGTCGCGGGCTTCGCTCGTGGTTCGGGTTCGTGTCGCCGGGCCGCTCCTCGCTGGCATGGGGTAGGGTGCCGCGACCCCGCATGAGGGCCGCGTGAGCCGCCGGCCCCGAGGTCTCGTAAGGGTCCGCGTCGAACGCGGACCGCATATCGATCCCTCGGACCGGACCTGTCCTTCCGCCGACCCTTCGGGTCAGGAGGTCGGCCAGGTCCTCCCTCGCCGCCTTCGGCGGCTCGGGGCCGTCCCGCGCCCTCATGGGGGGCAAGCTCGGCCGCGAGGCCCCGCAGGTCCTCGCGTTTCGGACGACCTGAAGGTCGTCCTCCCTCGGGTCCTTCGGACCCTCGGCCTCGTCGCGGCCTGATCGGGGCATGCCAGCGATGAGCGCCGCAAGCGCCACGAACGCCGAGCCCGCCAAGACGCCGAACACGCCGCGAGCCCCCGCCGACATCGGACCTGCCCCTCGGGTTTTGCCCTCGGGGACGGTCCTGCCTCGGGACGACGCGTGTCCCTCGTCCCTCGGACTCGCCTATACCGGTCCTGCCCGTCAGGCCGAGCCCTCCGGGACGGACCTCCCTCGAGACCCCTGCCCAGGTCCTTCGACCTCTCTCGCCGAAGCGGGGTCTCTCGGCCACGACCCGAAGCGAGCCCCCACGCTCGCCCGCCTCGAGCGCCTGGTCGGCCATTCGGACTCGTCCGTGTCCCCCGGTGAGGCCAGTCCAGCGGCGGCCGAGTCCTTCCGAGAGACCCCGTTTCCTTCGGCCTGTCGGAGGGATGGGGGCTCTCTCGGCCCGGTCGACGCGGAGAAGCTCAGGGCGAAGCTCGACACGGCCCTCGCCGCCGTCGAGGTCGGTCCCGTCCAGGTCCTGGGCGGCGCTCGAGCGTCGGGGGCTCCCCGGGACGCCCGTCGCACACGGTCGGAAACCCGCCTCGCCTTCCGCGAATCGGAAGGCGATGGCCTCGACGACCGCCGTTTCACGGCCCTGGACGTGACCAGCGGTCTCCCCGACGATTCGCGGGACGCGGACCAGCGGGCGAGGGCCTGGGTCGAGGCCCAGCGCCGGGGCCGCGTGTGCGCGGCGTTGGCCGCCCTGGAGGCTCACCCCGAGGCCCGCGAGCAGGTCTTCCGCGACCAGACGAAGCTCCGTCTCTTCTGCGCGCGCTTCTCCATCACCCCATCGGACATCTGCCCGATGTCGGAGTCGGTCACCGAGCGTTGCTCGTGGTGCCGGGGGCGGCACGGGGTCTTCACGCCCGTTCACGTCGACGACGTGAGCGAGGTCCTGACCTCGCCCTGCGACTACCTCGCGGAAGTCCGAGCCAGGGAGGCGGCGGTTCTGCCCTCGTCCGAGGCGTGAGAGCGGTGGGCCCCCTCCCCCCCGTTGCGCCGGCCCCTACCCCGGCGGGCCGGGAATGGCGGGGTTCATGATTCCCGGCGACCATCGCGTCCCGCGGCTGATCAGATGAACGACCTCAGCGTGGTGGGGGGGGCGCCTCTTCGGGGACTGAGGCCGCCCCAGCCTCGGGACGTTCGTGAATGGAAGCTTCTCGCCGAAGCCTGGCTGGACCTTGCATGCGCCGGTGGCGTTGTATCGGTGGTGCTGCTAAACTACCTCCTCGTGACGAGCGGTCCTCCTCCTGGCCCTCCCATTCCTTCTATCGTGATGAGGTTCGCAGCGACCTTCGCCACATCCCTATCGCTGAGCATAGTTGGCGGGGTAGGGGGCCTAACTGCTCGGCGGACCTACGCCCGGGCCGCCCGCGGAGCAGGCTGGTCTCCCGCTCCCCAGCCGATTCGAGTTGTAGGTGGCTACACGGCCGCGCTCATCGGCGTCGGTGTCCTCGTTCTCCTCTCCCTTCTCACCTTGTGAGCTGGCCATCGGCCAGTTCTTTTTGCTCCCCGTCCAGACCGACGGCGAACACTTCCGGCGCGTTCGGACCGCGTCACTCGCCAGGACCTTCGGACTCGTCCCTGGAGGGGCCACGAGGTCCGAGTTCTCCCGAAAAACCCGTGCCACAGTCATCCGGCCTCTGCGGAAGCGAGGCGGGTTTCTCGGTCTGCCCGCACGCCGAGGAGCCTTCCCCTGCGGGAACGCGGTGTGGCTGGTGCCGCGGGGTCCACAACGGGTTCCGCCCCGTCCGTGTCGAGGACGCGACCGATGTGCTCCGCTCGCCCTGCGACTACCTCGCGGAGGTGAGGGCGAGGGAGGCGGCCGTCCTTCCTGGGGCCGAGGCATAGGCTTAGGTCGGGGTTGGGGGGTGACCTTGCCGTGAATCTGGCCGCCTTGACGCTCGTTGCCGTGGGGATCCTCCTCCTGGGGGTGGCTCACGCTCCGAGACCAGATCCGGCAGTTTCGGAGACCGGGACGGTCGCCGGAGTTCCGGGCGGGGAGGTCGACTCTTCGTTCTGGGCTCAGGCAACGCGTGGGGGCGAGAGCTTCTGGGCCTCCGACTCGAACTGCGACTCCCCCTCCTCTTGGAACCAACAGTTCACGGGTACGGCGGGCGGTGGCGTCCCCCCCTACACTTACACTTGGTACTTCGGGAGTCAGACCTGAGTTTGGCGGTCACGGCCGATTCCTCGAGAGAAAGGGCGTTGGGGGCACACGCGGCTAATTCGAGGTCGCCGAGGGGCTGGTAGCCCCCCGCGTCACTTCGGGACGAACCGGGCTAGCTCGAGCGCCTTCGCGACCATCGCCTGCTCCTCGCTCAGCTTCTGCAGGACCACCTTCGCCACCGAGACCTCTTTCCCCTCGGTCCTCAGCAGCGCCACCACCTGGATCTGTCGCAGCACGTTCGCCAGGTGTTCGATAGGGACCCTCTGCCTCGCGGCCTTCTCCACTCGCCACTGGATCCACCGGTAGAAGAGCAGCCCCACCACGCACAGGAACGCGTGCACCTTGATCCGGCCGTCCCGTCGGTGGAAGATCGGCATCACCGGCATCAGCAGCACGTCCTTCAGGACGTGGAAGTCCTCCTCCTGACCGCTCCGTGCGAAGTAGGTCTGCACGATCTTCTTGGCGTCCCAGTCGACCCGGTCCGTGAAGACCACCGTCCTCCCGAACCCCTGCCTCCTCCTCTCCTCCGCCTCCTTGTCCACCCACGCCCGCACCGTGAACCGAGGCTGCCTCTTCCCGAACGACTGGTCGAGCGTGACCCCGACCCGGTACCGGAACACCCCGCGCCACTTCTTCGGCACCAGGTCGCTCACCCTCAGCGCCACGCTCTCCCGGGTGCTCCTCCGTCCCCGGTGCGGCTTGGAGAGCTTCCTCGCGATCTCCCGGCTGCCCTCGAGGAAGCGGGTCTTCGCCCGTTCGAAGTCCCGCTCCTGCCGCTTCCTCCCAGCCTCGTTGTACGCCACCACCACGACCCCCTTCACCCCCATCACCTCTCGGGGGGCTCGGAACCCCCGGATCTCGGTCTCCTTCTGTGTCGTGTACAGCTTTCGGTACGCGCTCGCGGGCCTCGCCAGGAGGTCCTTCACCTGGTTGCGCTTGAGCGAGGAGACGAAGTGCGCCTTCGCCGCCCCCAGGGCGGCGAACCCCGGCTTCGAGTTGTTCCCCTTGTCGAAGACGAAGCAGAGCTCCTCGGCGGCCGCCCCCATCTTCACCAGCTTCTCGGTCATCTCCCCCACCATCTCCCGGAAGAGGCGGGCGTCGTTCACGTTCCCGGGGTAGGTCCGGTGGAAGACCGGCAGGCTCCGCTCGGTGGTGGCGAGCGCGAGCCCCACGAGCTTGGCCTGGTGGTTCCCATCCTTGGGATAGCCCGTGCGGGGGAGCTGCCGGTCGAGGTCGTCGAGGTCGGGCTCCTGCTCCGTGGAGAAGTTGGTGGGGTCGAAGAAGACCAGAGAGGGGCGGTGCCCCTGGGCGACGAGCCGCTCGCCCAGGCGGAGGGTGACCGTCTCCACGACCTGCGGGGTGAGCTGGTCCATGTCGTCGAGGTAGCGTCGGCAGGAGAGCGAAGGGACCCCGGGGAGGAAGTGGAAGAGCGAGCGGGAGGCCCACTCCTCCATGCCGTTCTTGCTGACCGGCTCGTGGGCGCGACCGGCGATGAAGGCAAGGAGGGCTCCGGCGGCGGCGCGGCTCCCGGTGACCTCCTGGATGGTCCGGGAGAACCCCAGGGCCTCGTCGGCGGCGAGGACCGCCGCCGAGATGCCGAAGGGATAGGGCAGGAACTCGAAGCCCTGGAGGCCACCCTCGGAGGGGGCGGTGAGGCGCTGGATCACCTCGTCCTGAGTGCCGAGGTAGACCTCGGCGGTGTTGACAACGTGCCCGTCGCGCCGTCCTTTCTGGATGAGGTAGACGTAGGTGGACTTTCCCCGGCGGCGGAAACGGAACTGCACATTGGGGCATGCCACCTACGTGGATAAGCGCTACCCATCACATGCCATTAGAAACAAGGGGCGTCCAGAATTAGAATGAATTGCCCCCTACACTCCCTCGAGGTGAAAGGGGCACGACCGCCAAAGTCCGGTCAGAGCCCCGTCTCGCACAACCAAGACCCGGACCCGCGCTTCACCTCGCTCGCGCCCTTCAACGTGTCTTTGGAGGCCAACGACTCCATCAACAGCCATGCGTGGTCGAATCTGACCGTCCAATTCGGGCCGTCGCCGGGTTGTGGCCTCCCACATTTCCCGATCTACGAGTCCCCCGTCTTCGTCCTCGGGGCCGTCATCATCGCCCTCTCAGCTGTGGTCTTGGTCGCTTTCGTTCGCCGAGCGCGGCGCCGACGTCGTGCGAAGAGAGTAGGCGAACGAGGGGCGAGTGAGGGCGCCGCCCCTGAGAAGCCCGAACCCACGCCGAACGGGGCTCCCCTGGACGCTATCGCCCACGACCGGTAGCCGCCCCCACGCGGATTCGGCCTCGTCCGGCAGGTTGGCCGAGGCCTCCCGAAGGACCCCGGGGCCGCCGGTCCTTGGGGTTGTCCCCCAGCAGGGGGGTCCTTCGGCCCGGACGGGGCGCGGATCGTCCACCCGGGGTCCCCCCGCGACGGCATGTGCGGGTGGTGCCACGGGCGGCACGGTTGGCAGCCCGTCCACGTCGCGGACTCGCAGGAGGTTCTTCGGAGCCCCTCCGATTGGATGTCCGAGGTGAGGGCCCGGGAGGCCGCGTGCCTCCCCCGAGGCGGACGCGTAGGGGGAGTCCCCCTCCCCCCGGATAGCGCCGCCCCCCTCCCCGGCGTGGGAGGGGGGGTCGGCGCACAAGTTCATTTCCTCCCTGGACCAGTTCCAATAACGTGGCCGCGCAACGTCCGGCTCCACCTGAGGTCGAAAGTTATGGCCCATCACCCCGAGAGTCATCCTCGATAAGGCGGACGTGGCCTATCGTCGCTGTGCTCTGCGCGGTCGCGGCCCTTGCCCCGATTGGCGCGTTCGAGATCCCGGGTTCGCCACTGAACGTGCATCCGCGCGGGCAGACCACCTGCGACCCGCACCCTGCACCTGGGGCGGCGTGGACGACGGTGAACGCGACCTCGGACAACTCCTCGGTCGCTGGCGAACTTTCCACCTCCTACACCTTCCACGGCGTGCCCTTGGAGTTTCAGTTCCGCTCCCCAGGCAACCCCCCCTCCTCGATGTGGAATCTGACCGTGGCCTGGGGAAAGGACTGGGCGAACGCTACGTCGGTTGTGGGGGACGGCTGCGTTCCGACGTACGTCCCCGTCAGCGCTCCCGGAGGGGCACTCACGGTCGCGTACGCCGGACCCTATCAGCGAACCTGCGGGTGCAGCGACGACCACTACTACGCCGACGCCTACATCGCCTCGGGGGACATAGAGTAGACGACGAAGGTCGCACTGCCTACGGCAGCTCGCGGCCCGTCCGTCCGGGGCCCCCCGCGACGGGATGTGCGGGTGGTGCTCGGGACGGCACGGGCAACGACCTGCCCCTCGGAAATCCCTCGGGGACGGTCTTGCCTCGGAACCAGGGGACACAGCGCGGGCTCCTCGGTCTGGACCTGCCTCGCCGGGAGGGCCCGGCTCGGACGGTCCGCTCTCGGGTTCGGGGCAGCCCGCGCGGAACCCTCGATGGCAGCCGATCCACGTCGCGGACGCGGAGGAGGTCCTCAGGAGCCCCTACGACTGGATGGCCGAGGTCCAGGCCCGGGAAGCGGCCGTCCTGCCGGGGTCGGAGTGCGACGACGGGTGAGGGACCCCCCTCCGGAGTTGCGCCGTCCCCCTCCCCTGGCGGGAGGGGGTCGGCGCGTCAGTGCCGCGTCTCGAAAGCCCTTCGATGGAGCGCGCCGAGACGTGGATCCGTGCGATAGTGCGACAGGTCGCCCCGCCGTACCCACGCGAACTCAACGTGCTCGTTCGGGTCCATTCGCGGTGCCTTCACCGCCGTCATGGAACAGTGGAAGTCGATCTCGACCGTCGGTACGGTCCCTCGCTGGCTCGACGGGTAGGCGAAGGTCCAAACATGGAACGGCTGCCCCACCGTTACGGACAACCCTGTCTCCTCTCGGACCTCACGGTGGAGTGCCACCCCGGGCGACTCCCCGGTCTCCACATGACCCCCAGGGATCTCCCATAACCCGGGAAAGGGGACTGTCGTATTGCGGCGCAGCAAAAGGAGCCTGCCGCGGTGAAAGATCGCGGCCCCGACACAGACCTCTGCCTTCAGATTCGCGGGCACAGGGTGGCGATGGGCTCGGTGGTTATCAATCGTTTGCGCGGGAGGTGCCCATCCTCACCCGGTCCGACCCGTCTTGGGAGTGGGGCGGGCGCCGGGAGTCCAGAGGACGAATCGTCCCGAAGGACCCCGAGGCCGCCGGTCCTCCGGTCTCTCCGGGGGAAGGGGGGTCCTTCGGTTCGGACTACGACGACGGGTGAGCCCCCCGGGGGACGGACGCCCCCGCCCTCCTCCCGCCTCACTCCCCGCTTGCGCTCAGGGACACGAGTCACGGCCGCGTACGCGGATGAACGCAAGGGCCCGACATCGCGTACCTGAATGAGCATTAGCGCGGTCGGCCGGCGCCCAGCACGGCCACCGTTTGCTTCAGAAGCGAATGGAGGTGGGTCCTGGCCTCGACGAACCTTGGGACCCAGCCGGTCTCGTCGAGGATGTCGCTGACAGTGAAGAGCGCGGCTGCTTCGACGCCTGACACCCGCGCGATGGTGAAGAGGGCGCTCGCCTCCATCTCCACCGTGAGGACCCCCTCCTTACGGTAGGTCCGCAACTCCCTCACGGTCTCTCGATAGGCCGCGTCGACGGTCCAACTCGCCCCGGTCCTGACCTGCACTCCCCGGCTCTCGAGCCCACGTCGCAGTCGGGCTGTGAGGGGGCCGGACGGGTAAGCGTACTTGCTTGCCCGGACATAGTGGTATGAGGTCCCCTCGTCACGGATCGCTCGTGTGCAGAGCACTGTCGTGCCAACGCTGAGGTCGGCCTGAAGACAACCTGCGATCCCCAAGGAGACGAACCGGCGGGTGCCCCGAGCCATGAGTTCCTCCACGGTCACCGCTAAGGCCGGCGCGCCAATCCCTCGCGTCACGACCAGTCCGAGGGGACCCAGGGGCGTTCGCAGGATGAGCTCCGGTGCGTCCTTCGCCTGCCGCGCGTGGAGGGCATCGACCGCGAACTTGGTCAAGTGGGGTGTGAAGCACAGGATAACTGTCGACGGCGCCCGCGGAACCGACTCCCCTGTGCTCTTCAGGTAGCGGAAGAAGTGACGGGGTGTGAAGAGGGCCCCTTCTCGGTGTTTCCTTGGATGCTGGGGGAACGGCATGTGGCGACCTTCCCCCACGCATTCGGTTTATTAGGTTCCGACCCGGTGGTGCTCCCTGGCCCGATGCGCGCGCTCTCGCCGCGGGGAACTCTTGCCGCCTACTTGGGGAGGAAGGGGCGCCTCTACGACGTATCCTCGGCCGCTTGCCTCGGACGCGTCTCGCCTCGGGACCCTTTTTCCTTCTGCTTGTCGGGGAGACCGAGGGTCCCTCGGCCCCAACGCGCTTCGCGCCTCCGGACCTGCTCCTCGGAGTCCCTCGGGCACGGTCCTCCCTCAGGCCCGGGGGGGCCTTCGGTCCCCTCCCGCACGATCCTGCCGAACGAGACACCAGAACTCGCCCCCTGGAACTGGCGAGGGTTGGCGCAGGGTTCATGTCTCTCATGGCCACATCCGTGGATAGGCGTGCGCCGTGGTGCGTGTCGAACTGCTCGTCCTCGGCGCGGTGGCCCTCGCGGTGGGGCTCGTCCTGAACTTCGTGGCGATCCTCGACGCGGGGTCGAGCACGCTCGGGGGGGAGACCGAGCTGGAGATAGGAACCTACGGAGTTCTCGTCGCCTCCGACCTCTCCGTCACCTGGAACGCCACGCCGCCCACCAACTTCGAGATCGAGGACTGCGGGACGAGCCCACCCGATTCCGGCGGCAACTGCCCGTCCTCGTACTCTGTCCTCTATCACCAATACGGACATGGAGGAGCGTTCTCGCTCACCGTCCCGAACTGGCACCATCTGATCTTCTGGTCAAGCGGGACGGCCACCGTCGACGTCCACGCCACGCGGGGGGACATCGGGACCGCGCTCATCATTGTGGGCGCGGTCCTGATGGGCGCGGGTGTTCTCAAGAGGCGCCCGGAGCGGCAACGGCCTGCGCGGATTGACCCACATTCGACCGGGCCCGCTCCACCACCTAGCACCGAGACTCCCGCGACGCGGTAGGTCCCCCGGGCCGTCGTCCGGAGAAGGTCCGGCTGACCATGGGGCCGCCGCGGAGCGGCCTCGGGGTCTGGACGCATCCTCCCTTCTGTCGGACGCGTCCGCTCGCAGGGCGGGGGGCGCCCTGCGATGACGCCTGGGGGTCCCCCCTCGGCCGCACCCACAGGAGCTGGTCATCACGCGTGAACGGATGCAGGGAGTCCAGGTCTTGGTTCGAGCCGTCATACGCGCACACTTCGCTCCGCGACCGCTCCGCTCCGCTCCGCTCCGTGTGCACGAGATGCGCCCTTCAGACCCGTCCCAGCATGGCGTGGGGGTGAGGTGTGCTGGGGCCGGGTCTTCCCGAGGGACCCCCTTTCCTTCTGCTGGTTGGAGGTCGGCGGGGGTCCCTCGGTTCGGGCGTATGGGCCGCCGGGGGCGGCCCTGAGGCGAACCCCCGGAGGGGGGGCCGACGCGCGGGTTCATCTCCCGGATTGCGCTCGCGCTCCGCGTCATGACGTTGCACAACCCCAACTTCCGGTTCACGGGGCTGGACGCCTTCTGGATCGTCCACGAGCGACTGAGCCAGGACAGAGAACCTTCCCGCGACCAGTGGGACCGCCTCTTCCACGATCCGGGCTACTCGGTCCTCTTCCGGAACGACCCTTCCTTCCATAGACAGTTGCTTCGCGAGAAGTTCTCTCTCGCCTACCGCCCCTCGAGACGCAAGGAGCGGCAAGGAGCGCTGCGGGACGGTACCGACAGGCTCTTGGCGCACTACGTTCGTGTCGGGGAGCGACGGGGAGAGATTGCCCGTTTCCTCCGCGTATGGTCTCACAGAGACGTCACGGGCGAGGCGCGGGTGGCAGCCGGTCGCTTCCTCCCTCCAGGGCTACTTGAGAGGCTCCTCGACCCTCCCGTCTCGTTCATTGTCTTCAAGAGCGACGCCCGGGGCTTCTCGACGGTCCTGATGGATCCCCTGGCGTGCCTCGAATGGCCGGACCCGGTGCTCCTCCTGGCCCATGAGTACCACCACTTCTTCCGGCGCACGGCGATGGAACAGCGACCGCGGGACCCTACGGCCCGCCCCCCCGACCCTCTGCTCCGCCTCCTCGATTCGGTGGAGTCCGAGGGCGTGGCGGACCTCATCAATAGGTCACCGCTGTTCCGCCCCCCTGGACCCCGGCGTCCCACGGACCGGGCCTACGTCCAGTGGGTGAAACAGGCTCCCGAACTCCTGAAGGTCGTCGACGGAGCGTTCTCGATCTGCTCTGCGATGCCAGAGGAGCGGAGCTGGGTGGCAGACTGGCTGATGAACTTCCTGCCCGACGGAGGGCACCAGCTCGGGTTCTACATGGCGCGGGGTATCCTTCGCCATCTCGGAAGGAAGCGGCTTCTGAGATGCGTCGGAGAGCCCGCGCTCTTCTTCACCACGTACCAGAAGGCTGCCCAATACCCCCATTCGTACCTGGCCCAGTTCTCTACGCGATCGGCCCGGTTCTGGCGGCGACTCTAGCGCAGTTTCCTCGGTTCGGTCGTCTGCACGCGGGGGGGGCCTCGGACCAGCTTCGCTGGTCCTTGCCTCAGGCGCTGCGCGCCTTCGGTCCGCCCCCCCTGGCCCGCCTTCGGCGGGCTTGAGCCGAGCTCTCGGGTCACCCAACGCTCCTCTCGGACAATCCTACCGATGTCCGAGAGCAGCGGCAACCCCGCCTCCGAGCACGACAACAGCGCCGACCACGCCACCTGCCCCACCTGCGGCCGCCCCATCGGCGCCGCGGCCCCGGTCTCGCCAGGGATCGCCGCGCTTCGCCCGAACAGTGAAGCGAGCCTGGAGGCAACCGTTGCCTCCGTCGGGCCGACCAGGGAAGTCGACACGTCCCGGGGCCCAGCCGAGGTCGCGGACGCCGTCCTCCAGGACCCGACCGGCAGCGTGAAACTCGTGCTGTGGGGGCCCCAGATCGCGAAGGTCCAGGCGGGCAACCGAGTCCGCCTCGCCGGGGCCTGGGTCAAGGAATACAGGGGCAGGCTCCAGCTCTCCCTCGGCCGTTCGGACTCGGCCCTGACCATCGTGGAGGCCTGAGCGCCGGGGGCCGAGTCCTCGCCCGGGGCCCCGCTCCCCGGTCCTCCGGGTTGTCTGCGAGGATGGGGGACCCCGGGCCAACGCCTCGATGGCGGTGCTCGGGCCCTGAACGGGCCCGGGAGGAGGGGGGGCACGGGCCCCGCCTCGGCCCTTCGGCCAGCGAGGGACAGTCGCCGGGGTCCTTCGGTCGCCACCTTCGAGGCGACGGTCGTGGCCGTCGCCCCAATCGCCCTCACGGGCATCCGTGGCGGAGAAGGCCCTGCGATGGAAGAACAAGCTCGGAGGCAGATTCTTAACTCAGGCCCCCATCAGCCGCGTCATGTCGTGGGGCCCGTCTGGAGCACGTAACCGGCGTCGTTCATGGTCGTGGACCTTGGGGGTCTGTGTCGTCCTTCTGTTGTCACCCCTGGCCTTTCCGACGCATCCCACGGTTCCGACCCTCCTGGTGCCCCATGGCCAAGCGCGTCACGGGCTCGCGGAGCGCTCGAGACAGGGTCCCGGTTCACGAGCCACCAGCTCCACCGTCCTCCACGACCTGACCGTGACGGCCTCGAACTCGACCACGCTCGCGGGCTTTGGCGTGAACTTCACGGCGGCCATCAACGGAACGACCTCACCCGTCAGTACGACGTGGTGGTGGGGGGACGGGACGACCTCCGTGGCCACCTCCAATCCGGGGGAGCACGTGTTCCAGGACCCGGGCATCTACCTGGTCTATGCCGAGGGGACCGATGCCGCGGGTCACTTCCATGACAACCTCCTCTCGGTTCTCCATTTCGCGGTCTTGAACTCCTACACACGCGATGCCTTGGGGAACGAGGCCGAGGTGGGAGGGAGCGTCGTGGCCAACACGACCACTTCGACCGACGCCCAAGCCGTTCTGAGACCCGGGGGACTGGTCGAGGTCCAGAACTGGGTGACCAACGTGCCGGCCGACCCGCAATGGGTCCCGGGGACCCCGTCCTATGTGCTGGATCCTTCAGCCGCGAGGTACGTGAACGTGTCGGCGAGTCTCCTCAACTCCTCCGGACTCAGCGGGACGACCCTCAGTTGGTCGAGCTCGACCCCTCCGGGATCCTATTGGATCAACTTCACGGTCCCAACGATGAACGGGCACGTCTCGCCGCAGCGCGAGGTCTGGAACAACTTCACATTCACCGTCATCGTTTCCGCCGGAGCTTCTGCGACGGCGGCCCCGGTCCCCACGTCCCCTCACAACGGCACCCTCGTGGTGTATCAGATCCGACCTCCGAACGTGGCGGGGAACGTCTCGCTCGACCCCGCCCTCGTGGACTACTCGGGTGACGCTTCCACCCTGCAGGACATCTACCAGACCCTCATCGTCTACAATGGGTCCAAGGCGGGCCCCGACCCCACGGACTTCGTTCCGGACCTCGCCACCTGCGTTCCGGGTTCGGCCCAGTGCACCGCCTTGTACGGTAGCTCCCTGGTCCAGGGCGACAATTACACCTTCGTCCTTGACCCGAACGCCACATTCTACAACGCGACCACTGGGGGTTCGGCGAGCGTCCGCCCCAACGACGTGGCCTTCTCGATCGCCCGGTCTTGCGCCGTCGTGGACCTGGCGCTACAGCGCGGGTTCGTCAATGGGGGAGAGAACTACCCTCTCTGTCAAGCCCTTCTGCCCTTCCAGGCCAACGGGGGGTGGGACGGCGGCCTCCACGACCTCTTCAATAACACCCCTGCCCACATCCTGAGATCGATGGTGTTGAACAGCTCCACCTACTGCACCCCCCGCATGGAGGATGGGATTCACGGGAACGGATGTGTCACGTTCGACACGGCACAGTCATCCCCCTGGGGGTGGCCCGACTTCCTAGAGTTCCTCGCTGGAGGTTTCGGCGCGGACGTGATGAGCTGTTCATGGGCAACAGCCGAGGGCCTGGGCCTCCCCGGGTGGTCGAGCGGGAGCAACTGCCTCCCTGCCCCACCCGGATCACCGGGGAACTCCAACCCGGTGCCGAGCGACCAAGCCTGGGACTCCTACGAGTTAGCGAGCTTCTCAGGGGCGGGCGCGTCGCAAACCCCCCTCAGTTACCACGCCGTGGGAAGCGGTCCCTACGACTTGGTTTCCTTCGATCCGGCGTCGGGTCTCACGTTGCAGGCGAGCCCCGTTTGGGGGGGCACCTACTGCGCGGGGGGCGCGCTCGAAGGCTGTCTCCCCGCAGGGACCTCGGGAGGCCGGAACCCGACCTACATCCCCACGGTGCACGTCGCTTTCGAGTCCTCCGACCGTCCCGGCCTCACCGCCCTCGCAGGAGGGGGCGCGGACCTCGCAGACGTCCTTGGCAACCTCTCGACGGCCGTATCCGAGGTTCTCTCCGGGACTTCCGGTCTGCTCGTGGGGCCGTCTCTCGGGATGACTCAGCAATTCTTCGCTCTCGAATACAACTCGACCGCGGCCGGAGCGTTGATGGGGTCGCCGTCCACCCTTCCCCGATGGGCGATGCAGGATCTCGATTTCCGACAGTTCCTTCTCGAAGCGTTCCCGCATCTCACGTACGTGCAGGACCAGTGTGTGGTCGATGGCATCTTGACATGCTTCTCGATGGGAGGGGTGATCCCCGTTGGCGTAGGCGACTACTACCCCACGAACATCAGCTGGCCCATGTCCAACGCCGACACCAACTCGGGCGATGTGGGAGGCGCCGCGTGGTGGTGGTCCCAGACGCAAGGAGACGGGCTTGTGGGCCAGAACTGCACATCCTCCATCCCGTGCACTTTCCCCCTCACCACATTCTCCGGCGCTGAGGCGACCTTTGGGGAGACGATCGGCTGGCCGGACGCGTCGGTGATGCAGGCCTGGGCCCAAGCCATCCAGCAGATTTCGGGAGGAGCCATCCGACCCACCGTGGTCATGATCCCCTGGGGGAACTTCGGCGGCAGCATTGGTGCGAGTCCGGGGAATGCCTCCGCCCCTGTGTGGGGTGGGGGATGGCTCCCGGACTATTTCGATCCCACCGATTTCGTTCCGCCGTACCTCGAACCCAATAGTTCGTACCCTTACCCCATGGCGCTCGCTCAGGAACTCTCGCTCCCGCAGTACGGGAGCACCTGCTCGGGGCCTGCCTCGGACCCGGTCGTGAGCACCACCTGTCAGGGCACGGCCTACCGGACCCTCTGGTCGTACGCCAACGAAGCCGACAACGGCTGTTTCACGACCCCCTCGTGCCCTCCCGCGCAGCGCGCGCTCCTGTACAACATGGCGGAGCGGATCACCGCGGGGCTCGGTTTGTTCAGCCCGCTCTCCCAGACGACGGCCACCTACGTCTTCGCTCCTTGGATTGACCCATCGAGCCTAGAGCTCAACCCGGACCGTTACAATGCGGCGGCCACCGAGTCGAGCTCGCAGCCCTTCTGGATGGTCCAGTACCGGACCACCATCCCACCGGGATACCACATCGACATCTCCACTCCTCGATCCTCCGGAACCCACTCCAACGGCACAGGCTCCCCCACACTGGAGACCGGGGAAGCCTTCCTCACGCTCGTGAGCGTCACGGGAGGGACCGGGTCCTATCAGTTCTCTTGGACCGGGTTGCCCGGAGGCTGCAGTTCGGTGGACTCGCCGGCGCTCTCGTGCTCGCCACAACAGGTCGGGACGTTCTCCGTCCGAGTCCTCGTCACCGATTCGCATGGGAGCACGGGACTCTCGGGCCCGATCCAGGTGGCCGTGATCGCCAGGCCCTCAATCTCCTCCTTCACTATCATGCCCGGGAACATCGCATTGGGAGGTTCGATTGCCCTCTCCCTGGTCGCCACAGGCGGGATTGGGCCCCTCACTTACTCGTATCTGGGCCTCCCCCCAGGCTGCACATCCGCGAACACAACCACGCTCTCCTGCACCCCCGCGAACGTGGGCCACTACTCCGTCGTGGGGAGTGTGACGGACCCGTGGGGTTTCCAGGCGTTCGCCGCGGCCCAGGTGAACGTAAGCGCCACGAGCGGCAACGCGCTCACAGGAGTGCAACTCGCACCCCTCGCGGCCTCGATCGCCGCTAGGGGAAGCGTCGCTCTCACGGCCATCGCCGAAGGTTCGCAGGGTCCGCTCGCGCCTGGCGCGGCGGTGTTCTCTTGGTCCCTCCGCCCCGCAGGGATGGGATCGCTCAACGCGACCGGGGGGGCTTGGGTCACGTTCAGTGCGGGCCTGTCCCCTGGTGGTGTCGGTGTGGTGGTCAATGTAACGTATGGCGGGATCACGCACGAAGCCTTCAGCGAGATCACCATCAGTGTCGGACCTCCCGCTTCGTCGGGAGGGGGTAGCACGGGGTTCACCGGTCAGGAACTCGTAGGATTCAGTGTGGGAGCCGCCCTCCTGGGGCTCCTGATCGGTCTCAACATCCGCCTCTCCAGGCGGAAACGCCGACGGACCGAGACCCGGTCCCCGCAGCGGCCGGCAACCATCCCATCGGGCGAGGCCGAGAAACAGGAAGCGCGAGACACACCGGGGTCCCCCGCCGAACGAGTGGGTGTTCCCGACGAGACGGGGGCCGACGTGAGCCTGCCGAAGGAGGTGCCCGCTCCATCCGACGGGCCGGGCGAGGGTACGTCTCCTGCGGCGCCCGAGGTTTCTGCACCATCGGGTGTCTCTCAGGCCGACGAGCCTTCCGCCCGTTGATCGTTGCTCACGACACGTCTCCTGGCTCGAGGGGCCAACCAGTTCGGTCCCGGTCCCCCGCGGGTAACGCCCCCCCCACGGCCGAACACCAGCGCCACGTTCGAGGCGACCGTGGCCTCTATCGGGCCGGTCCGCCACGTGGCCACCTCCCGAGGCCCCGCCGAGGTCTCCGACGCAGTGCTCCAGGACGCGAGCGGCACCGTGAATACCGGCCCTGTCCTACGGACCCGCTCGGCCCTGACGGGACCTCGCTAGGGCCTCCCTCGAAGCGACGCCTGCCCCCGCTTCTCGGTCTCGTCCTGTGGGGACCCCAGACCACGAAGCTCCAGGCGGGCCAGCGCGTGCGGCTCGCGGGTGCCTGGGTGAAGGAGTACCGGGGCGAGCTCCAGCTCTCCCTTGGGAGGAACGCCTCGATGGCGGTGCTCGGGCCCTGAAGAGACGGGGGGCCCTCGGCCTCCCTCCTCTGTGAGGGAGGCCTCGGGCGGACCTGACGGGGGTCCGTCATGGGTCCAGACGAGCGGCGTCTGGGCGGCCCGCTCAACACCGATGCGTGGTCCTGCCCTCGAGTGCTATTCTCCTCGACTGGTGCGGTCGAAGAGGACGCTCGCACCCGGACAAGGAGCAGCCAGAGGACCGCGCTTGAGCTACCGACACGTCTAACCTCTCGGCCGGGGTTATCGGTGGCGTGCAGGACGTGAGCGATGGGGGACTGGTCCCGCTACCTGCCCGAGCCTCCGCCCGGTTCCCCTCCTGGGAGGATCGCAGGCTTCTGGGGATCTTGTTCCTCTTCTTCTTCCTGTTCGAGTTAGTCTTCACGGTCCTCTCCGATCTCGTCGCGTCCGCCCCGGCTTGTGGCCCAACGGGCTTCCCTCCACCCACGGTCGCAGACCTCGAGCAGCTTGCATCCACCGCGCTTTGGATGTGCGGCCTCGGCGCCCTTAGCCTCGCGATGGTCGTGGGCGCGTGGCTCCAGCGGACCGCACATCCCGGTCGTGCCTACGGGCTTTCGCTGCTCGCGTTCTTTCCGCTCGTCGGTGCAGTCGGGATGGCGAGCGGTCCCTTGCCAGGGGGCGCCTGCACTGGCTGGTGGAAGCTCAACAGCCCAGCGCTCGACGTGTGGGGCTACGTCTTCCTCTTTGGGCTCCTCGCCCAAGCGTCCGTGGTTGTCCTGTCATTTGTAGGGGTCAAACGGGCCGCGTCTCCGTAGACTCCCGAGGCGGGGCGACGTCATCTGCCATGGCGTCTCGCTCTCCGGCCCTGCCCTCCACCCCAACGGGGTCTCGGACGGTCCTACCTCGAACGGCCCGCCTGCCCCCCGTTCTCGGACGGGTCCTCCCGCTCGCGGGTCACGCGAGCGGTCGGTCGACGCTGTCTCCGACCTGAGGGCCCCGAGGGGGGTCCCGGCCACGGGTCGGTCTTCCAGCGCCTGCGCGGAAGACCTTCCCGTGGATACGGACGGGCAGGCCAATTGACGACCTGCCCGTCCTCCCCCTCCAGGCGGGGGCGGGTGGGGTGTCGGTCGCAGGCCTCTACCTACCGGACCTGTTGGCCGGCGGAACAGGTCCTCCCTCGGGGACCAAGGGCCCCGTCCCCTCGGCCCGCCCGCCATACAGGCGACGGCCCCCGCGGGCTTGAGGCTTGTGTCGGTCTCGCGCGTTACAGGGTGCCCGCTTCCCTCCCGTGGCCCGCGCGAAGCACGAACCCCTTTGAGGGGGCGGTCGTGGGGGATCCCATGCGCACCCCCTGCTGGAAGTGCGGCAAGCCCATGGTGCGGACCTCCGCTGCCGTCGAGCTCTTCGGAAACCTGCTGTGGCTCGTGAACGTCAGCGCCATGGTCTGTTGGCCATGCGCGTGCGCGCTCCTCACTCCTGCCGGGACGGCGAAGGTGCAGCGAACCATCGCGGGGATGAAGGCCCTGGGCCTCCGCTGGTGGGGCATGCTCGAGCCAACGCGGATCGAGATCCTCGACCGCTCGGAGGGCACGAAGCTCTCCATGAATCTCGCATCCTCGCGCCGCCCCTGATCCCAACGAGCGCCGTCCCCTCCCTCCGCGCGCCGCGCCCGGGCCTCCGCTTGTCAGGACAGCACGGCCCCGTGCGCCGACCGGGATCGCCTGCGCTCGAGCAGGTTGTCCACCGCAATGGCCACCGCTCCAACAGCCATGAGCACGAGCCCCGCGATGATGAGCGGCCAGCCGCTGCTACAGAACTTTCCCCCCTCGGTGCAACTCCCCGGTGTGGTCAGCCCCCAGAACGCGGCAATTCCCCCGAGCACGAGGAGGAACAGGCCGATGGCCGCGAGTTCCCTCCTCTTCAGCCCCATGGTACTCCCATCGCGTCTCGACCGTAAGGTCATTCCGAGCATCCCCATCTTGGCCTCCGGGTCCCCGCCCCAGAGGCGGCCCCCCTCCATCCGACCCGCCTCCTCCGCCCCCCGCCCTCCGCCCGATTCTCCGCCCGCCCCCGGGGAGTAAGGGTGGCGCCCGGTCCGGCCCCTCGTGGGCCTCCTCCGCTCCCGACAGGGACCGGGGGCCCGGGGCCACCCCCCTCGGGCGGAGGTCGGAGGTCCCGAACCTGGCCATCTCCTCGCAGGGGCCGCCGCGCACCGCCCGTCCCATCCTCTCGGCCCTGCCCCACCCCCGGCCCGCCCCGGCGGGTGGCCCCGGCCCGCCCCGGCGGGTGGCCCCGGCCCACCCCCGCGCGGCTCCCGCGTGGAGGAGAGCCGCCCTGATCGTCCAGGCAGGGCTGGAACCTCCGGGCCTCTCCCCGACCGCCCCCGCGGACGCTCCCGTCGCTCGGGGGACACGGCGGGGTCGTCGTTCCGGGGTTCTCGTCCATCGCTCCTGCGAGAACGACCTCGTCACAAGTCCGCCGAGGTCCGCACATCAAACCGTCCGGCCCGCGCCCGCCACCAGACCGCGTCCGAGGAGGGCGGCCGTCGGGGAGGGCGACCCAGGACGGTGCGCCTCGGGCAGGGGACCCAGGAGGTACCCCGCCTCGGGCCGGCCGTCAGCCGGCTCGCGGGGGAGTGCGCTCAGCCTCCTCGCGGGACGCGGGGCCTCCGGCCCGTTCGCGGGAACCGCGAGACCCAGCCGGCGCGCGGGAGTCGCGAGCCGCGTCGCACCGCGCCACGTCTCGCGCCTCGCCAGCGCGCGGGGGTCTCGCGCTCCACCAGCTCACAGGGGGGAGCCCCCGCGTCGCCAGCTCGGGGGAGCGCGCTCCCAGCCGGCGAGCGGGACGGCCGTCCCAGGAGGGCGGGAACTCGGGTCCCCTCCCCAGGAGCGCGCACCGTCGGGTCGCCCTCCCCAGGAAGGCCGCGCTCGGGACGCGGTGGGGGGGGGGGCGGTCGCGGGTCGTTCGGCATGATGGCGGACTCGTCCGACCCGTGTCGAGGTCGTTTCGCATGAGCGAAAGCCAAGAACCCCAGAGCGCCGCCCCCGCCGAACCCCCAAGCGCCGAGACCGTCCCCGTGGTCGTCCAGGGAGAGACCCGGAGGTACCAGCGCTACCTGAACGACCAGGTCGGTCTCCTCTACGCAGGACCCACCCGTGGGTGGGTCGGGACCACCTCCCAGGGCCGGGTGTGGTTCATGACCGAGAAGCTGGGCCTGACGGTCCGTGTCGTCCCCTACGAGGAGCTGACCAAGTTCCGGCCCTCCGACTTCCCCCCGCGGAGGGCGGCCCCGGCACCCCTCCCCCCGTCGGGGGCGGGGGCGCCCCCCGGGGCCGCGGACGGGGCGCCACCCACCCCCGGGGCCTCGCGGAACCACGTGCGGGGGTTGGAGGAGTCGCGTCGGGCACGGCGGGACGGCTCGCGCTCGTGCTTCGAGGACTACCTCGCCTACAGGGAGGGGGGGCGGGAGAGCCCCCGCCTGAACGCGAACCACTGGCAGCCCGACCCGCAGGACACGGTCTCGGGAGTGGGCGAGGCCGTCGAGTCCTCCCAGGTCCCCGAGGCCTGGTCGAGCGAGCTGTTCGAACGCGAACAGGCCACCCTCCCGGGGTCGGAGGAGGCGTGGCGGTAGGGGGGCCACCTCCGTGCGTGCGGGGATGGCCGAGAGGCAAGGCGGACCGAACCTGAGCTCGGGTTAGGCGCCAGTCCTCAGGTTCGGCCGCGGGGTGACGCCCGCTCGGGGGTTCAAGTCCCCCTCCCCGCATAGCCCTTTCCGCGGGGTCGCGGGACGGGGGGTGGGGGGGCCTCGCGCCCGGTCCGACCTCGGGGTCTGCCACCCGAGGCCGTCCCGAACGCTCGGCCCCACACCTCTCCCGTCCGGAGCCTCCCGCTTCAAGAGCGAGGAGGCTCCTGCCGGGCATGGCCATGAAAGACATCAGCGAGGTGCTCAGGGCCTTCACCGCTGAGCGCTTGGTCGAGCTTTGGCGTTCCACGTGGGGGGCGGGTGGCCCCCACAACAAGGGGCCGATCAACATGACGCAGCTGGAGGAACTCGCCCGCGGCCTCCGCGCGACCCCTCCCGGCACGGACCCGTCGGTGCCAGCGGGTAGAGCTCTCCACGCGATCACGTATGGTCGCCCGTTCTGGGACTGCAACAAGCGGACGGGGTGGACCGTCTGCTTCGCGATCATGTCTGCGATGGACTACGCCCTGGTCGCGAAAGACGAGGCCGTCGAGCGGGTCGTGCTCGCTGTGGAAAACGGCCAACTCACTGCCGAGGAAACCGCCGCAGCGGTCGCGAAGCTCTTCCGGGCCTACCGTGCCAAGAGTCGATAGAGGCTCTCGCGGTCCTTCTGGTGCGTGTGAACCTTGTCCAGGATGGCCGCCCAAAGCGGGTCCGGGGGAGGCATAGGCGCGTCGTGGGCGTCGGCCACCGGTAGGTGCTTCCGCCCCTCCGCGACAGCGCTCATGGCACTTGGTGTAGGACCTCCCGCCCATAAGTAGGGGGGGCCTCGCGCTGGGTCCACCTGCCTACCGTGTTACGCGCGACGCGGCGTCTGCGGCACCCTCTGAGCCCGTCCACTCGAGCGGGCCTACGGGTCGCTCGGCCTTCCGTCTCTGCCAGCCACGCACGGCCGATGCTTCCAATGCAACCCCCCAGACCACAAAGAGACCCCCGAAGATCCAACCGGTCCAGTTCCACTGAGCGAGCAGTATCCCTGCTCCGCAGGTTCCGAAGGGCACTCCCGTGAAGGCCCGGCTCGCGGGATTCGCCCAGCGATAGCTCACTGGCACAATTGATCCATCGCGCCCCGGGCCATGAACCCCGCGACCGGAGGCCTATCTCCTGCAGGGTCACGCTCAAGAGCGCCCACGCGACCCCGCGTTCCCGGCGCGGCGTCGAGCGCGGGGCAGCCGCCACCCGCTCTCGGCATGGCCAAGCGAGGGCGCGACGCGTACGTGACCGCGCCTCGCCTACTTCCTTGTGCCGAGGCCTCCCAGGTCGCCCGCCTGCGGCGGAGTCGCCGTCGCAGTGGCCACCTCCCCCCCATCCGGCCCGCGCGATGCTCGTCACGAGCGTTCAAGAGGCCGGTCGTAGGTACCGCGAAGGTTCTCATGAGGCCGCCCCGACGCCTTCCACTCCCCCTCGGATCTCCTCGCCTCACGCTCCGCCTCCCGACACTCGCCGACTCGGAGGACTACTTCCGTATCCTCAGCGCGCCCGAGGTGCGCCGGCTGATGCACCCCGACGAGCCCTGGACGCGGGAGCACGTCCGGGCGAACATCGCCCGGCGAAGGCGCGAGGCCCGCGAAGGTTTCCGTTACGACCTGGCAGTCGAGCTTCGCTCCATCCACAGGGTCGTCGGTCGCGTGGCGCTCAAGGGCTTGGACCACCAGCACCGGCGGGCCGAACTCGCGTACTGGTTCGGACCGTGGTACTGGGGGAGCGGCCTTGCCACCGAGGCCACCTACACCCTCTGCCGGGCGGCGTTCCGCGACCTCCGCCTCCACCGCATCGACGCGGGAGTCTTCGAGGGCAACCCGCGGTCGATCGCCCTCCTGGAGCGCCTCGGCTTCCAGCGCGAGGGGACCCTCCGCGAGGCCTTCCGGGATGGACGCCGGTGGGTCGCCATGTACCAGTACGGCCTCCTCCGTGAAGACCCCCTCCTCCCCTCGTGAGGGCCCGACATTGTTTCGGCCGTCGCCCCCGCGGCGGGGCCCCCGCCGCAGTGGCCGCTTCCCCCCCCAACCCTGCCCGCCCACCACCGCCCCTGCCCCCCCACGCTGGACCGGAGATGGGGGGGGAAGGGAGCGTGGGGGGGCAGGGGCTCCCCCACCGCCGACCGGGACGCGGGTCCGTTGCGGCGACCGATCGCCTACGCCGCGGTGGGCCGGGCGCCAGCGGGATGCTCGCGCCCGCCGTAGGCGACGACCGCCGCGGCCGCGAGGAGGGCGGGACCCGCTACGAACGAGAGGGTGAAGGCAAAGGCCCACGACGTTGGGCAGGACGGGATGACGCAGGCGGTTTGGCCATCGCACGGCGGCGGCCTTGGACAAGGTCCGAAGCCGGGGTTCGCCTGGAAGCTCAGCGCCAGCGCGGCGAAGACCGCGAGAAGCGCGAGCCCCATCGCAAGGGGGAGAGCGGCCCTCCGGGCCCGCCTCCCCCACGTCGTCCCGGCGTGGCTCCGCGCCCCGAGGGCCAAGGTCAGCGCAGCGATCGCCACGGCCCCTCCCGCGACCAGCCCGAGCCACGCCTCATCGTCCCCGATTGCGACGAGGTAGAGCAGGCCGCCCACCAGCCCGACCGTCACCGCGACCCAGATCGCGGTCAAGGGCCCCCACGCCATCGCCTCCTCCCTCCCCACCCACCAGGGGCCGCCGCATAGAGATACCTTCTCACGAACGCACCTCAGGCCCGTCTCTTCCCCGAAGGGGTGGGCGGCCCCCCCTGCCCCCCCCTCGCTCAGCTCGGGGGGGTGCGGGCGATCCAGCGCGAACCCCTCCTCCCGGTCCGCACCGTTCGAGCCCTCGGGCTCCCGCGTTCGCGTCACCCCCTCCGCCGTGCGGGGGCGCTCAGGGGCCGCCCTCCGCTACGCTTCGCTGCGCTCCGGGCGTCGGGAGCGGGCGCCTCCCGCGTCTCGCGGGGGGCAGGAGCTCCCCCGCCACCGTGGGCTCGGCGCGCCTCCATCCCCTCGCCTCTCTCCGAGCCTCGCTCCCCGTTCGACCTCGCCTCCGGGCCGCTTCGTTCCGTTCGGAGGCTCGGGGGGGACCGCGCTCGTCCCGCCCTCGCGGCTCCCCCACCTCCGACGCGGACCTCGCGCGCGGCACGGTGGGCCACGCCGCGAAAGGCCACAAGCGGCCGAGCGGGGCATCTGCCGCCCGCTCGGCCGCGCGCATGGTCTCAGTCGGGGTACACAGGTGGGGGGGTGGTCGTGGGGGAGGAAGGCGCGGTTGGAGTCCCTCTGTCGCTGGCTGAACTACAGCGGGAGTGGTGGTCTCGGTCGGGTTGCATACATACGGCTCGGGGGCCGCGCGGCGACCTTGCCGAGATGCCTTGCCGAGTGCTCTTGCCGAGTGACACATACCCCTTTAGAATGGAGTCGGCTAGGTTGACTAGCTTACCTAGATGTTGCGTGACTTCAGGTGAACCGCGGACCGGGATCACGTTCAACCGCGTCCCTGTCGAAGGCAACTGTCGCGACGGATGCGACATGGTCGCGAGTCACTCGAGGCCTCCCTGACTCGACCCCGCGTGGGCTCCCCCACGTTCTTTGTCCAGGGGGGTCTACCGGCCGGCGCGTCCTGTGGTGAGAGCGGAGTCCACGGCGAGAGTCCTGCATTCGCGCCGCGAAATAGCAGTCACCTCCGAGGCATACTCCGCAAGTGGCGACAGCGTCAGGTGAAGCTCTCAGCCATCATCGCGACCGGGTCCCATGGCTCAGTCCGTTTCTCGAGGGCCCAGCCGCCCCGCAGGGTAGAGGAAACAAGGGTTCGAACCCTTTCTAGTTCGAATCCCTGCAGGCCCGTCGTGTCCCCCTCGGGCCACGCGCATGAGCGCGCGTCGCTCCGAGATGGTTCAACACGTCGACAACCGGACCGCCGCATGGCTTGGAAAACCTGGACTCGAACCTC